>CAZJUE010000447.1:0-1500 GCA_964549025.1 uncultured Anaerolineaceae bacterium | reverse complement strand
CCAAGCACACCTCTCAAATCGCTTGGTGGCATTCCAAGGAGGATGCTCAGGGCGTTTTGTGCCTGCCGCAGGCCCTTTTCCAACTCGGGGATCAACGCCTCCGTACTCCGCAGGTTCGCCCTGGCTTGCTGCACGTCAACCTCGGTGACGGCTCCATTGCGAAAACGCACGTTCGCGATTTGAAAGCTCCGCTCTTGGGTTTTGACGTTCTGCCGGGCCACTCTAAGGCGTTCCTCAAACGTCCGGATTTGGACATAGGTTGCCGCTACCTCGGCTACGAGGGAGACGAGGATATCGTCATAGTTTGCGATCGAGGCGCCCAGGTCCGCATTGGCAGACTCGACCTGGCGCCGAAATCGGCCCCAAAAGTCCAGCTCCCAGGATGCATCGAATCCAAGGGAATACACATTAAGGTTTGTATCTACGACATCCGAGCCCGTCGGACTCACGTTGTCGCTCAAGGTGATGCGATTAAATGAAGCTCCCACTTCTTGCGTTTGCGGGTATTGGTTCGCGACAGAGATCCCTAACTGCGCCCGAGCTTCCAGAATGCGGATTCCCGCGCTGCGCAGCGTCAGATTCTGTTTGTAGGCTGTGTCCACGAGGACATTGAGCATTGGGTCATTAAATACCGTCCACCATTCTCGATGGTCCGCGGGTTCGGCCTTGATTCTGGGATCATCCATCTCCATCCATTGCTTGGCGACATCTGCCGACGGCCGGACGTAATCCGGTCCCACCGTCGTGCATCCAGAGATCAGGACCCCTACGGCGAACAGCCCCATGAATGACTGCGATAGCCTTGCGCGGAATCTTACGGGACGGGGCGCGAACATCACGTCCTCCTTTCGTATAGACGACCTGATCGCCACGACGCGGAAGGCGTTTCAGTACCAGGTAAACCAACGGAGGGTCGTGCAACTACGAGGTCCACGCTTCGGCGCCAGCTGTCCTCGGGAACGGGATACGGAAGAAGATGGCATACAACACCGGCACCACCACCATGGTGAGGATTGTTGCGACCATCAACCCGAAGACAATGGTCACTGCCATTGCAACAAAGAAGGGGTCTAAAATCAGCGGAGTCATGCCCAGGGCCGTGGTGAGCGCCGCCATGGCGACCGGCCGCAGTCGGCTCACCCCAGAATCCACAATAGCCTGGAAACGGTCTTTCCCCTCACGAATCTCCAGATCCATCTGATCGATGAGGACGATGGCATTCTTGATCAGCATGCCCGATAGACTTAAGAAGCCAAGTAAGGCCATGAAGCCGAAGGGCTGCTTGGTCACAAGCAGGCCAAAGGTAACGCCGATGAGCGCGAGCGGCACGGTGAGCCATATCACCGCGGGCTGCCGGAGCCCGTTGAACAGGGCAACCACGATGAGCACCATGCCCGCAAAGAAGAAGGGGATGCTTTTCCCGATGCCCGCCTGAGCCCTGTGGGAATCGCGGTACTCGCCCCACCACTCGAGCTTGTACCACGGAGGGAAATCAAGGGC
>CAZJUE010000446.1:0-1502 GCA_964549025.1 uncultured Anaerolineaceae bacterium | reverse complement strand
CGCGCCGTCTGCATAATTACCTCCGGCAGCGTCGTAAGCGGCCTGGATGGCGCCTGCCTGGAGTTCGGCCGGAAGGTTGTTGTAAGCCGAGACGAGCGTCTGGGACCACAGACCAGATTTGAACTCGCTAAAGGTGCGCTCGACGATCCCATACATATACGGGAGGTTGTTGAAGGCTGCCTTTTGGTCGAGCGGAGAACCGAGCACACCACTAGCCACCACCGGGTCGGCCGTTGCCTGCGCGCCGTTGTTGGGCGCCAGATCGCCCACGGCCGGGTTGGATACGTCGTGACAGGAGCCACAAAAGTCGACCGAGCGGTGGAATGCGGACTGCATGAACTGGTGACGGGCATCGGCATCGCTGTACGGTCCCAGCTTGTCGGAACCGGGCCAGAGCGAGAGCATGCCGGAACCATAGTATCCGCTGGCTGGCGACCCCCCGTCATTGGCCACGAAGGGCGGATTCATGGCCCCGAGGTGCTCAGAGTTGTCGGGATTGGTCATCTTGTGACAGGTGTCGCAATCGACGCCGTCGGCGTCTCCGGCCGCCAGCCCCGAACCGTCAGTGGGCGTGGATCGGCCGGCATACCAGCCGCCGGTGCTGTGGCAGCGGATGCACAGGTCGCCTGAGCCGTCGAAATCTTGTTCGGCAATGGCCAGCGTGGCCCAGAAGATGGGATCCCGGCCGGCATTGGCCATCATACTGCCGCGCCAGTTGAAGGCCGGTTCCACAGCCGTGTTGTAGCCGCCATGACAGTTATCACACTTGTCCGGCGACTCCAGGTTACCCACTTCGTTGGGTTGGGTTCCAGGCTGCTGAATCTCGTTGGGCACGATGTCCGCGGCCGTAGCCACGGCGATAACGCCAAGGATCAGCAAGATTGAGAGGAGTAGTAGTGTTGCGCGCCGCATGATGTAACCCCCATGTTTTCGCCCCAACTACTGGCGATTAGCACCGACCACGAGATCGACATGTCAAATGCCGAAATCATCGTTCAGACGCGCAGACTCCTACCACCATTAACAGAATAGTTGTTGCTACGCCGAAATCCAAGTGAAGGAAATCGGTTGTTGGTGTGACATATGTCACTTGTGCTTCTTGATAACTGGGTTGAGTAGCACGCCCCGGCCGAGATACCCACCGGCATTCTCGGGGTCGAGGGTTAGCGCCTGAAGGAAATCTTCTAAGGCCGGATCCAGATCATCCCACGGTCAGCAATCTGACGCGAACCGGCTCCGACTTGCCCTTCAAGGTCAATTCGTGCCACTCCAGCTCCACGTCGCCCATGCCCGCCGCCTGGTAGGCCCTCTCGCTGATCAGGATCTCGCCGGCCGCGGCCGCGGAGGATAGGCGGGCGGCCGTGTTCGGCGCATCGCCCAGCGCAGTGATATCGGTAGCGCCCCCCTCAGTACCGACGGCGCCCACGAAGGCAACGTCGCTGTGCACGCCGACGCCTACCGGCGCCCACGGTCCCCTCGGGTCAGCGTGGCCAGTCTTCAGC
>CAZJUE010000445.1:0-1510 GCA_964549025.1 uncultured Anaerolineaceae bacterium | reverse complement strand
CGATCATGCGATCCAAATCGCGCCCGGGCTCAGCTTGCGATTCAACCGGCTCGCGAAAGCGCGCCTCGGCGGCCTCCAGTTCGGCGTCGCTGGCCTGCCGCACCAGCGCCAGCTTCCCGCAATGCGGGCAGCGCTCGAGTTTGCCGACCAGCAGATTGGGCGAAAGCATGCCCCGCGAGTACGGTTTGCCGCAGCGAGGACAAACTGCGCCGCCGGCGGTTCCATACACGCCCAGCTCAAACTGGCCCCGGCGGCCGAGCAGCGCCCGGCCCAGAGTGACCAGCACCGCCGCCACTACCGCCGCGAGCGCCAGGGGTGAGAAGTCTTCGATCATCTCAGACCGTCGATTCGAGCATCAACCCACCCAGCGTCATCCATTCACCGGCGCTCATTTCCACCGGGTCAGTATCGTTTCGCGCTGAAATAGCTGCACCGCGAAGTACAGCAGTCCGAGGTCGATAACCACCAACGCCAGTGCCATCCACAGGATCAGCTGCTCGTTGATGAGAAATAGTCCGGCGATCTGTCCGAAAAACAGCGCCAGCAGCGGCAGAATCACCAGCATAGAGAGCTGCTCGGCCACCCGCGGATCGTTAGCGCGGGACGAGACCATCACCGCCACGCTCACCGCGGCCAGCGCCAGCAGTGGGCCAACGATCACCACCGCGATCAGCCATAGTGGATCCAGCAGCCGCGCCATGACGGCCTCCGATACCTGCATGATCGTCGACCCCACCAGGAAGATCGTATACGCCACCCAGGTGGCGATCACTGCCGGAATCACCGCCGCCAGCGCCTTGCCGGCCAGCAGTTCGGCGGTTGAAACCGGCGTGGCAAGCAGCGGCTCCAATGTGCGCCGGGTCTTCTCGCCGATGATGCTGTAGGAGGCGATGGTGATCGGAATCGCCAGCGGCATCAGTAAAAACAGCAGCATGAACTGACTGACGAAAAAATACTGAGCGCACTCCACGCCTTCCAGGCCGGCGCACTGGGCGGTGAAGCTTTCCGGCATGTCCTGGCCGCCCATCTCAGCAAAATCGCCTCCCGGTCCGGAGGCATACATGATCCCCAGAGGGATGAGAGTGATGATCAACGGCAAGAAGGCCACCGTGAATAGCACAAAGCGATTCTTGAAGACCTCCGACCACTCCTTGCGCACGATGATAGTGCTTCTACCCAGCATCGCTGGTCATCCTTTCTTCCGGTTGGCGCTCGCCGATCAGGTGCAGGTACACGTCCTCCAGCGAACGGCGCAATTCGCCGACAAACTGGATCTGCGCTCCGGCCTGCACCAGCGCGGCGATCAGCTGCGGGTTCTGGATCTCGGGTTCTTCCAGCCTGACCAGCAGTTTGGCGTCCACCTGCTCCACGGCCTGCACAAAGCCGAACGGCTCCAAAGCCTGCTTGAAGGCCGGCTCGACCGACGCCAGGTGGAACACAACCGTGCGACCGAAAAGCTCCCGGCGCAGCGCGGCCGGCGAATCCAGCGCCAGCAGGCGAGTGTTGATCA
>CAZJUE010000444.1:0-1546 GCA_964549025.1 uncultured Anaerolineaceae bacterium | reverse complement strand
GCGTCCTCCGCCCGGGCCTCCTGGACGTACCCGAGGATCGCGTTGAGGATCACGGTGAGGACCTGCACCACGATGCTCGGGTTGACGATTCCCGTGCCGCGGAGTGCCGCACCCATCGAGATCAGCGCGAACTGCATCCCCAGATTGACTCGAGTAATGTCGCCGCAGACGGACCTCGCGGGAGCGCCCCCTGCAGCCAATTTCTCCGCTAGCACCGCAAGCATTTTTTGGGACGAGTCAACACACGTGATGTCAACTCCATCCTGGGCGATTGGCACCGCTAGGCGTCCTGAACCGGCCATGAACTCGGCGACAGGACCGTTCGCCCGCCGGGCAAGGTCCCGGAAATAGGCGAGGTCCGATTGATCCGTGACCAGCGAATCGTAGTAGTAGGCGAGTTTGTCGTAATCGACTGCAGGCATGTTGGTGGATCCGTCTAACAGGGCCGATGAGCGGCGGCACGGGAACCTTCCCAAAGCCGCCACCCAGCGACCAAATGTCTCATACGTTAACGAAGTTTCGGTGCCGTCCGCTCGGTTATTATACAACCCTTTGGTACAACCTTGGTACATAGGTTACAGGTGTCCGGGCACATGGGTGACACTTGCTCCGACCTTATGGGAGGAGGAAGCATGCCCTGGCTGGAGACCAATCCTGTGCTCGAACGACGACACTTTATCCACGATTTTGAAAACGGACACTGGACGATGACCGAGCTGTGCCTGCGTTATGGTATCAGTCGCAACACGGGCTACAAGAGGCTCGATCGCTATCAGCAGAGCGGCGGCAGCGGGCTCCACCATCATAGCCGGGCACCGCACACGTGCCCTCATGAGACTCCAGACGAGCTCATCAAGTTGATTCTCGAGGAGTATGGCCGTCACGGATGGGGTGCCCGAAAAATCTTGAAGCGACTCCACAATCGCTTTCCCGGTCGGACCTTGCCCGCTCGTAGCACGGTTTTCGACATTCTCGAACGTTACGGCCGCGTCCGCTCTCGCCGCCGTCACCGGCGATGGAAGCATCCAGGAGCTGCTCCCTTCACCACCCTCCCAACCAGATTTGGACCGTCGATTTCAAAAGGCAATTCCTCATGCGCAACGGCCGATCCTGCTACCCTCTCACCATCGTCGACCACTTCAGCCGCTACCTGCTTTGTTGCCATGGCCTGCCTGATGTGAAGACAAGAGGCGTCCAAAACCAGTTCCTGCGCCTGTTTAGACAACATGGCCTCCCCGACGCGATCCGCAGCGACAACGGCACCCCCTTCGCTTCCACAGGCATTCACGGTTTGACTCACCTTAACGTTTGGTGGCTTCAACTCGGCATCACCCACCAACGCATCACTCCGGGTAGTCCACAGCAGAATGGCGCCCATGAACGCATGCACAGAACCCTCAAAGCCCACGCCACCTGTCCGCCAGGCGCCGATCTCAGCGTGCAGCAACGACTTTTCAAGCGCTTCCGCAAAACTTATAACGAGGTTCGACCTCATGAAGCTCTCGACGATGAAACCCCCGCATCCCGTTGGAGGCCGTCACCGCCC
>CAZJUE010000443.1:0-1547 GCA_964549025.1 uncultured Anaerolineaceae bacterium | reverse complement strand
GATCTCCAGCCAGACCATCACCGCGTAGCTCACCACATGCACCAGGGCCAGGGGCACCATGATGCAGACCAGGGCGGCAAAGCTGCGGAATGACATCACGATGCAGACGCCGATGCCCAGGAACAGCCACAGCAACACGGTGCTTTCGGTTTCTTCGATGACATCGTTCACCGCAGCCATGACGCCCACGTTGCCCGTGGCCAGCTTGAACGTGACCGGAGCATCTTCGGGTTGCTCGTCGATGAAGCGATTGATCTCCTCAATGATGTGATCAATGGTCTCGGCCTTGTGATCCTGCGTGAAGATCTGCACCGGCATGGCGCTGCAATCCTCGTTCAGCAGGCCGGTGGAACTCGGGAACGGCTGCACCGTGACCACCAGGGCGCCGCTCTCACGCGGCAGCGTGTTGAACTTTGGATTGGATTCGGTATAGCTGTTGAAGACGATGCGCTGCAGGGTGGGCAGTGCCAACGTTGACTGCACGCCAGCGGTGTTTTCCATGCGCCAGGCGAAGCGGTCCATCAACGAGATGATGCTGTGGTTGATACAACCGTCCGGTTCGCCTTCCGCGACCACCTTCAGCACATCCACACCGATGGCGAACTCCTTGACGATGCGCGCCGAATCGAGGTTGTAGCGGGCGTCGGGGCGCAACTCTGGCACGCCGTCATGCAACTCGCCGATCTTCAGGTCCTTGGCCACCCACTGGCCGTAACCCCAGAGTGCGCCGGCAGACAGCAGCACGATCGCCGCGACCGGCTTGCGTGTCACGCCGGCAAGGGAGTGCCAGATCGGCTCGAGCCGCTTGTCCCGGCGTTGCTGGTGCGCCATGAATTTGGCGGGATCCTTGAGCGTCGCGAATGACAGCAAGCAGGGCAACAACACCTTTTTGCACAACACGATCGCCACGAGGCCAAACAGGGCGTTGGTGGCCATCTCACGAATGATGTCGATGGGAATCAGGAACATGGTGCCGAAGCCGACGAAGTTGGTCGCCAACGCCGAGATGCCGGGAATCACCAGACGACGGTAGGTGTTTCGGGCGGCCTCGAAGGCCGGCACGCCGCCCGACGACTCGTTCAACCAGAAGTTGGTGATCTGAATGCCGTGCGAGGTGCTGATGGCCAACACGATGAAGGGCATCAGAATCGCGAACGGGTCCAGGCCGAAACCGAACATGTGCAACAAACCCAGCTCCCAGGTGACCGCCAGGAGACCGCAGGCGGTGGGAATCGCCGCGACCTTAAACGAGCCGCAATACCAGGACAGCAGCAGCCAGACGAGGAAAACGGTGACCCCGAAATAGCTGAAGACTTCAAGCGCGCTGTCAGCGATGTCGCCAACGGCCTTGGTGAAACCGATGATGTGGATGTCGACGTCGGGGTTGTAGTCCGGGTTCTCCAGCTCGGTCACCTCGACGTCCCAGCCCCGCACCTCGTGGACGATCTCAACTCCGCCTTCACCCTCTTCGGTGGCCTGGACTGAAGAGAACGGGAACGTCAGCCCGCGCGGATCGGCATAAACGGTCTTGATCAAGGCGTCGGCTT
>CAZJUE010000442.1:998-1549 GCA_964549025.1 uncultured Anaerolineaceae bacterium | reverse complement strand
AGGCCGGCTTCCCGCGCTCGACGCTCGGCATTGACTGGCTGCTGTCGCTCTTCAGCGTCGGCGGGCTGCGCTTGACCGTTCGCATCCTGGCTGAGGGCGGTCAGATCAGCCAGAAGGGCAACGGCAAACGCAGCCGGCGCGTGGTGGTGGTCGGGGCGGGCGACGCTGGTGCGCTGGTGGTACGTGAGATGCAGCGCAATCCCCAGCTCAACCTGAAGCCGGTCGCCTTCGTCGACGACAACCCCGAAAAGATTAAGAAGGACATCCACGGCGTACGCGTGGCCGGGCAGCTGAGCGAGCTCGATCGGGTTATCCGCCGGTTTGGCGCTGAGGAGGTGGTGATCGCCATCCCGACCGCACCGGGATCGGTGGTGCGTTTGGTAAGCGATATCTGCCGCAACTTGGAGATCCCGTTCCGAACCATGCCCGGGATGTACGAACTGATCGGCGGAAAGGTCAGCGTCAGCCGTCTGCGGGAAGTGGATATTAGCGACCTACTCCGGCGCGAGCCGGCGGTGATCGACGACGAGGCGGTTGGCCGGACCCTGGAA
>CAZJUE010000442.1:0-988 GCA_964549025.1 uncultured Anaerolineaceae bacterium | reverse complement strand
ACGGGTGCTGGTGACCGGCGCGGGCGGTTCGATTGGATTAGAGCTCTGCCGCCAGATTGCTCGCTGGGGACCGGCAAGCTTGATCATGCTTGACATCAGTGAAAACAGCATGTTCGAGGCCATGCTTGACTTGCGAGCCGACTTTCCGGACATGAGCCTGGTGCCGGTGGTGGCCGACGTGCGCGATCGCGAGCGGATGCGTGGCGTGCTGGAGCGCCACATGCCGGAGGTGCTTTTCCATGCGGCGGCGCACAAACATGTGCCGCTTATGGAAGTCAACGTAGAGGAGGCCGCCACCAATAACGTGCTGGGTACTCAAAACATGGTGGACCTGGCGCTGCGCTTTCAGGTGGGTCGCTTAGTGCTGATTTCAACCGATAAGGCGGTTCAACCGACCAGCGTATATGGTGCCACCAAGCGGATGTCCGAGCTGATCGTGCAGGACGCGGCGCGCTCCAGCGGACGTCCGTACGTCTCGGTTCGCTTCGGCAACGTGCTGGGCAGCCGCGGCAGCTTGGTTCCCATTCTTCAGCGCCAGATCAAGTCAGGCGGCCCAGTGACCATCACGCACCCGGAGATGCAGCGATTCTTTATGACCATTCCGGAAGCAGTGCATTTGGTGCTGCAGGCCGCCAGCATGGGTGAGGGCGGTGAGCTGTTCGTACTGAAGATGGGAAACCAGGTACGGGTGCTGGATCTGGCGGAGGATCTCATTCGTCTGTCCGGCCTGGAGCCTGGAAAGGACATCCAGATCCAGTTCACCGGAGTGCGGCCTGGAGAGAAGCTCAGCGAGCGGCTGTGGGATGAGGGGATCGATTACGAAGACACCGTGCATCCGGACATTGTGACCGTGGAGGAGCAGGAGCTGCCCGATGGGAATAGCCTGCGGGCGACGATTCGGGAGCTGGTCCAGCTTGCGCAGGAGGGAGATTCTGACGCGGTGATCGGGATGTTGCGCGAGCGCGTTCCCGGCAATCGGATCGGTGAA
>CAZJUE010000441.1:0-1570 GCA_964549025.1 uncultured Anaerolineaceae bacterium | reverse complement strand
CTACTCACTACGGGGAGCTTCATCAGAATAACCCGTCATCCGGCACGCGCCGAGACTGTTGGTTGGCTGGCCCGAGCCGGGGTGGCCGCTGCCCATCCGGATTCCCTCCCGCGCCGAACCCCCACTTCGCTGGTCAATGCAATCGCCGCACGTCGGATCGCTTTGCTGGCCGGGCTGCGCCGGCTTTGCTGTAGCAGGGGAACCCCCCGGTTGAGCGCGCGCAGCGCTTTGGCCAGGTCGTCCGGAATTTCGGCAAAAATGTCCCGCTGCAAGACCTCGCGCACTCCGTCGGCCGTGACCCCACCTCGCATTCCCGCCCGATTGAGCGCGATCAGCCCCTTATTGTGCGGCAGGCCGAGCACGCCGCTGAGTTGGATGAATTGGGTGACGTCCCGCAAGGAAGCCATCTCGGGGGTGCAAACCAGCAGGATTCGGTCGGCGGCTTCCAGCAGCGCAATGCAGTTTTCCGTAAGCGCGCTGCCGGCATCGATGATGATGAATTCGTACAGTGAGCGCAATATGTCGAGCACACCAACCAGTCCATCGGGCCGGATGCCCTGCGCCACCTGCAGGTCGGCCGGGCTTGGCAGCACATCGATTCCGGAGCTGTGCCGCGTCATTACCTGTTGCACGAAGTCCGGGTCGCCCGTGTCGGGGTGCGGTATCAGGTCGGCCAACGAGTTGGCGGTGCGCAAATTCAGCATCACCGGCAGATGGCCAAACGCCAGCTTGCCGTCCACCAGCAGGACCTCATCGAAGGCCTCTTCGCGCAGCGCGATCGCCAGGTTGGCCGCCAGCGTCGATACCCCCGCCCCTCCCCGAGGGCTGTAAACGGCCAGAACCTGAAGTGGACCTACGATTTCGTGCGGTTGGCCAATCCTGGATGAAACCGGCGGTCGCCGACGCAATTCCAGCTCGTGCACCCTGCGCAGGGTGCGCAGCACACTCTCCCGGCTCAGCGGCCGCGACACAATCCCGCGTGCCCCGGCTAGCGTGAGCTGCTGCAGCCGAGCGGGATCATCGGCCTCAGCGATCGCTACCACCGTGGTTTCGGAGAACTTCACCGTGAGCTCGTCGATCACATCGAAAGCAGCATTGTCACTGAGCGAACCGTCGAGGATCACGATCTCCGGCTCGGCGGCCAGCAGCTGCTGGTCCATCCGCTCAGTCGAGTCCAGCATCTGAACCAGCTGATATTCCGCTTGATCCGCCAGTGCTTCGGCGAGTTCCTGCTGAGCTTGACCGGGATTGGCGATGACCAGGACCGGGATTGGCTACTTGCGGGCATAGGACGCTCCGGCGCCAATCCGGTTCGCTGAATCGCCCCGCCTGCCGTCGGCGCTTGCTGGATCGCTCGGTCTGTGGTGGCGGCCCGCGGCTTCGATCCATCGGTCGTCCTGGCTGGTCAATCCGATCCATTTGCCATCCAGGCGCGTCCTGGCACTCGGCTCGTCGGCGCGGCTGGCTGCAGGCAGCCACATCTCATCCCAGTCCACGCCCGTGTCTTCCATGCCCGCAGCCCACTCATCAGTCTCTAGCGGTCCGGGCCTGAATACCTGGGCAATCCGTC
>CAZJUE010000440.1:0-1576 GCA_964549025.1 uncultured Anaerolineaceae bacterium | reverse complement strand
CGCCTGTCACGAGCACTGCGCGGCAGAGGATGAGTCCCAGGCAACCGCGATGAGACGTCACGGACGGCCCTTTGCGAAATTCGAACCTGGCACTGGGCACGTCCGGCCCCAGTCTAAAGCTTCCGGTCGCGCCTCAGCTCCTCTTCAAGGCCAAAGCATCCAGAGGTAGGCGACGTAGCCGCCCAGCAACACTGCACCCTCCCGCTGTCCAATCCGCAGGCCAGTTGCCGCAAAGAGTACCAGCAGTAGCGACACGACTACCATCAGCGGCGCATCAAATGAAACGATCTCGGCCGGAACACGCGATGGCGCGATGAGAGCCGTGGCTCCGCCAATCCCCAGCAGGTTGTAGATGTTTGATCCGACGACGTTTCCGAAGGCCACGTCTCCTTGCCGTTTCAGGGCCGCGATGACCGAAGTCACAAGCTCAGGCATAGAGGTGCCCACAGCTACGACGGTTAGACCGATCACGGTTTCGGACACTCCAAAGCCCCGCGCCAGCGCCACTGCGCCGTTGACAAAGAAGGACCCGCCCAGCACGACGAGGGCCAGGCCCGCAAGGGCGATGAGCAGCGGCAGTACCAGCCGCTTGGGAGCGTGGGGCGGCGCAATCCCCGGATCAGCCTCGGCCAGGGCCAGGGTCTTGTCACGCAGAGCCCCACCATCAGCCAAGCCTCGCTCCTGCCGGATGACGAAGATGATGTAGCCGATCAGCAGAGTCACCAGTGCAAGGCCGGCCACACGCCCCAAGGGCACCGCCCATGCCAGCACCGTGAAGCCCGCGACCACTGCCAGCATCACTGCGGAATCACGGCGCAAGGCCGAACGCGCCACGATGACCGGGCAGATCAGTGCAGAGACACCAGCAATCAACAGGATGTTGGCTATGTTGGAGCCTACCACGTTGCCATAGGCAATACCCGCAGACCCGTTCAGTCCGGCCTGGACCGATGTCACCAGTTCCGGCATCGACGTGCCGAACCCGACGAGGGTCAGACCGATCACCAGGGGCGAGACGCCAAGGCGCTCTGCGCACTGCACCGCCCCCCTTACCAGCAACTCTCCTCCCGCTACCAACAGGATCAACCCCCCCAGCAGCGGCATCCAGGTGTCTGTCATCTCGTTCCCTCCTCAGGGCGCATGCGGCCCGAGCTTAGGATATCTGGAAAGGCCACCCTGCCAGCGCAATGTGGCCAACAGCTAATATGTTAGTGCCGGGGAGCAGCGGGTCGACCCGAACTGAAAGCTAGGTCGGTGGAATTGCGCACCCACTGGAATGCACACGGGCCTTGGCTGCTTTGATCTGTGCCGCTGTAACCGGCTATGGGCGGGGCGCAGCGTCTCCGCGACATCCGGGCTGGCGAGATGAGCATTCAGAGCCTCCAGGTAGCGCCAGCCTTCGACGACCAGGAACAGACCCGGCTCCTTCACGCCCTCAGCACGTGTCAATCTGGACTCCACACGGGCATGCGGCGGCGTGGCTGGCTATTCACGAAGTCCACGTCGCCGTATCGACGCGCCCGGCCCTGAGCTGCCGTTCACGACATCCACCACCTCCGCGTTGCAGATTCACCGA
>CAZJUE010000439.1:0-1591 GCA_964549025.1 uncultured Anaerolineaceae bacterium | reverse complement strand
GCCGCTCGTTGTAGCCACGTTCGATCATGTTCGGCATGGCGACGCTGCCGATGGTGGCGGCGGTCGCGACGCTCGATCCGGAGGTGGCGGCGAAGATTGCGCTGGCGAAGATGTTGCTGTGCAGCAGGCCGCCGGGAATGCCCTGGACCCAGGCCGAGAGCGCCGTATAGAGCCGGTCGGTGATGCCCGAGCGCAGCAGCAGCTCGCCCATCAGGACGAACATCGGCAAGGCGACGAGCAGGTAGTCGTTCGATGTGGCCCAGGCAAGGCCGCCGATGTTCATCACCACGGCGGGACCGAAGGTCAGCAGCGCGCCGGCCACGCCGATCATCGCCATCACCGCCGCGACATGCAGGCCGAGCAATGACAGGCCGACCAGCAGAGCGATGTAGAGTGCTGCGAGCGTCGTCGTGTCCATCATGTCAGTGTCCTTCCGGCGCCTGGCGCCGCTTGAGCGATGCGAGCTCGGCGTCGGTCTCGGCTGCTATGTCGTCGATGTCGAGGTCACGGGCGGCGGCTTCGACGCCGCCCTCTCCGAAGAGTTTCGCGAGCGCCCGGATCAGCGTGACCGCGATCACCAGCGTGAAGGTGGCCAATGCGATCAGCCAGATACCCTGCGGGTAGATCAGCGGCGTGCCGAGCGGTGTCGGCGAGACCGCTCCAAGCTCGTAGGACCGCAGCCATTCCGCGCCGCCGCGCCAGGTCAGCAGTGCGGCGAAGGCGAGCAGCGTCAGGTGGGACGCGACGTTGAGCACCAGACGCAGCCCGTGGGGAAAACGTGCGACGATCAGGTTGATCCGGATATGCGCGTTTGCCACATAGGCCGCGACAAAGCCGACGGCGCCGCCAATGGCGTAGACGTAGCCCCCGATTTCATCGACCCCGGCAAGCGAGTGATTGAAGAGCTTTCGGCTCAGAACCTCGTAGGCCGTGAGAAAGGCGAGGCCAAGAAAACCGGCCCCCGCAAGGATCGTCACGATATCCAAAACTTTGCGCATCTGCCGCTCCGTCGCGCTTTCGTTGATCTGCCGACCAGCGTGACGCCTCGGCGCAACCTGATTGTCGGTAGAAAAAAGGAGCCGCCGGTCCGAAAGGGAAAAGACCGGCGGCAGTGAGGGTCAGCCCCTCGTACAGGCTGACCCAAGGGAGGTCATTCGATCGTGTAGCCGGTCGCGGCGCCGACCGTCTCGTTCCAAATCGAGGTGCATTCACCGAATGCGGCATCGCAATCCTCGGCCCAGCCCGGCAGAACTGCCGCCTTCACCGCTTCGTTCAGCTTTTCTTCGTCTTCCGGGCCGTATTCGACAAGTTTCATGTCCGCCGCTTCGCCGAAGGTGCATTCGCCCTCGCCAGTATTGCAGGCGATACCCTGAGCGGTGGCGTCCTCGGCAACCGACCACATCTTGTCTTCCATCTTGGCAAACTCGGCGGCAAGCGCTGCACGATCATCCTCGGGCAGCCCGTCCCAGAAGTCGCCGTTCGCAACGTGAAGCTGGTTGGCCCAGGTCAGAGGAAGCGTGAAGAGCGTGTCGGTCACCTCGTGCCATTTCGCTTCGTAGCCCGACAGCGACGCGGCGATGGCACAATCGAC
>CAZJUE010000438.1:0-1597 GCA_964549025.1 uncultured Anaerolineaceae bacterium | reverse complement strand
CATAGGCGAAGCCCAGTAGAACTACCGCGACCAGCGATAGGCGTGCCGCCAGCGTTGGAGATCTGAATCTCCGGCTGGCCGCGCTCCCGAGTCCGGCGCCCAACAGGAATGTGAACAGCACCACCGTAAGGGCGTACACAGGGTGCCCGAGGAAGAGGACGTACCTTTGAATGAGACCGACCTCCATAACGATGAAGCCGATCCCGAGGAATCCGAAATACGGCAAGGCACGAATGGCATCGCGACTCTGGTGTCCGCTTCTCGCCGTCGCCACATGGAGGGGGACCAGGATGAACAGTGCTACGAGTGCAGCCGATATCATCAGGAGGCGCACTGTCAGTTGTATTCCGTCAGATGCCTTCCCTCTAATGTTGACGAAGGAATCGATTCCGTCGATCTTCAGAGATTGGAAGAAAAAGGGCTTGTCGTCGGTGACGGGCGACACGTCGGCTGGGAGGCGCGCCAACACTGCATCAAGATCTTCGCTCGTGGCGAGGTCGACGAAGTCGGGCCGCCCCGTTGGCGGAGAACCATTCACGGCTGGCGCGAAGAGCACTTCGAATCCGAGCCTTTCTGCGGTCTCGACGAGGTAATGCACCCGGTCAGTCGACAATGGCTGGCGCGTCACGATGACGTTGGCCACACCTCCAATGTCAGCCGAACCAGGAGAGGATGCGATGAAGAGCCGATCGGCTACTTCACCCCAGCGGAGCTTTTCAATGGCAGTCCTTGCAAGAGTGACCAGGCGTTGTGTGCCTTCAGTCCACCGTGAGATGGTGAGCACTCCGTCTTTGCTCAAGTGGTCCAAGTATTCCGCAAACGCTTCAACGGTGTACAAGTTGCTCTCAGACAGCGAGAAGGCGCCTGATGAGGTCGCTGCCCACGTGTCCACGAGCGACGCCTGGATCAAGTCGTATGACTTATCAGAACGAGCGATGTAGTTACGTCCGTCATCCACGACGACCTTGACCGCCGGTTCCGCATATATCCGGGCTGATTCTTTGAAGAAACGACCGCGCATTACGTCTTCGACGATGATCGAGTTGACCTCTACCCCGGTTACCGAAGAAGCCCCGAATACCAGGCTGGTCCAAATATCGCGGCCGCCTCCCGGACCAATAACCAGTGTTTGAGCATCCTCTTTGAGAAGCCAATGTCCCAGGGCTGAGATGTCATAGCGGAGGTATTCCAAGGCGTGCTTCGAAGCGGGGAGAAGGATTGCGGTGGAGGCGGAAGCGTCGATGTCCATCCTCAGAGAGGCCACAGGTTCCATATCAGTATTCGCCCTCAAACCCCACTCGGGATGAGGCTCGTCGTAGACGGCCACGCGCGAGTAGGAGTTCCACGCGCTGAAGATGGCAGGTCGTACTGGTCCTCCTTTCCCGTATTGGATGTCAAGAAGTGGTTGGAAGGCTTGCATGATCAAGAGTGAGCAGGTGACGCCTAGGAATGCCAAGACAGCCCGACGCCCCGTCCCACGACCTACGTGGGCCGCCGCTGTTGCCGCTCCGAAAACCGCAGCGACCAACATAGGGCCCGGACCACCCAGCACCGCCAGCGTAGGTATGAGGGCCAGGCAGCCACATGCTGCTCCCAT
>CAZJUE010000437.1:0-1602 GCA_964549025.1 uncultured Anaerolineaceae bacterium | reverse complement strand
CCAACAGAAAGTGGCGTGGATCGAGCCCATCTTCAGTGACCGCCCGAACTTGCTCCGCCACATCGTGCCAGGCGGAGCCCAGCCGCATCATTACCTTCATACCCTGCCGGGCACGAGCAAGTGCGTCTTCTTTGCGAGTGCCTTCGTGATCGTCCTGGGCACCGCCGGCGGCGTAGCCGTGGAAGGCAAGCCCCAGGTCTGGGGAAGCGTAGTGGCCGCCGACCACCCGCCGGGCGGCGCGGGTAGCCTGCATCTCGGCGTGCAGCTGAGGATCCCCTGCGATCACTCCTGGGAAGTTCATCATCTCACCCAGCCCAATCACGCCCGGCCAACTCAGCGCTTCGCGCACTTCGTCAGCGCCAATGCGGGCGCCGGCAGTCTCCAGGCCCGGCGCGGAAGGGACGCAGGATGGCATCTGCACCCACACGTGGATCGGCTGCAGCGCGGCCTCGTTGACCATCATGCGCACGCCGTCCAAGCCCAATACGTTGGCAATCTCGTGCGGGTCGATGAACATGCCGGTGGTTCCGTGCGGCAGCACCGCCCGGACAAACTCACCAATGGTGATCATTCCCGATTCGACATGCATGTGCCCGTCGAGCAGGCCGGGAACCAGATAGCGGTTCTCGGCCTCGATCACCATGGTTGCGTCGCCGATGCAGTGACTTGCGTCCGGGCCGACGTAGGCGAAGCGATCGTCGGCGATGGCCAGATCGGTGCCGTCCAGGATCTCGCCGGTCTGCACGCACACCCAGCGGCCCCCGCGAATCACCAGATCGGCCGGGGTGCGGCCCATGGCGACCTCAACCAGGCTCATGGAATCGGTTGGTTGGTTCAATTGCGTGGTTAGGATGTCAGCGCCCAGATCGCTGAATCGGGATCAGTCTAGCATCCCCTTCGGGGACGGTCAATTGTCAGACAACAGCGCGACCGGTGATCATTGTCACCCAACGCGGCAGACTGCCAAAGGGCCGGGCGATGCTCACCCCGGCGGTCACGCCGCAAACAGCCGTCTCCGGCAACGCGGTGGTCCAGGAGCCCTCCCCAGCCCCGGCAAGGTCCACAATTGGCGCCGGTTACCGATTTCACGATTGGCCGCTGGCTGGGTCTTATACTTGGGCAACCGTCAGAAACAGACTTGGTCCGTCCACTACGGGGAGTTAGGCCTCAGTGGCAAGCAGCACCTTGATCAACCAGCGCTACCGCATCGATGCCGAGCTTGGCCGCGGCGGCATGGGGACCGTCCACCGTGCCTTCGACACTACCCTGGAGCGTGATGTTGCGGTGAAGCTGGTCACCGGCTTCGAGCTCGAAACCGAAGGTCGGGCTCGCCTGCTTCAGGAAGCCAAATCCATCGCCCAGCTCAACCACCCCAACATCGTCACCGTGTTCGATGCCGGTGAGATGGATAAGGCACCCTATATCGTGATGGAGCTGGTGGACGGCGTCAGCCTGCACCAGCAGCCGCCTGAGAACCTCAAACAGCTGGTGGAAGTTGCGGCCCAGGTCTGCGAGGCGCTCGAACACGCTCACCAGCGTGGCATCGTGCATCGCGATCTCAAGCCAGAGAACGTGCTGATCGACACGGACGGTACCGCCAAA
>CAZJUE010000436.1:0-1605 GCA_964549025.1 uncultured Anaerolineaceae bacterium | reverse complement strand
GGGTTTGGCGGGTTGGCGGCTGCCATCCGGCTGGCGGCCGCAGGAGCACCAGTGACCCTGTTCGAGGGCCGCGATCAGCTGGGCGGTCGGGCCTACGTCTACCGCAGGAACGGCTTCACCTTCGACGGCGGTCCGACCGTGATCACCGCCCCTTTTCTATTCGACGAGCTCTTCCAGCTGGCGGGCCGGCGCCGGGCCGACTATGTCGAATTCGTGCCGCTGGATCCGTTTTACCGGATCTTCGATCACCAGGGTCGTTACCTGGACTACAACGACGATCCGGATTTCATCGCCGAGCAGATCCGCCGCTGGAACCCCGCGGACGTGGACGGTTACCGGCGGTTCATCGATTCCACGCAGGCCATTTTCCAGAAGGGCTTCGTGGAGCTGGCCGACCGGCCCTTCCTTCAGCTGCGCGACATGCTGAAGGTGGTGCCCGATTTGGTCCGGCTACAGTCCAACAAGTCGGTGTACAGCTACGTCTCGCAATTCATAGACGACGATTTCCTGCGCCGGTGCTTCTCGTTTCACCCGCTGCTGGTCGGCGGCAACCCATTCCAGACCACCTCGATCTACGCCCTGATTCACTACCTAGAGCGTCAATGGGGCGTGCACTACGCTATGGGCGGCACCGGCGCTTTGGTACAAGCTATGACGAGCCTGGCTCAGGAACTCGGCGTCGAGATCCGGCTCAACGCTCCGGTCCGCCGGATCCTGGTCGAGCGCCGCCGGGTGCGCGGCCTCGAACTGGAAGACGGTTCGCAGCATTTGGCCGGGACCGTGGTTTCCAACGGCGACATGGCCAACACCTACCGCAGGCTGATCCCGTCCGAGCATCGCCGCCACTTCACCGACCGCCGTATCGAGCGCATGCGTCATAGCATGTCGCTGTTCGTGCTGTACTTCGGCACCGACCGCCGCTACCACGAGACCCCGCTGGCCCACCACAACATCCTGCTCGGCGAGCGCTACCGCGGCTTGATCGAGGATATCTTCGATCGCAAGCTGCTGGCCGATGATTTCTCGCTCTACCTGCACATGCCTTCTCGCACCGACCCCTCGCTGGCCCCGGCCGGCGGCGAGAGCTTCTATGTGCTCTCGCCAGTTCCCAACCAGGAGTCGGGGATCGACTGGTCGGAGACCGCGCCACGCTACCGCGATCGGTTGCTGGCCCACCTAGAGCGGCATTTCCTGCCCGATCTGCGGACCAGCATCGTAGCCGAACACTGGATTGACCCCTCCCACTTCGAGGGCGCGCTGCGCAGCTACCGCGGTTCGGCATTCTCAATCGAGCCGACCCTCACTCAGTCGGCCTGGTTCCGCCCGCACAACCGCTCGGAGGAGTTCGACAACCTGTACCTGGTCGGTGCCGGCACCCATCCGGGTGCCGGGCTGCCGGGAGTGTTGAGCTCGGCCAAGATCGCCGCAGACCTGATCCTGGGTGGCGGCGCGCAGGCGTGGGCTACCGAAGCGGATCGTTCGGCTGAAATAGCGTGAGCATTCGCATGCCGACGTTTGGGCGCCAAATTGCCGCACCGGCCCGGAGGGGGTCGGAGCGGGAGATATGCTCCACGAAATGACCGTTGGCTGGAGCGCCCTCGGTTT
>CAZJUE010000435.1:0-1619 GCA_964549025.1 uncultured Anaerolineaceae bacterium | reverse complement strand
CAGCGTGCCGGGCTTGTTTGCCGCCGGTGAGATCATGGATCCGGTATACCGTCAGATCGCCAGCTCGGTCGGCCAGGCTACCCAGGCGGCGATGATGACCGAACGCTGGCTAGAGGAGCGGGAGTAGGCTAGGCCTCAAGCACACTGGCGGCGGCCCATGCGGGTCGCCGCTTTATGTCTGGATTTGCGGTTCAGCCGCCTTCGGCTCCTAGGTGCTCGAGTAGCCGCGGCAACAGTTGTTTGACCGCCTGCGCCCGGTGGCTGAGGCGGTTCTTGTCCGCCATTGTCAGTTCGGCCATGGTCTGGCTGGTCCCGGCGACTAGAAAAATCGGATCGTAGCCGAAACCTCCATCGCCGCGCTCCTGCTCAATAATCTCCCCCATACATTCTCCAGCGCCGAATTCAAGCTCACCGTCTGACCCGGCCAGCGCCACCACGGCCCGAAAGCGGGCGGTCCATGGCATTGGGTGGTCACGCAGCTGGGCCAGCAGCTTGGCCCGACGCGCCGCGGCGTTGGAGCCGAAGCGAGCGGAGTGCAGACCGGGTTCGCGGTCCAACGCGTCCACCTCCAACCCGGTATCGTCGGCGAGCGTCCAGCGTTGGGAGGCTTGCGCGTAGCCACGGGCTTTGAGGGTGGCGTTTTCGTGGTAATCCGCACCGGTCTCTTCGATCTCGAGCGCCAGGCCCAGCTCCGTAGGAATGAGCACGCGCAGCGGGTAGTCGGCCAGCAGCGCCGTAAGTTCGGCTTGTTTGCCCGGATTGTTGGATCCAATCAGGAGTTCTCGCACTGGTTTTTGACTATTCGAACAGTACCTAATCGATATATGTGGCGGTAGAAGATCATAAAACCCCCATATGTGCCGCCTCCTCCCGGCTGTCACCGATATTATGTTTGGTACTTAGTTCCTAGATTGACCGACCTTTCAATGTATGTTATGATTTTGCCGGTTTTTTGGAAGCGGAATTGCAAGCCTCCCAGAAGCACCCATTAAAGATCAACGTCGGCTTTCTGCTCCACAAGAGCATCGGTACCAGCCGCGAGATAGAGTTCGATTTCCCGGCGCTCCGTGTCGGCGACGACTTGGAGTTGGGTTACCTGCGCGGCACCCTGCGCTTTACGCGAATCAGTGGCGGATTGTACCTTGAGGGAGCACTGGGGTCGCAGATTGATATGGAATGCGACCGATGTCTGACATCGCTCAAGCAGCCGCTGACGGTTGAGTTGGGAGACTTGCTGAACCATCCACCCAGCCCGGGCAGCGACCCGACGCTGACGATTCCCGAGACCGGGATCTTCGACCTCAGTCCATTGCTCCGGGAACATTTCTTGCTAGGGGTACCCACACATCCGCTCTGCCAGCCGGATTGCAAAGGTCTGTGTCCGGAGTGCGGGGCGAATTGGAACGAAGAGCACTGTGAGCATCCGGATCGGGATGTCGATCCGCGGCTTGCCGCATTGAAGTCACTGCTGCCCGATTCTTAACCTGCAGGGAGGGAAGAGATGGCCGTAGCCAAGGACAGGTGGCATAAGCGCGAGGCATTCGCGGCCTTGATGGAAAAGGGGGATTATCAAGGTTACATCACCACTGAAGATATCGTCACCGTTTTTCCGGAAGTCG
>CAZJUE010000434.1:0-1637 GCA_964549025.1 uncultured Anaerolineaceae bacterium | reverse complement strand
CTGCCTTCATTCTATGCTCAGAGATCAGGGAGCTACTTTACAGAGAGCTTACGACTGGGGGAGCGAGGTCCAGCGTGCGCTGAATCCTGATTCCGGCGCATGTGCTGGTAGCCCTGCTGGCAGGTGAAGATCTGGCCCCGATCGCCCTCAATCAATCTCCAGCTTGCGTCGTTCATCCGCTCGAAGCTCGCGCCTCAGGACTTTGCCGACCTTGGATTTCGGCAGCATATCCCGCATTTCTATGTAGTGAGGAACCTCGTAGGCGGCCAACACTTCCCTACAGCGGGCGATAAGGTCGTAAGCCGTAACGCCTCTTACGTTCTCCTTAAGCACCACAAACGCCTTGATTCGCTCACCCACATCCGGATCCGGCACTCCAACCACGCTCGCGGCAACCACGGCCGGGTGCCCCTGAAGAGCTACCTCAATTCGCGAGGCCGAGACTCGATAGCCTTTATGCTTGATGGTGTCCGCCGTTCGATCCACAAAGAACAGCCAGCCGTCTTCGTCGATCCGAACGATATCTCCGGTCCGGTACCAGGTTCGGCCATCGAGCTGAACGAAGGATTCGGCCGTTTCCTCCGGCTTATTGATGTAGCCCTTAACCATATTGTCGGATGAGACCAACAGCTCGCCTGGCTCATTGGTTGGGACCTCTGTCAAGGAATCCGGGTTGACGACCTTGGCCTTCTGATAGGACAGCAGCTGCCCGGCCGCCCCCTCCGGGAATTCCGCACCGGCCGGGGTGACGGCAATTCCACCGCAGGTTTCGGTTGACCCGTATCCTTCATATATGGGTTTTCCAAACCTTTCTCGCCACATCCTGGCAACATCCGTGGGCAATACGTCGCCGCCGGAAAAGCAAACCCTTAGCGAGCTCAGGTCGTACTGGTCGAGGCGGTCGTGATCCAAAATCATTCGATACGCGGTTGGAACACCAAAATAGGTGGTGGCCCTGAGCCGTTGCACGTGGTCAAAGATAGCATCCAGATTGAACCTCGCCAGCAATACGACCGTGTCGCCCAAAAGAACCGAGCCAAGGCCCAGTGCTTGCCCAAGGATATGGTAAAGGCCGCCGCCCTGAATCAGAATGTCCTCACACATCGGAATTAGCGGCTCGCGCAGTCGCCTCTGCTCGACCACGCTCTGCATGAATATCCCCTGGTTGATGGGCACTCCTTTTGGATAGCCCATCGTTCCCCCCGTGTAGAGGATCTCCACGATGTCCTGTGGCTGCTGGTCCACATGAGGCGGAGACGATGCCCCTTTCTTCACCAAGGACCTGAACGTATGTACGTTTTCGCCCAGCCGGAAGCGTCCCTCGGGCACCCTGCTCAGCAGTCGAGCTGCAATCTGCTTCCATGCCGGCAGTTGCTCGACCATCGTCGTGACGATCACTCTATTCAGGCTTGTCTCGGACAGCACTCGGTCGACGTAGCCGAAGTTGGTGTCCATACAAAAGACGGTTTGCGCTCCACAATCATTGGCAATGTACCGAAGATCGTGGGGCGTGTAGAACGGCGTGATGGGAACTGCGACGGCGCCAAGTCGGCGCAGCGCCAGAAACGCCGCCACCCACTGTGGGAGGTTGGGCAGGTAGAGGATCGCCCTTTCGTCTGGTCTCATGCCCAGTCGAT
>CAZJUE010000433.1:0-1651 GCA_964549025.1 uncultured Anaerolineaceae bacterium | reverse complement strand
AAGCCAGGGCCGCTCAAGCCAGCTGACGCACCACCAGCATCACCTTGCCCTGAACCTCCAGGTTTTCGGGATTGTCGATGATGATCGGCTGCATGGTCGGGTTGGCGGGCTGCAAGCGCACCCGCGGCCCATCGCGGTAGATGTGCTTCAACGTAGTCTCTTCCTTGTCTTTGAGCCAGACCGCCACCATGTCGCCGTTGTGCCATTCCGGCGCCCGCTGCATCACCACGATATCGCCATCGTTGACCATGGCGTCCACCATCGAATCGCCTTTGACCTCCAGCGCAAACAGTCCGTCGCGTGTGCTCAGCAAATCCTGGGTGATCTCGATCGCTTCGTCGGCGCTGAATATCGGTGAATCGGTGCTGGGCAGTGGAACCGGCTCGCTGGCAAAGATTCGACCAACCAGCGGCACCCGAATCAGATCCGCCATCTGACCAGCCAAGTTTTCCGCCAGACGAATGCCGCG
Source organism: uncultured Anaerolineaceae bacterium (assembly GCA_964549025.1). GTDB lineage: Bacteria > Chloroflexota > Anaerolineae > Anaerolineales > E44-bin32 > JADFRG01. Next base: position 1,182 of record CAZJUE010000433.1, on the reverse strand, counting down.
CGAGACGTTTTGGTCGCGGTCGAGGTAGCCCTGCTCTTCCAACCGGTTGAGGTTGTAGTTCACCACCGAGGTGGATGAGATATCGACCGCCTTGCCGATCTCGCGGATCGACGGTGGGTAGCCGTTCTCCAGGCTGAATTTGCGGATGAAGTCCAGCATCTTGTGCTGGCGCTCCGAGAGCTTGCGACGAGCCATCTACACCTCCAGAATTCGCACGCTTGTTCGCAATTCTAGCGGAACATCCGTTCTATGTCAAGTGACGGAGGCGGCGCTATGCGCACAGGGTTAGGTCAAATCATGCGGCATGCGGCGTCGGGAGGGAACGCAATGCGTTTTGAGCCTCCCAGATCGATGTAGAATTCGGTTGATGCAAGCATTGAAGAATCGGATCCTGAAGGACGGAGTCAACCTGGGCGGCGGCATACTGAAGGTGGACGGCTTCGTCAACCACCAGGTGGATCCGGAGCTGATGATCGCCTGCGGCAAGGAGCTTGCCCGCCGATTCGCGGATATCGGCGCCACCAAGGTGCTCACCGCCGAGATCTCGGGTATCGCCCCGGCCTTGACCACCGCCATCGAGTTGGATTTGCCGGTGGTCTACGCTCGCAAGACCAAGCCGATTACCATGCCGGACCAAATCTTTCTGACGCTGGCCCCGTCTCACACCAAAAGCCGCACGGTCGAGCTGATCGTCTCGCCCGAGTACCTGGGCGGCGGCGAGCGGGTGTTGATCATCGACGACTTCCTCGCATCAGGCCAGACCATCATGGGACTGGTGCGGTTGGCGCGGGCCGCCGGCGCCACCGTGGCGGGCATCGGCGCGCTCATCGAAAAGAGTTTCGAGAACGGGCGCGAACTGCTGTCGGGCCTCAACGTACCCATCGAGGCGCTGGCAGTGATCTCGGACATGAGCGACGGCAAGATCGTTTTCCAGGACGATTGAGCTTGGACGGACTCGCCATCCTCGACTTCGGCTCCCAAACCTCACAACTGATCGCACGCAGGATACGCGAAGCGCAGGTCTACTGCGAGCTTTTCCCCTACGACGCGCCGGCAGAAGAGGTAATCGCTTCCGCCCCCAAAGGCTTCGTGCTTTCCGGCGGACCTGCCTCTGTCTACGAACCTGGGGCACCGCAGATCCCGCAGTATGTGCTGGATACTGGCCTCCCGATTCTGGGCATT
>CAZJUE010000432.1:0-1668 GCA_964549025.1 uncultured Anaerolineaceae bacterium | reverse complement strand
GGTCGAGAATGCGGGAGCGCAGCCGGGGGTCGATCTCCTCCACCGCCATATTGGTAGTGATCACCAGTGGTAATCGGTTGATATAACGATGGTTGAGAATTTGGAACAGCTTCTCGCGAGCCCATTCGGTGGCGTTATGTGTGCCGAAGTCATCGAGCACCACCAATGGGGCCGAGCGCACCTGCTCCAACCGACGTTCGAATGCTCCAACCCCGTCGCCGTAGGAAGCGCGCAGTTCATCCAGCAGGTCGGGCACGGTGAGGAATAAGGTGCCGACTCCGCCTGCCGCAGCCTGATTTGCCACCGCTGCCGCCAGGTGGGTCTTGCCTACTCCATAGCCGCCTTGCAGCAGCAACCAGCCCTGCAACGAGTCGGCGTAATGCTTGGCACGCCGGTAGGCGCCTTCCAGCGACTTGCCCTCTTGCTCTGAAGTTCCGACCCGTCCCTCTGGCTTGAAACTCTCGAAGGTCAACTGCTGCAGCTCACCAAGCTGGCTGATGGCGTAAAGCTGCTGCTGCAGGCGCCTGCGCACCTCCGGGTCGCGGCATTCGCAGATCTCCAGCTTGCCGAAATCCGGATGACCCCGCGGGTGATCGGCGCGCAGATAGCCTACCCCGCCGCAATGCGGGCAGTTCGGATCGCCCAACATCTCGGAAGCGCCGTTAGCCGTCCCAGAAGTCGGCGAATTCGCCCTGACGGTATCGCCGTCGGGCTCGTTCGGTGTCACCCTCGAATTGCCTCTTTCCGCTCGCCATCCAATCATCCAGGATGGCCTCGACGTAGCGCCATTTGCGTACGTTGTTCTCGACCGCAATGCGGATCGCTTCCTCGATCCACTGCTCGGGGAAGCTCCGCTCCGCCTCACGCAGGCTCTCGGCGATCATCGGCGTCAACGGTCCGATGTTCTGCTCGTATAGATTGAAGATGTTCGGCCGCTCGGTGCGCAGCTCGACCGGCGCCTGGGGCCCCGCGCTGGGCCGCCACTCGCCCTTGCGGATGGCCTCGATCGCAGCCCGGCCGCGCGGGCCGTTCAGGAAGAAGAACTGCTCCTCGCCGTCAGCGAGTTCCAACCCAGCTTGCAGCATACTGCCGCGGGCGACCGCCCGCTCCAGCGCCTCGTCCAACGCCTCCGATGGTTCGAGTCCGGGGGTCTGCAGTCCTTGCATCAACAGTTCGTCGTCGAGCAACTCCGATCGGGTCAGATAGGGGAAATCGCCGAGGCTGCGCGGCAGCCGCCAGAAGGCGTACAGCGTGACCTTCAGCTCCCCCAGGTGGTCGATCTCCGGCAACAGTTCGCTGAAGAACTGATTTGGAACCTGGGTCAAGCGCAGCTTGCCGGCCGGGAAGCCAGAGAATCCCTTCATCGCCGGGTCACGCTCCTCGGCAAGCGGGGAGCATGGGCCGCCGGGCTGACGCACGCGCCAACTCCGGCTTGCACTGCGGGTCGGGTTCCAGGTCCACTCAAGCTTGTTCGGCCTCCGGCTCGATCTCTGGCTCGGTCTCCCGCATCTGCCGGGTGGCAGCGTTTTCGAACTTGGCCAGTGACTTGCGGAACACCAGCTCCACGCTGCCCACCGGCCCGTTTCGGTGCTTGGCTACGATGATTTCTGCCACGTTTTGCTTCAGCGTATCGATCTCGTATTGATCGGGCCGGTAGATGAACATCAC
>CAZJUE010000431.1:0-1669 GCA_964549025.1 uncultured Anaerolineaceae bacterium | reverse complement strand
GGCAGGCAGGGCACGCGTCGTGAGCGACGATGATGCGGATCTTGCTGACCCGCGGGTTCTGCTGGAGCCGCGCCAGGGAGGCTTCTTGGCTGGAGGTCATGCGATGGTGCAGACTCCTTTGCTCGAGGACGTCGCCGTTGATTCTAACCGCGGGTAGGGCAAAGGGTCCAACTGGCTCGCGCCGACCCGGAGGCCAACCTGACCCGGCTTGGCTCGCTGCCCACCGTGAAAGCACCAATCCGGTCGTCGCAGGTATAGGTGCCGATTGAGCGCACCCCGCCAGATTCTGCATTTCGACCTGGATGCATTCTTCTGTTCGGTAGAAGAGCTGCTCAACCCAGAACTACGAGGCAAGGCCTTTGTGGTGGGCGGCACTCCGGAGGGTCGTGGAGTGGTGACCTCCGCTTCCTATCCAGCGAGGAGATATGGAATTCGCTCTGCAATGCCGACCGCCACCGCACTGCGTCGCTACCCGGGCCTGCTGGTGGTCCGCTCCAGCCATGGCGAGTATTCGAAGCACTCTCAGCGGGTGATGCAGTTCCTGCGCAGCCAGGTACCGGTCGTGCAGCAGATCTCGATCGACGAAGCTTTCCTGGACGTCAGCGATGATCCGCGCGGCGGGGAACAGACCGCCCGAGAATTGCAACTTGAGATACGAACACGTTTTGGCCTGCCGACCTCCTGGGGGGTGGCGACCAACAAGCTGGTGGCCAAGATCGCGACCGACGTCGGCAAACCGAATGGTTTGATGGTTGTGCCGGCAGGTTCCGAAGCCGACTTCCTGGCGCCGCTGCCGGTTGCCATGCTGTGGGGTGTCGGTCCGAAGTCAGCCGCGCGGCTGTCGGAATTTGGTATGCGGACGATTGGGCAGCTGGCTGCGATGCCGGAAGGGCAGCGGCAGGAGCTGTTTGGCGACTGGGGCACAGAACTTGCAGCACGTGCAAGGGGCGAAGATCAACGCCCCGTATCCCAGGCGCACGCCCGGCGCTCGCTGTCGGCGGAACGGACCTTCTTCGAAGACATTTCGTCTGAACGGGAGCTGAAACGGGTCTTGTTACAGCTGTCTGAGAGGGTAGGGCGGCGATTGCGGCGAGCAGGGTTGGCGGGCAAGACTGTGCGCATCAAACTGCGCTGGCCGGACTTTTCGACCATCACCCGACAAGGGCGGCTGGGGCAGCCGACCGACCAGGACGCTGAGATCTATGCGGCGGCCAGCGAGCTGTTCAAGCGCAATTGGCGCAAGGGTCGGGCGGTGCGCCTGCTGGCCGTCGGTTTGTCGGATCTCGGGCCGCCGATGCGCCAGTTGGAGATGTTCGATGATAGCTGGACGCACGATCAACGGCTGCTCAAAGCGCTGGACGAGATTCGTGAGCGATTCGGCTCGGAGGCGCTCACCCGAGCTGGAAACCTGCGAGCCAGATCGGGCGAAGACGACGATTGACCGAGGGATTCCAATTTGACGCTTAAGGGCAAAGGCTACTACATCTGGCAGATCTGGAACTGCGAAGACGGCGATGCGCAAGCGATCGCCGACAAGGCGGCCGCGGCCGGGCTGTCACACGTATTAGTCAAAATCGCCGATGGGACCATCGGGTACAACTTCGACAAGCGAACCAAAGCCGACCTGGTGCCTCCGGTGGTTTCCGCCTGTCATGAGGCCGGTATCCAG
>CAZJUE010000430.1:0-1687 GCA_964549025.1 uncultured Anaerolineaceae bacterium | reverse complement strand
CAGCGATGAATCGCCAACGAGCGCTTTTCACTTAGCCTCTTGTCGTCATTACTATCGACTGGAGCCCGGGCTGTCTCTGTTGATTAGATTCAATCTGGGCTCAGTTGAATAGGACGTCGATGAAGTGGAGAAGGTGACAGGGGGGTGACCTGGAACTCCATCCTTCAAGGGGCCACCCGGGATTTGGCAAATGCACTGCTACGGTTTATCTATGCTCCAGCAATCTTCGCAATTCAGGAAGTGACAATAGTCCCCGCCTGGGTAGCATTCTGTCAATCATTAGATTAAAAGCCGGTTGCACCAATGGTGATTAGCTAGTCTCATCACTGAGCACTGCCTCGATCTGCCCAAGGACCCCCTCTTTCAACCGCCCAACGACTTCGGCTGCGGCCAGGTTCTCGCTGAGCTGATCTTCGTTGGAGGCCCCCAGAATCACGGTGCTCACGTTTGGATTGGTTAGGCACCAGGCGATCGCCAGCTGCGGCAGCGTGCAATCCAGTTCTCGAGCAACGCTCGCCAGCCGGTCAACCTTCGCCGCCCGTTCGCGGCCCTGATCGCTGAGGATCTCTTGCCGCAGCCATCCATAGTCAGCCAGAGCGGCCCGAGACCCGTCCGGAATCCCGGTTGAATACTTGCCGGTGAGCAGACCCGAAGCCAGCGGTGAGTAGGTCGTGAGCCCGATCCCGACGATGGAGTACAGCTTGGCGTACTCCACTTCGACCCGCTCCCGATCGAACAAGTTGTATTGCGGTTGCTCGACGGTGGGTGAAACGAGGTGGTTTGTCCGAGCGAAATCGTGTGCCTCCGTGAGAAGCTCGCTGGGCCACTCCGAGGTCCCCCAGTAGTGCACCTTGCCCATCTGGACCAGGTCGTTCATGGCTCGGACGATCTCGCCAACTGGAACTTCATCATCGGGCCGGTGGCACAGGTAGAAGTCCAACGTCTCCAGCCCCAATCGCTTAAGCGCCTGATCACAGGCCTCCATGATGTGTTTGCGTGACAGCCCCAACTGACTCGGCTTCGGGTTGGGTACCGACCCCCAGCGAACCTTGCTGGATACCAGGTAGCTGTCGCGCGACCATCCGAGCTTCCGCAGCGCGGCTCCCATGATGCGCTCGGATTCTCCGTAGCCATAGACCTCGGCATTGTCGAAGAAGTTGACGCCTGCCTCATAGGCAGCTGCCATCAGGCGCGCAGCCGCCGCTTCATCCACCTGCCGGCCGAAGGTCACCCACGAGCCGAACGAAAGCTCGCTGACTTTGATCCCTGATCCACCCACACGGCGATACTTCAATCCGGTCTCCTTCTCTGCAAGCCAGGGCGCTTCTATTTCACCACACGGCAGCCTGAGGATTGGTGCGGTCCAGGTCCTTCAAGATGGAGCTCCGGATCGAGCCCAGCGCCGCTCTGCAGGCGGGGAGAGTGTGATCCGTTCGGGTCCGATCTTGAATCTGATAGATCTGGAACTGAGCCCCAATTCCCGAGCGCGGGCCCGCGTGAACGACGTCATGACGACCCCGGCTAGTTGCATTGCCGTGGCCACGCTGTCCTCACAGGATAGCGCCGATGGCAGAAGGAGGGCGGTGAATAAGTCAGGGCCTCGGTGTCAACCGAGGCCCTGATTCATCTGGCTCTTGCGCAATGGATGCTGCGCCTGCCCTTTTGAAACTAGCTACTACAGCCGCAC
>CAZJUE010000429.1:0-1690 GCA_964549025.1 uncultured Anaerolineaceae bacterium | reverse complement strand
GGGATGGTCGATGCAGCGCATCATCTCTGAGCGCGGCGCGTGATAGTCGGCGATGCCGAGCGCATGCTGGGTGGCTTCAGCGTCCAGTCGGAGCGCCCGCGCCCATGCCGCCGCGCTGCCGAGCGCTAGCCAAGAGCCGGAGCTGAAGTATTCGGTGGTCCGCTGGTGCAGCGCCTCCGCCGCCCGCAGGGCGACTTCATAGCCGACCACCAGCGCCTCGAGCAGCGCCACGCCGTCCCAATCGTACTGCTCCGCCGCCGCCAGGGCGGCGGGAAGGATACCGGCCCCGGCATGGCCCTTTGCCGGCCGGTAGCCGTCGTGCATGTCCAATGCATCGATCGTCAGGGCGTTGGCCAGCGCCGCGCCGGCCGCGCTGGCTCGCCGGCCGTCCAACAGCAGCCTGGCCTGCTCGCCACCGTAGCTGGCGTGCGCCACGTGACGAGCGAGACGGCTCATCTCGGTCTGTGCTCCGGCGATCAGCGTTCCGCTGAGGTCCAGCAAGCAGCGGACAGCCTGATGCTGAACATCCTCGGGAATGCGTTCCCAGGAGGTTTCGTGGATAAACTGCGCGTGCGACTGCCCGGTCACCACCGTGTTCCCGGCCTTGCCCTTTGCCGCCTGCGGCGGAATCCGCATTGGGGCCGACCTATTAAACCAAAAGGCGGAGAGCTGCGCTCTCCGCCCTTGGGAGTAGGTCAGACTAGTTGAGAAGCTACTCTCCGGAGATCAGGCCGTTATCGACCAAGAACTCGCGCGCGACCTCATCTGCCTCGCGCCCGTTGCCAGCTACTTCCCAGTTCAGCGCACTCATCGTCGCGCCGTCCAGGATCGGAGCCAGCTGATTGAGCGCATCGGCGATCTCGGGATTGGCCTCAAGCACCTCGCCCCGGATCACTGGTGCCACAGGGTAGGGCGGCCAGAAGCCCATGTCATCCTCAAGCACGACCAGGTTGAAAGCCGAAATCTGTCCGTCCGTGCCGAAGCAGGTGGTGACGTCGATCTCGCCTTCATCCAGGCCCGAGTAGAGCAGGCCCGGATCCATGGCGCGCACCTCGGCGAAGTTGAATCCGCCGTAGGTTTCCTGCAAACCGACCAGGCCGTCAGCGCGATCCGGAAACTCCTGCGTGGTGCCAAATACGATATCTGGCGCCGCCGTCGAAAGCTCGCTCAGCGTGCTGATGCCCAGCTCGTCGGCCTTCTCCTGCGTCATGGTCAGGCAGTAGGTGTTGTTGAAGCCGGTGGAATTCAAAACTTCCAGATCCCATCGATCAGCATATTCGGCTTTGACCGTGTTGTACACGTCGTCGGCCGTCATGCTTGGATCGTACTCCCCTTCCAGGTGGGTCAGCAACGCGGTGCCGGTGTACTCGGGGTAGATGTCGATCTCGCCCGCCAGCAATGCGTCGTGGTTCTCGGTGGTTCCGCCGACGGGCGCGTACGAGGCATCGAAGCCCGCCTCGTCAAGCAGCATCTCGTACATGTTCCCCAACAGGTTCTGCTCCGTAAACTCCTTGGAGCTCACCCTGATCTGGACCGCCTCTTCTTCCCCCGCGCAGGCGCCGAGCAGCAGCGCGGTAAGGATGAATACGCCACCCAGAACGGTTAGCTTCTTTCTCATGTTTGGTTTTCTCCTCCATCGTATGGTTGGTTTATCCATTATGTGCTTCAACGATCGATTGAACCACCTCCT
>CAZJUE010000428.1:0-1735 GCA_964549025.1 uncultured Anaerolineaceae bacterium | reverse complement strand
GCACACAGCCTTGATAGGGATTCAGACTCCAGTTGAACGACATGCCGGCCACCCGATTGATCGCGGACCGGCTGTCGATTTCCTCGTAGGTAATGCCCCTCACCGCAGCTCCATAGCATCCCGGAATAGAACAGTTGTTCTATTCTAGGGGGAGCTGACAGACCTGTCAAGTCACCCCGCGGCAGTTGCGGCGGAGCGGCCGCGTGATCTTACCGAATTGGAGTCTGGATGCGCGCCAGGGCGCTAGTGGTGCATGTGATGCATATCTCCCGATTCGCCCGAGTCCGACAGGTACTTTTCGGGGTTCTCATCGAAAGAAGCTTTGCATCCCGGGGCACAGAAGTAATAGATCTGGCCTTGATACTCAGAGGTCCACTGGGCGGTGGCCTCTTCGACTTCCATTTTGCATACCGGATCAATTGCCATCAGCTGGCCTCCCTGGGCGGAGCGACACGCCGCCCGAATGAAATTGGTAATGCCCCCATTTTAGCCGAAGAGGACCAAATGGCACGCATTGGATGCTCACAGCCGCGGCTATACTGAGCTGGTGAGCGCAGGACCCTCCTCCGGTCGGCCGTCCTGGCCGGTCATCGCCGAGCGCCATTCGTCCGGCGTGCTGGTCGTGCTCGCCGCCGGCGCGCTGGCTGCCTGCCAGGCGCAAGCGCTCCCTGCCACGCCGGCTCCGACGCCCACCGCCTTCGAGCTCGTCCCCACCGGGGTGCCGCCGACATTAGCGGCGCTCCCCAGCCCCACTCCTACGCCCTTCCCCAACTCGCCGATCGAGATCGATCTTCCCGATTTCGACCCATACAGCTTCAGGATCAGCCACAACCTGGCCGCCGAATCCCTGCCGCGAACCGTGCAGCCGTCCGCCCTGCCGGAAGTCGGCGACGTCGATCAGTTTAGCGTGTGGGATCCATTGCGGCCCACCGGCACTCGGGGAGCGATCGCAGTGCTGCGCTACACCAACTCGCTGCTGGAGATGTGGGTCGAACGCGGCGTGGAGGTCGATCAGCAAGCGATGGAACTGGCAGCGGACGATTTTGCTGCGCTGATCGCTCCAGCGGTCCGCCAGGTCTACGGGGAGGAATGGTCACCGGGAATCGATGGCAATCCGCGCATTGCGGTGCTGCACGTCGAGAGCCTGCTGCTGGCCAGCGCCTACTTCAATCCAAGCGACGAGTTCCCGACCAACATCGAACCCTATTCCAACCAGCGCGAGATGATGACCATTGGGCTGAACAGCGTCGAACCAGGTGATCCGCTGTACTTGGAGACGCTGGCGCACGAATTCCAGCACCTGATCCAGTGGAACAACGACCCCAGCGAAGACAGCTGGCTCAACGAAGGGCTCTCGCAGTTTGCCCAACGGCTGGTGGGCGCGGACACCGTGCGCACCAATCTGGCCTTTCTCTCGCATACCGGCGTGCAGCTCAACCACTGGCCAATCAACCGCTCCGACGTGGGACCGTACTATGGAGCGGGATATCTCTACACCCTCTATCTAGCCGAACGTTTCGGCGACGTGGTGATCTCCGAGCTGGCGCGCCATCCGCTGAATGGGCTGGCGGCCTCACGCGCGCTGCTGGCCGCCCGCGGTATGGACGCCGACCAGGTGTTCGCTGATTGGACGGTGGCCAACCTGCTGGACGACCCGTCGCTCGAAGACGGGCGCTACGGTTACCAACGCGAGCAGCTGAGGGACGCCTGCCCGCGACAATCGATCTCAGAGCTG
>CAZJUE010000427.1:0-1763 GCA_964549025.1 uncultured Anaerolineaceae bacterium | reverse complement strand
ATATCCGATGTTTATCCCGGTCGCCAAACAGCAGGGAATCTTGGCTGCTCGAAATATCCTGCGGCGCATTGCCGGCGAGGCCGCCGAGCCGTTCAAGTATCGTGATCGGGGGCTGATGGCCACCATCGGGCGCCGAAGGGCGGTGGCTTGGATCTATAACCGGCTGCCGCTCACCGGCTACGTTGCGTGGTTGGCCTGGTTGGGCTTGCACCTGGTCACGTTGCTCGGTTTTCGCAACAAGCTCAACGTACTGGTCAACTGGACCTGGAATTACTTCACCTACGATCGATCGGTGCGCATCATCCTGGGCCACGAGGAAAGGCGCGACCAGGCGCCAAGCTGAATCGATTAGCCGGCTGCTCTTCGTTACCGTTCAACCTCAGCCTTCTGCGCGGCGCGCCGAGAGTGGCACCCGCTGCCCGGGGGCGACCACCACCGACGCCCTCAACGCCGTGGCCGAGCCGCGCCGGCGGGAGTTCCTGGACCTGCTCGCCGCTGGCGATCTGGCTGAGCTGAATATCCCAAAGCTCCGGACCACCGGGATACACTTCCGATGGTCCTGCGCTTGATTGGATTGGTGGCGAATTCAACTCCATCCGCCACGAGGAGCTCACATGAGTCACCCGCAACCGGAGGGGTACCTGGCCACCCCGACCGCCGGGCAGCGTCCCGGCGTCCTGGTGTTGCACGCCTGGTGGGGCTTGAACGATACGATGAAGGCTTTCTGCGACCAGCTTGCCGATGCCGGCTTTGTGACGTACGCGCCGGATCTTTACCACGGACAGGTTGCAGACACCATCGCGGGCGCAGAACAGCTGGGCCGCGCACTGGATGCCAACTACCTGCAGGCCAAAGCCGAAATCGCCGATGCGACGCGGTACCTGCATGAACAAACCGGGATGACCGAAGCCGGCCTGGCGGTGATCGGCTTCTCATTGGGCGCCTATTACGCGCTGGATTTGTCTGCTGCCGATCCGGAGCATGTCCGCTCGGTCGTCATCTACTATGGGACCGGGCCGGCCGACTTCAGTAAATCGAAAGCGATCTACCTTGGTCACTTCGCCGGTGATGACCCGTACGAGCCGCAGGCCAATGTGGATCAGTTGGAGCAGTCGCTGCGCAACGCTGGCCGGCCGGCGAGTTTTCATCGCTACCCGGGGACCGGGCATTGGTTTTGCGAGCCCGATCGTTCGGACGCGTACAATCAACCAGCCGCTGAACTGGCCTGGGAACGCACTCTGGCATTCCTGCGTGCATCGCTGCTCGGGGAGTCGGGCTAGCTAGCGCCTAGCTGGTGACCTGGGTCGCCGGCTCCGACCGTGGCCACCTCGCGCGGTCCCAGTGGTCGTCGCGGTCTTAGCGGTCAGCCTCCGGCGTAGCCCGACCGATCCAGCCCAAGTGCGTGTGCTGAAAAGAGTCGGGGTACTTGAGGCCGTAGCCAACCACACGGTCAATGCTGGAGTGTCCAAGCATGATCACGCCAGCGAGCTGCAGCAGTGCGCTGCCAATCAGCGCTCCCGCCACGAAGGCTGCGACCGCGATCGCTTTGTGATGTGTCAGGTTGTAGGTGAAGGCGCCCACCCGCGGATTGGCCAGATAGCCTAGCGCGCCCAAGTCTGACGCGAGCAGCAGGACCAGGTACCACCACCACGCGAAGTCCAGCTCGCTGAACAGGTATATCGACAGCAGGAACAGGAACAGTTCCTCGATCCGAATCAGGTTTCGCATGCTCTGTCTCCTTGGGTCACACCTGCTGCCCGAAA
>CAZJUE010000426.1:0-1764 GCA_964549025.1 uncultured Anaerolineaceae bacterium | reverse complement strand
TGCCAGGTTGCGCTCCGCCTCGCCGCGAGCCTGGCGCTGTCGCTCGCGCTCCGCTTCAGACTGGCGAAGGTCGGCGCGCAGCTGATCCACTCGCTGACTGACTTGCTCCAATTCCTGCGTCACCTGGTCGCTGCCCGAGAGCAGGCGTTCCCGTTCGGCGGCCGATTCTTCTGCCTGCCGTCGAGCCTGATCCAGGGATCCCTGCAGATGATGCCAGTGGTATCCGTGCCACTGATGCAGCGCGGTCTCGAGCTGGCCGCGTACCTGATCCTGAGCGATCGCCCGCTCAGCCTGGCGTTCCAGGCTGCGCAAGCGCGGACGGATTTCCCGCAGGATATCTTTGACCCGGTCCAAGTTGGTCTTGGTTTTCTCAAGGCGGCGCAGCGATTCCTCGCGGCGGCTGCGGTGCACCAGGATCCCTGCCGCTTCCTCAAACAGCTTGCTGCGGTCTTCCGGTTTGAGCGACAGCACGGAGTCGACCAGGCCCTGGCCAATGATGGTATAGGTGCGTTCGGCCAAGCCGGCGCTGCCGAGCAGCTCCTGGATGTCCCGCAAGCGCACCCGCTGACCGTTGAGCAGGTACTCGTTGTTCCCGTCCCGGTGCGCCCGTCGACCGATCGAAACTTCGCTGAAATCGATCGGCAGCCAGCCCTCGGAGTTGTCAAATAGGATCGAAGCGGAGGCCAACCCGGCCCGAGCGCGGGATTCCGACCCCACGAAGATCATGTCGTCGGTCTTGCGGCCGCGCAGCGAGCGATAGGACTGCTCGCCGAGCACCCATCGTATGGCATCGGCGATGTTGGATTTGCCGCTGCCGTTCGGCCCGACCACCGCGGTCACCGAGTGGCCGAATTCGAAGCGGGTCTTGGCGGCAAAGCTCTTGTAGCCCTGCAGCTCGAGAGACTTCAGGCGGGATGGACGGCTCATGAGCGGAGTGCTCCCAGCGGGAGGCGCATGGGCCGCGACCTGCGAGGGCCAACGACGTGGTTCACCGCTGCGGCTCCTTGCGCACCATTGCGAGCGCCTGGCCGGCCGCGTTCTGTGCGGCTTCTTGCTTGCTGCGACCCTGGCCCTGCGCGCTGGTCGCCTCACCCACCGTGACCTCGACCACGAACTCGCGGGCGTGATCGGGTCCCATCGTGGCCACCGTGCGGTAGCGGGGAGTCTCCCCGAGTTCTGCCTGGGCCCAGATCTGCAGCAGACTGCGTGCGTCCATCAGGCTTTCGTCCTGCATCACCAAATCGATCGCCTGCTGGAAGCGCGGCTCCAGGAAGTCGGACACCGCCTGAATGCCGGCATCCAGATAGAGCGCGCCCATCAGCGACTCGAAGCTGTCGCACAGCAGCGCCGGCCGGGTGCGACCGCCAGAGGCCTCTTCGCCGCGACCCAACAGCACCGCCTGGCCAAGCTCGAGCTCCTCGGCGAAATGCGCTAGCTGCTCGGTCTTTACCAGCGCCGAGCGCAAGCGGGTGAGATGTCCTTCGTCCAGTTCGGGGAATCGCCGGTAGAGCCAAGCGGCTGCCAGGAAGTCGATGGCCGCGTCGCCGAGATACTCCAGACGCTCGTTATCCTCCAGCAAATCTGGGTTCTCGTTTACGTACGAGCTGTGGGTCAGCGCTCGCTGAACCAGCCCGGGATCGCTGAATCGAATCCCAGCTCGCTCGGCGAACTCCTCCGGCGTCAAGTTTCCACTCCTGTTCGGCGCGATCGCTTGCCCCGGATATGCGACTCATACGGGAAAAGCCCCCAGATATTGGGGTAGAC
>CAZJUE010000425.1:0-1765 GCA_964549025.1 uncultured Anaerolineaceae bacterium | reverse complement strand
CGGGATTCGAGTCCGTACGTCAGCTCGCAGAGTCGCTTATCGTGATACGCACGCCAGTTCCTGGCGAGGTCTTCAATCTCAGCCCGCTCGTACCGCTGGGCTGGTGGGAGATCGATCATCACGTGGGCCTTGCCGGGCTTGCATTTCTGCTTGCGTTCGGAATCTGGCTGGCCTGGCGCCGAGGCGTTCTAACCACGAACCTGGCTGCGCCTATGGCGGCCATGATCGTTCTGTCAATCGGCCGCATCTACCGGCCGATCAACGCGTTGGGAATCCCCTTGATCTCGAGCCAGCGCGTCACCACGCGTTTCATCATCATCCCTCTGCTCATCCTGATTGTGCTGGCGGCTATCGCTCTCCAGGACGAGCTGAGGCGCCGCAACCCGGGTCTGTTCGCGAAAGCAGGGTTGATTGGCTTGCTACTCGTCATTGGGCATGACCTGTGGCAGCACACCAAGCTGTGGCGCATCGCCAACATGCACAACCTGTTCACGCAGCGTGAGGTCGATCTGACCGGGGAGTACATCGCAAACCATCCGGATCCTCCGTACTTCGCTGCCTTGTTGATCGGCTGGGGATTGGCAATTGCAGCCGCGGCTGGTCTCGCGTACCTAGGTTGGATCGAAGCCCGTGCTGAGACGAGCAACAACTGAACAGATGCGCGAGCCAGGAACCCCGAGGTGACATCGCAAGGTTGGAGTATCAACTGGCCATCAGTTGGCTATGAGGGCGCTTCAACTACTCGACGCGATCGCGTCATCATGAGCAGTGCGAACGCGAGACCGAGCACACTTATCCAGTTCGCCAGTTTTCGAGTTGGTGTTTCGAGGAACGCCAGCTCCAGCGTGTGGTCTCCTTCGGGCGCGGCGACCTGAATCAACCCAGACCCCTCGGTGGCACGTACCTCAACCCGTTGGCCATTGATGGTCGCTTCCCAACCAGGGTAGTAGAACTGCGGAACCAGGATGGTCGCCTCGGCTGACGCGGAGTAGCTGATCCCCCAATCTGTACCCATCCTGGTGTATTCAAGATGATCGAGAGATCCAGGGTTAGTCGCCCATGGTCCCGACGGACAAGTCTCCAAGGTCTGCTTGTCGCCCTCCGCCTCCGGTCTGACATCAGATCTCCAGTACGGGACATCGGCCCAGATCGGCCTGTAGTCTTGAGTGAGCCACACCTGACTGCACACGTACCCCTCCGGCACGTCAACGACATCAACGCGGTTCCCGATCTGGGCCAAAGGGTGATACAGCCAGATCGCCGCTGCTGATCCTGAGAGCGCCAGCAACCACCTCCATCGCTCCGGGCCGACGAAGGCCGGTAGCGCGCCGGCAGACAGGGTTAGGAAGAACGAGGCCGGTGCGAGCATCCTCCAGGGGAACTGCACAAACTTCAAGGGACCCACTGCTTCCCACACCAGGACCGAAAACCGCGTGGTCATGAAGAGAAAGAAGAAACCGACCATCGCAGAACCCACGATGAAGAGCCTGTTGAGACCCTGCCGATGAACGGTAGTCGCCAGCACCAGAGCTGCAAACGAAAGCGTGAGCGGCAGCCGTCCGAAGTACTGGGGGAAATCGGGTCCCTGTTCGATGCCTAGAAGCTCGCGCACACCTATGAAGTCCCCATGGAAGTCGTAGTACAAGAAGTGGTCTAGCTGCACAAATCGGCCTTCGAAAACGATTGGCAACCAGAAACACGCAGAGATGACCATGCCCAGGAGCCCAGCCGCAGCCAACAGGCCCGTGCCTGCTGTTCGTGGATT
>CAZJUE010000424.1:0-1784 GCA_964549025.1 uncultured Anaerolineaceae bacterium | reverse complement strand
CTTTACCCCGAAAAATCGGTCGGCCGGCAAGCGACTCCCATCTGCAACAATGCAAACGCCGCAGTACGCCGGTCGCTATGGGAGCAGCGGCCCTACAATGAGCATCTGCCCGGCCTTGAAGATGTCGACTGGGCCGCTTGGGCCCTGAGCGAGGGTTACTTCCTATCCTATGCCGCCAAAGCGGAAGTGGTTCATGTGCACGATGAGACTCCGCGCCAGGTGCTCAATCGCTATCGGCGGGAAGCAATTGGCTTGAGCAGCATCCGGCCCGAGCAGCGCATCGGCATTATCGACTTCATCCGACTGTACACCTCCAATGTGTGGAGCGATCTTCGCAAAGCCGCCGGCCAACGTCGTTTGTTCGGAGCGCTCTGGGAGATCCTATGGTTTCGCTTCATGCAGTTCTGGGGCACCTATCGCGGTTTCGCCTACGGCGGTCCGGTCACTGACGAACTGATTCGCGCCTTTTACTATCCACATGGTGGCCAGCCGACGACCGAAGGCGCGGAGCGGCGCACCGATCCGATCGATTACAGTGCTGCTTCCCAGGCAGGTGAGTGATGACGGTTGAGGAAACGGTGGTTGCGCTGGTTCCCATGCGCCATCGATCTGCAAGGGTACAGGGGAAGAATTTCCGGCCACTCGGTGGGCGTCCGCTTTACG
This sequence comes from uncultured Anaerolineaceae bacterium, assembly GCA_964549025.1. GTDB lineage: Bacteria > Chloroflexota > Anaerolineae > Anaerolineales > E44-bin32 > JADFRG01. The sequence goes on along the minus strand of CAZJUE010000424.1, from coordinate 1,121 downwards.
AACATATCCTGTCCGCCTTGGGCGAATGCCCCGAGGTGGGACGAATTGTTGTTGATACCGATAGCCCCACGATCTGGGAAGGGATCGTGAGGAGCTTTCCTGAGGTCAAACTCATTGAGCGCCCCGAAAACCTGCGCGGCGAAGGAGTGCCAATGAACGATGTATTGCGGCACGATGTTAGCCAGGTTCCGGCTGATTTCTACCTGCAGACCCACAGCACCAATCCGCTGGTCAAGCCGGAGACCATTCGGTCCGCAATCCAAGCATTCTTCGAAGCGTACCCACAAAACGACAGCTTGTTTACCGTCACCAAGCTGCAGACCCGCTTGTGGAGCGCAGATGGCAAACCGATTAACCACGATCCCCAGCTACTGGCGCGCACCCAAGACCTCGAACCGCTGTTCGAGGAGAACTCATGTATCTACCTGTTCGAGCGCGAGGGGTTTATGAAGCGGGGCAATCGGCTCGGGGAGAACCCGCTGATGTTCGAGATGACGCCGGATGAGGCGCTGGACATTGACGACGAATGGGATTTCACCATGGCAGAGTTGTTGATCGGGAGGGAAATATGAGTCAACCGTTTGCGTATCTGGATCCAGGTTCGGGAAGTTACCTGCTGCAGCTGCTGATCGCCGGCGCGCTCGGAGCGCTGTTCGTGCTCCGCGGCTACTTTGGTCGGATCAAGGATTTCCTGATGAAGCTCCTCGGCAAAGGGGAGGATGAACCAGAAGACTGAACGCATCATCCACCCGGCCTCGTTTCGGGATCGGGATGGATTTCTATACGAGCAGGACGGCGCCCTGCTGCGGCAGGTCAATCGCTCGTACGCGCCCCATTATGACCTGCTGATGGAAAGCGGTTTGTACGATCGTTTGGTCCAGTCGGGGGATCTGGTTGCGCACCGAGAAATCGGCGTTCCGGGGATGACCCCGGAACTGGCCTACAAGGTCCTCCAGCCCGACCTGGTCCAGTTTGTGTCTTACCCGTATGAGTGGTGTTTTTCGCAGCTTAAGGACGCCGCCTTGCTCACCTTGCATTGCCATAAGCAGGCAATTGAACATGGCCTTTCCCTCAAGGACGCCAGCGCGTACAACGTGCAATTTAGCGGCAGTCAGCCGCTG
>CAZJUE010000423.1:0-1791 GCA_964549025.1 uncultured Anaerolineaceae bacterium | reverse complement strand
CTAGCTAGTTCGCGTCCAGAAACCGGGTTTTCTCGGCGCAGGCGGCGTTCGGCGGCGCCGCGTAGTTTGGTAGTTTGCAGGCGAGAACGTCGAGCTGTAGAGGGTGGAGGGGCGTTTCTTCCTTTGTTATGGCAATTCTGTTGCCGATTCGCAAGACTGCAGCCATCGCAGGCAAAGAGGCGGCATCGAGATCACGCCGGCCTCGGATGTGAAGGCTCTGAGGCGCTCGTCGTCTACGCAGGTTTGGGCCGCAGCCGGCCGAACACCACCAGATTGTGGGTGAAGATGCTGGCCCAGACGTAGGCCTGGTAGTGCGCGAGGCCTTTCCAGGTGCAGCGTGAGAGACCAAAGCAGCGCTTGAGATACGAGATCCCGGCTTCAATGCCGGCGCGGAAGCGTTTCAGCTTGTAGTAGACCCACCGTTCCCCCGTCATCGCCTCGATCGTCAGCCCCTTCTTCTTGTGGAACGCCACATGCTTGACCCCGAGGCGCTTGGCCTGGGTCAGGTTCGCCCGCTCGGCGTAGCCGCCATCGGCGGCCAAGCTGACCGGTGGGCGGCCGTAGTGCTCGACGTGGCGCTCGAGCATCGGCAGCAAGCAGGTGCTGTCCGGCGGATTCCCGCGCTCCACCACCGCGTCGAGCACGAGCCCGCTCTTCCCCGTCGACAGCGTCACCTTGTGGCCGTACTGAACGTCCCGCCCGCCCTTGAGGATGATGTCTGTATGGGGTTCGAAGAGGCTGACGATCTTCTCCTCCGCCGGCACGCTCTCGCCGGCAAACACCCGTCGTTCGGTTTGATCGATCACCCGTTCGATCAGGCGCCGGTAGTGGTCGACCTCATGCTGCCAGGCCAGACCCCACAGCTTGGGATCGCGTCGAACCGCGCTCCGGGCCGCTTCCAGATAACCCAGGGTCTGCTGCACCGCGGCCAGCAGATCTCGGTACAGCGCCGCACGCCGATCCGGGCCGCGCGCCGAGGTAATGGCGCGATGCCGGCGTTTCGCCACTCGCAGGTGGTTGTGGAAGATAATCACCTCGGCCCCGAGGTGCTTTCGTGCCTGCCTCAGCAACCGCACCATCACCCGCACCCCATCCAGCAGCAGGCGGCTGTCGGTCGGCTTCAGGATAGGACTCTCGGTGACCGTGGCATCGAAGCGGATCTGCTGCGCCTTTTCCACCCGCTCAGCCTTGGCCGAGGCCAACAGCGCTCGATTCAATCGTTCCCAGGTCTCCGCACGGATCTGGCTGACACCGGATTGCAGCGTCGACTTGCGGGCGATCTTCGCCGGGTCGAGACGGGCGAAGTGTTGGAACGAGCGCGAGTCTCTGAGCAAGAACTCGAGTTCCCGGTACCCCGCCTGCCGATACTGCTTGAGGATCCCGCAGCGCAGGATGGACTCGACCGACAACCCCTCCCGGCCCAGCGCCGACACGCCGCCCGGGCTGAGATCCGCCGCCACTTCATCCAGCAACCTCGGACGGCGGTCGAGCCAGGCCGAGATCGCGGCCAGCTCCTGTCCCACCTCGTGATCTACGTACCCGGTATCGAATATACTGCGCTGCGTGATGCGATTCGCTCGCATTGCACCTCCGGCGGTTTGGGGTTTTCTCTCGCCAATTCAATTGCTTGCAGGCTCTTGAGTTGACAAGGATACCCACTCCGCCGGAGTTTTTCACCCCTTAATTGCCTCGTTTGTACCTGAAAAATCAGATGGTTGCCGGTTTCTGGACGCGAACTAGCTAAGCTAGAGGAGCGGCGGTCTCTCCACACGTCTTCGAATACGAGGAGGC
>CAZJUE010000422.1:0-1798 GCA_964549025.1 uncultured Anaerolineaceae bacterium | reverse complement strand
TTCTCGACGCCGCGCCGGACATGGTAGCCACCGCCGCCAAAATCCCCGCCGCCCAGCCCGCCCAGGCCGGCGCCGCGGCTTTGCAGCAGCACCGATCCGATTAGTGCCGCCGAGACGATGATTAGCGCGATGTCAAGATACAGTTCCACAATTTGCTCCGTTCGGCCTGAGCGGCGGGGATTATAGCACAGACGACTTAGGAGCCGTCAGCCCGCAGGTAGGCATCAATGAATTCGTCCAGCTCCCCATCCAGCACTGCCTGGGCGTTGCCCACCTCGACATTGGTGCGATGGTCCTTGACCATCTGGTACGGGTGCAGCACGTAGGAGCGAATCTGGCTGCCCCACTCGGCGCTCACGTAATCCCCCTTGATCTCGGCCAGCTCCTCTTCGCGCTGGCGCCGCTTCAGATCCAGCATTCGAGCGCGCAAGACCTTCATTGCATTGGCACGGTTTTGGGCCTGGGACCGCTCGTTCTGGCTGGTTACGACGATGCCGGTCGGCTCGTGGGTGATGCGGACCGCGGTCTCGTTCTTCTGCACGTTCTGCCCCCCGGCACCGGCGGAGAGAAACGTGTCGATGCGCAGATCGCTGGGATTGATCTCAACCTCGCTTTCGGTCTCAACTTGCGGATAAACCTCGACCAAAGCAAAGGAGGTATGCCGGCGACGAGCCGAATCGAAGGGTGAGATACGCACCAGGCGGTGAACGCCGGCCTCCGAGCGCGAGTAGCCGTAGGCGTACTCACCGCTGAGGTCAATGGTCACGCTCTTGATGCCGGCCTCTTCGCCCTCGCTGCGGTCCAAAATCTCGGTCTTGAAACCGCGCGACTCGGCCCAGCGCAGGTACATGCGCTCCAGCATCTGTGCCCAATCTTGCGAATCGGTTCCGCCTGCGCCGGCATGGATGGCCAAAATAGCGTCGTCGGCATCGTAGTCGCCCGACAGCATCGTAGCCAGCTCGAGCTGATCGAGCTGCGCCTCGATCTCGGCTCGCTCGGCCTCGATTTCAGGCCGCAGTGACTCGTCGCCGAGCTCCGCCAGTTCATGGGCGTCGTCGGCGCGCTGCCGCAGCGCACGCCACGACCCGACCTCTGAGCGCAGCCGTGACAGCCGCCTCATTTTGACTTGGGCGCGCTCCGGATCATCCCATAAATTGGGGTCCTCGGCTGCGCGCTCGAGATCGGTTAGCTGCTTTTCTTTGGTGGGGAAATCAAAGACGCACCAGGAGTTCCTGGATGCGGTTCCGGCTTTCCTGCAGTGCGACGGTCAGGTCATCCATAGGATTTTTCGCGTGGTGGCATTATTCAGGCACTCACTTCGTGGGCGCATCCTACCGGCGCACCCAGGCGCTCACATCGGTAGCACACCCCTACGGGGCCCAGGCAGGCTGGGGGTCAGGGATTCGAACCCCGATTTTCGCATCCAGAGTGCGACGTGCTGCCATTACACCAACCCCCAGCGGGCGCTGCTTCGATCGACAGCGCAGCGGATTTTATCATAGCGGCCATTTCGGTCGATCGGGCACCTCCACGCCGGTTTTTCCTGGGGCTGGCGAAGCGACGCCTCGGCGCAGCTTCGCCTGTTGGCTCAGTCCAGATCCTCCAGCAGCTCGATCGCCCGGCGGACCCGCTCTCGCACCACGGGTCTTCCCAGCAGCACCATTGTTTCGATCAACGGCGGGCTGACGCGCTGACCGGTGACCGCCACCCGCAGGATGCCAAACAGCTGGCCGACCTTTAGATCCAGCTTCTCCGCCAGCTGGCGCAGCTCGGCCTCCAAGGGCTCGACTTCGAGGGG
>CAZJUE010000421.1:629-1800 GCA_964549025.1 uncultured Anaerolineaceae bacterium | reverse complement strand
GAACTGGCACGAGGACTTCATGGGCTATTACCGGGAGTTGGTCGGAGGCTAGACCGGTGGGCGGTTACGAGTTGAGCTCAGCCGAACTGGCGGTGTTGGTCGATCACATGACCGGCGGGCGGCTGCTGGACGACGAAGAAGCGGCTGCGGACCTGGCGCTGGATTCAGCCGCGGCCGGGGCTGTAGAACAGCAGCTCCTGGACCGTGGGCTGCTGCTATCACTACCATTTGAGGAAGCGGCCGGAGTGACCAGCGGCCTGGCCAGTGTTCTCTCGGCGGCAATCGCCCCGGAGTTGCTCGTAATCGTGCGCAGCGTGCAATTCGAGCACACCGATCCTCCGGTCATTTTCAGCTTCACGCGTGAGTGCATCACCCGCAATCAACTCAAGGGCGACGGCCTGCATATATTCACCGAGTTGGCAGATCGCGAGGCAGCGCTGGACGCCATCCTTGCGGCCGGGGGCGCGGATAGCGTCGAGCCGAAAACCAGGAAGACGCGACCGCAGCCGCTGGCCGAGTTGCTCGAAGACAGCGAGCGGATGGTCACGGTGTTGATCGTCAACGACCCTGACGAAGACGACGCAGAGCCGAACAGCCTGGGTTGGCTCCAGACGGACGGCGACCTATGGCTGATCGCCGGTTCGGGTGACGAAGAAGAACCCCTGGCAGCGCCGGTGGGACGCTCAGAGCTGCGAAGCAGGCTCGCGGCGGAGATTTCAGAGAAAACCTCGGCTTAGCAAGACGATCGGGCCGATTCGGTCAGCTTGAGTTTGTTGGGCCTCTTTGGCATCCCCCCGGCTGTACGGTGATCGTGCCAATCCAAGTCCAAAGGAACTAATCGAAATTGACTACCGTTCTTCAGCGGGCAGCGGCGTTCAGATCACACGGTCTGTGGCATTCGCTCGCCGACGATCTGTTGCACCTGATCGATCTCGTCTCCCGACAGCGGCCCGAATTCGATCGCCGCTGAGTTCTCCTCAACCTGTTTCACGGTCTTGAATCCTGGGATCGGGATCATGCGCTGGTCGATCGCCCAGATGTAGGCCAGCGCACCTTGCGCCATGGTGCGCCCGCCCGAAGTCAGCACCTCCCGCAGCACTTCGACGGTCTCCAACCGCTTGGCCAACCGCTCTGAATGAAAGTCCGCCTCGGACCGGATGTCGTCCTTGTG
>CAZJUE010000421.1:0-619 GCA_964549025.1 uncultured Anaerolineaceae bacterium | reverse complement strand
ACTTGCCAGTCAGGATGCCGCGGTTCAGCGGGTCCTTGTTGACGCCGGCCAGCTGCTTTTCCTCGCAGAGCGCCCGCATCTCCGGGTTGTCGAAGAGCGCATTAAGCTGAAACTGGATCGAGGTGCAGTGCTCGCCCTCGGCGAACACGGCAGCCCGGTCCACCAGGTCGGTGCTCCATCCGTACCAGCGAATTTTGCCTTCGTCCACCAGCTCCTCCAGGATCCCCATCAGCTCGGGCGCCTGCTCGGTATCGTAGGAGCCCTGGTGAAGCTGATACACATCAATGAAGTCGGTTTGCAGCCGGCGCAGGCTGTTCTCGATGTCACTGCGAACGTTGGGGATGATCTGGTCATCATCGCGGTAGACAACTTTTTCCTCTTCGTTGACGATGTGGCCAAACTTGGTGAGTATCACCGCTTGCTGGCGACGACCGCTGAGCGCCTCTCCCAGCACCCGCTCGCTATGGCCTGCACCGTAGTTGGCGGCGGTATCGAACAGATTTACCCCCAAATCCATCGCGGCGTGAATCGCGCGAATCGACTCACGGTCGTCGATTTTGCCCCAGCCGGCAGGCCAGGGATCTTCCCCCGGATTGTGCCAGGTCCACGGACCGCCAAT
>CAZJUE010000420.1:0-1847 GCA_964549025.1 uncultured Anaerolineaceae bacterium | reverse complement strand
ACAGCCGGTACTTGAGTATTGCGATCGCGGCGGCCAAGACAACGCCGACCTGGACTGCACTGGTGAGGACAATTCCCAGTTCGGTCGCCACTCGATTGTCTAGACCTGTGCTGCTGAGGGCAGACCCCACCACCAGGCCGACGATCAGGACAGCCCCAGCGTAGGCCATCCATTTCAACTGCTGATGCTCGATGCCCCGCGAGCGGCGAAAGCGGACGATCGGCGCGGCGATCGACCCGATTAGCCCAACCACCAGCAAGGGCACCAGCAGGAAAGTCAGAAGGTCGAGTGCCTGCTTGCCGAGAACCCTGTTGATGTCCTCCATTCCGAGCCGTACGCCAGGATTTTGGGCTGCAACCACAGCCATGATCAGCGTCGCCGCAACCATCCCGACCGCGGTTGCCACGGCGATCGGCCACCATCGGCGAGAAGGAAGACGGCCATCCGGAAACAGCAAGAGCAGGAACGTCATCGGCAGCATCCCCGGCGGAAACCATGCCCATTGCTCCACCCAGATCGCCAGGTTGGCTCCAGCCAGCCCATCCTCGCCAGCCAACGCCCGGCCAAGCATCCCGTATGAAGTCGACGCTAGAGTCAGGGTGTAGAAGAATCCAACCGTCACCGAGATCCATCCGACCGGGTTTCGAGGGCGGCGAGCAGCCACGAACCCGCCGATCAAACTGTAGGTAATCGCGAACAGTGGGCTGAACACCTGATGCAGTCGTGTTTCGGGAATTGCTTCCGCGCGCGAGAACGCAAAGACGCTGGCGCCAACGGCGATGAGGGCGAGCGCAATGGAAACCGAGGCGGTTCCCCAAGCCAGACGTTTGGCATTCGTCTCACTCATTGACTCTGCCTCCCATAGCTACGATTTTGAGCCGCACGGCATGGCTGGAAGATAGCTGATTGCGAAACGTCCTCAGGCGAACGGCCTTATGGGGACCTGAAAGGTGCCATCAGAGCGGTAGTGGCGTGCTCCCGTGATCTGATTCTACAACCCAAAGCCAGGCGACCGCGGCTATAACTGCTGCGCGCTTGGGCCTCTCAATGGGGCTTGCTTGGCGGCAGCTCGCACCTGAGTTCGGCCTGCTTGGTCAACGCATTACCAATGGGCCGGGCCTGGACCGGGCAAGCAGCTGGAGTCTCCGCTCCGGACCCACCTCACTGCCTGGTCATCAGATAGACCGCGATGCTCCTGGAGGTTACGGCTTCGGTTCTCCCAGAGAGCTGCTCGATGCTGAAATGGTTGCCAAAGCGGCGATCAAGTTCGCCCGGTTCCAGCCTGCTTTTGAAGCACATCAACAGGTAGTGACTCTTGGCGTGAGAGAGAGCAAGCACATTGCGCGTGTACCCATCTCGCTGGGTTTGGCTCATGTCGCTGAACGCTCCAACATCGAGCAGGAAATCGTAGGTGCCGGTCACCTGGCGCAGTTTGGTGAGGTCCGCCTGCAGCAATCTGACCTCCACGCCTGCCCTCCGCGCGTTCCGACGCGCCCGGCGGATAGCGGTCGGCGAGAAGTCCACGCCGGTGACTTGGAAGCCGTTCTCTGCCAGATAGACAGCCTCCAGACCCACTCCGCATCCGAGATCGATCGCCCGCCCGTGCGCGATGCGGCCGCTTTCGATCAGTTTGACCAGATCGGGCAGCAGCGGGCCGAAGATCCACGAGATCGGCATAAAGGGGATCCGATACAGCAGTTCATAGATCAAGATGTGCATCCGGTCAGCCAGTCATGCTGCGGTGGGCGCCGGACTGGCTGCTGGCGAGGCTGCCGCCCGCCGGTAAAGCCATATGCTCACGACCATCATCCACACCAGGGCAAATAGCACGAAGAAGTAGCCGACCG
>CAZJUE010000419.1:0-1864 GCA_964549025.1 uncultured Anaerolineaceae bacterium | reverse complement strand
ACATGCAAGCGTCGCTGGCAGGGGTGGCGGTTGGCGTCGGCGTACAGGCGGCACTGACCGCGATGATTAGCAACGCTATCACGATATCCATCCAATTCCTTGGTTGTGACATGATTAGTCTCATTCGTCGCGCTGATGGCATACAGAGGCGGACATCTCGGCCACGACTGGCCCAGGGAGTCCTCGCGCCTGAATCCGCCGACGAGGTCCATCTTACCAGCAGCCGACATCCCCGGGATTTCGCAACGTATTGGAGCTTGGGCGCCACCACACCGGATTGTGACAACCGTCACAAAGAATCAGGGGTTATGAAACTGGTCGGTTGGAGAGTTGCCTGCGAGTATGATGCTGGTCGTCACCACAGGTCCTCGGATGAGGGAAAGCGCATTCGGAAGACTTGCGCTGCTGCTGGCGTTCGCCTTGTGTGGCTGTTCGGCCACGAAATTGGCGGAGGCACAGGTCGGTCTGTCGCAGAAGAACGCGAGGCAAACTGTGGGCGCTCATGTTGAACCCGGTGGGCTGGAGGTGGTGGAACTTCAACCGACCTCGATCCCGCTCGAGGTCCTGGACAGCTACTGTCTCAGTCTGGGTTATCAGATCGAGAATCGCGCGCCGCTACCCGAATGTGAACCCCACATGGTATGCGTATTCCCAGACAACACGGATTGCAGCCTTAGCGAATTCGTCTCCGGAATCTGCGGAGCAAAACACAGTTTTTGCGAGCAGCAGGGCGGAGAGCTGACTGCCGGCGTGTTTGTAGGAAGCTGCAAGCTTGCAGGCGGGAAGGTCTGCCCGGAGCTGGAGCACTGGCGGGGTATTTGCGGAGATGAGTGAACTGAGCGATCAGCCCGGCGCCCCGATGGTTGGTTGGCGAGCGATGCTCACCAGTACACTTATTCGAATTTAGCCCCCATATCCAGCCGCTCGCCACCAATGCCCGATATGGCCGGATCAGCGATGGCGGTGTCCACGGTCAACAACGTGGCCGCCACACTGCAAGCGCGCCGTAGCACAGCTTGCGCCGTGCCGGCTGGATCAAGCACGCCGAGCTCGGATGCCGGCCCGATGCATTTGCGTTCGGCGTCGTAGGTGTGCTCAAGCGGCGCCTCGAGCAGGTGCCAGAGCACCACCTGGTTCTCATCGCCGGAGTTGTAAACCAGCTGACGGAACGGGAACGTCAGGGCAGATTGCAGGATGCCCAGGCCAATGGCTTCGTCTTCCGTCATCCCGGAGGGATCGAGCTCGGCGGCAGCCCGGATGAAAGCTGCCCCGGCCCCAGCTACCACCCCGCTACGCAAGGCCTGCTGGGCGGCGGCCACAGCATTGCGGACGCGGGGCAGCCTTTCTTTGATCTCAGCCTCGGTCTGCCCACCGATGCGCAAATAGCCAGTCTTGCCGTTGATGGCCCCTATCCGTTCGGTGAGATGGCGCTTGTATTGATCCGTCTGTGCTTCGGATAGCTTGTTCCGAATCTCCGCCAGCCGGTGCGCAACGCGCTCGTGATCTGCTCGGCCCCCGAGGACTGTGGTTCGAAACGAATCTGCGATCACCCGGGTTGCTCTGCCGAGATCATCTAGCGTGATGCCGGCCAGCGTACGGCCAGTCTCCTCTTCGGGCAACACAGTTCCACCCACCGCCGCCGCCAGGTCCTGCATCTGCTCTTCCTGGCGTCCGCCGGCGCCTGGCCCCTTGACGGCGATGACTTCCAGATTGCCGCGCTGGTGGTTCATCGCCAAGCCGGCCAGCGCTTCACTCTTGATATCTTTTGCAACCACCACCAGACGGCGGGCAGTCGGCAGGATGCGTTCAAGCGCTGGCAGGACGTCTTCCACCCGTTCCAACTCGTTTCCGGTAAGCAAGATGT
>CAZJUE010000418.1:0-1871 GCA_964549025.1 uncultured Anaerolineaceae bacterium | reverse complement strand
GGTGTGCTGGGTGGCCTTGCAGGCACACTTGTTGCGGGAATGCTCGGGGACTGGATTATCCCGTTCGTGTACAACATCGGTTTGGATGGAATGCGGGCCAGCCTGATCGGGTGGATGTTCCTGGGCGGCCTCGTTGCCATCGAGCAGAAGGTCAGGTCGGAGGTCTAGGCGACCCCTCGCCTCGAGACGCGAACACCCATCATGGGTCTCGACCAGGCGCTAAGCCAAGTCGCCAAGGAGGTGCGGGCGGACTTCGAGTTCATCCAGCTTGCTTTGCGGAATCGCGTCCGTGCGTCTGCCCACTCGCGACGGAAGGTGCTCGTCAACGGATGCCCCAAGTCCGGAACCACATGGATGCTGAAGTTGATCACTTCGGTCCCCGGCTATCGCGGAGTCGGCAACTTCAACGGTGACCGAAGTCGCTATCTCAACCTGCAATTCGGCGACGTAGTTCACGGCCATGATCCATACGGTGAGGAACTCTGGACAATCCTCGAGAGCGCCGGCGTCAAGGTTGTCCTGATGGTCCGTGACCCGAAGGATCAAGCCGTTTCGCGTGCCTTTCACGCCATTCGAGACAGTTCCCACCCATTTCACGCCGCAATCAAGCAGATGAGCCTTGATGAAGCGATTCACGCGAGCATCCGTGGCGAGAAGGGACTACGTGGCGTCATGCAGTCGATCGAGTTCACGACTGAGTGGCTTGAGTCAGGTGCGGACATAGGGGTGGTTCACTACGAAGCGCTCTCGGAAGCACCCGTGGGCGAGTTCCAAGGCGTCCTCGAATTCCTTGGAATCGACATTAGCGAAGAGCTAACGGAACTGATCGTGGAGAGAAATCGATTCCAGAAGCAGACGACGGGCAAGAGGATCTGGAGGACGGGTCGACGGCCGGGAGAGGAGGATCGATCCCCCCACTTTCGAAAGGGAATCGTAGGAGACTGGCAGAACTACTTCACAGAGTCACATCTACGTCAATTCAATGAGATTGCGCATGGTCACCTCGAGCGAATTGGATACGAAGACACCCCGGCAATCTGACGCGCCCTCTGCTTTGGCCAACGACATCGCGCTGAGCATCTGCATCGTTAATTGGAACGCGGGCGATCTGCTGGCGAGGTGCATCGAATCGGTCCGCGCGCAGACTGAGACTCGAGCGGAGATCATTGTTGTGGACAATGCCTCGACGGATGGTTCGGCGGACGCAGCCTCCCCTGCGTTTCGCTCGGTTCGATTGATAGCCAGCGGCGATAACCTCGGGTTTGCGAAGGCGAACAACCTGGCCATACGTCAAGCCGAGGGGCGATATATCGTGCTGCTGAACCCAGACGCTGAATTGGCAGGCAGCGCGCTCGCTGACATGTTGGAACTCATGGATGGCAACCCGACTGTCGGCGCCGTCGGGCCCATGCTAGTTGGAGCAGATGGACTGATGCAGGTGTCTACCAGCAGGGAACCGACGCTGTGGCGCGAACTATCACGTATGTTTCACTTTGGGACTGCTTCGTACGCTACAGAATATGATGCGCATGGCGGCGATCCAAAACGCTCCTATGAAGTGGACGTGCTCCAGGGCGCCTGCATGATGATCCGGCGCGAGGCGCTGGATGAGGTGGGCCTGTTCGACGAGGACTTCTTCATGTACACGGAAGAAGTGGATCTGTGCTACCGGCTTCGGAATGCAGGGTGGACGATCCACTGGCTACCGACGGCAACGGTAATCCACCACGGCGGCCAGAGCACAAAGCAGGTGCCGACCGAGTCATTCCTGAACCTTTACCGTAGCAAAGCTCTGTACTTCCGCAAGCATCACGGCGCGGGAGCGGCCGCTGCGTACAAGCTGATCCTTGTCGCTGCAAGCCTCGCTCGCC
>CAZJUE010000417.1:0-1877 GCA_964549025.1 uncultured Anaerolineaceae bacterium | reverse complement strand
AGCAGCGGTGCAAGTTGCTCGTCGCTGACTGACTGCGGCAGCTTAAGCGTGAAGTCCGCCTGCGACAGCAGCTGCTCGGCATAGCCGCCGTCGACATGGAATCCGGTGAACTTGGCTTGCTCGCAGAGGTTCTCCTGCCCGCGCTCGCAGAATTCGCAAATCTGGCAGCTCTGGTGCAGCCACGGAACACCGGCGCGTTCGCCGACCTCCCATCCCTCTACCCCATCGCCAACGGCCGCCACCTCGGCGACAACCTGGTGTCCCGGGGTAACTGGAAGCGCGGGCGGGTGGATATCACCCTCGACCGTGTGCAGGTCGGTCAGACAGACCCCGCAGGCCCGCACCTGTAATAACAACTGGCCCGATTGGGGTTGTGGATCGGCGACCGTACGCTGCAGCAAAGGGGAATCGCTTATCGGACCGTGCGATTCAAGCCGTTGCGCCTTCAACTTTCCCCAACCCTCTTCCTAGATTGGCCGTAACCTTGCCTGTGCTAAAATCGCCTCGCCTATGGCACATGTGCCCCCACTGGTTGGCGAAGCAAGCCAATTGCAGCGCCTGCTAGAGGTCGCTCGCAACCTGACCTCCAACCTCGATTTGCCTTCGCTGCTGAACGCGATCACCGAGGCCGCCGCCGAGGTTACCGGGAGCGAGGGGGCTTCCATCTTGCTCCACGACACGGCAACTGGCAATTTGCGCTTTGAAGCGGTTCCGGCATCGCAGCCTCGGGAGATCCTGCAGATTGATGTCCCCCTGGATTCGAGCGTCGCCGGCTGGGTATTCAGCAATGCCTCACCGTGGATTATTAACGAGGCGGCCGACGACGAGCGCGTGTACCGGGAGGTCGATCGCAAGATCCGATTCGAGACGCGCTCGATTCTGGCGGTGCCGCTGCTGTTGCGACAGGAGCCGATCGGCGTGCTGGAGGCGGTGAACAAAGCCGACAACGGCAATTATACCGAGGACGATCAAGCCGCATTGGAAACACTGGCCGCGCATGCCGCCATTGCCATCGAGAACGCCCGACTGCTGGGCAAGCTGCAGGACGCCAACCAGGAACTGATGCGGCTGGACCGTATGAAGTCCGATTTCATCGCCATAGCCTCCCACGAACTGCGCACTCCCCTGGGGCTGATCCTCGGTCACGCCACCTTCCTTAGCGAGATGGTCGACGAGCAACACCACGATCAGATCGAAGTGATCATCCGCAGCGCCGAGCGACTTAAGGCCATCATCGAAGACATGGCTCGCATTTCACATCAGGAGCAGGGCCAGTCCCGCCTACACCTACAGCCGTTCTCAATCAGCACGCTGGTCGAATCGATGGTCAAGCGCTTCAGCGAATTGGCCAGGCAAAAGGGTATCGTGCTCGATTTCGAGGTGCCTGAGGGCGATCCGCTTACGGTAGCCGGCGATCGGGACAAGGTCGAGATCGCCCTATCGAACCTGATCAAGAACGCGCTGAGTTTCACCGACAAGGGCGGCCAGATCGGGGTCATGGCCGAGCGCTCCGGCGACTATGTCACCGTGTTTGTGGCCGATTCGGGGATCGGCATTCCCGAAGGCGACATCGACCGGGTCTTCGAGCGGTTCTATCAGGTGGAGTCGCACCTAACCCGCAAGCATCCCGGAATGGGTCTGGGCCTCTCCATCGCCAAAGCGATGGTTGAACTGCATCAAGGTCAGATCTGGTGCGAGAGCAAGGTGGGCGTCTGCAGCCTGTTCTGCTTCACTCTGCCGATCAACGAGGCCAGCGCCCAGGCCGCGGCAAAGGTGTTCACCACCGGCTGAGCGCCGATCTGGCGTCGCAGGCTGGTGAGCCATCGGATCGGCCGCGCCAGGCGACCCGTGAGCAGCAACGTGGCCGTAGAGCCGAC
>CAZJUE010000416.1:0-1877 GCA_964549025.1 uncultured Anaerolineaceae bacterium | reverse complement strand
GAGCTTCCGGAGCAAGTTCGTCTCGCAACGCGGTCAGGACCTTGCGATCCCAGTACAGTGTTCCCAGCGATAGGCTCGGCAAACCACCGCGGGTCCAGTACACCTGGTCGGAATGCAGAAACGACTTCAGGTTGGCGAGCGAATCATCCAGCGATTTGAGATGGAGCGCCGCGTCCCGCAATAGGACCTACTCGTCGAGTACGTGCTTTTTGATGGTGTCCAGCAGGGAGCCGCGGGTGACCGGTTTCGAAAGGAAGTCGTTGGCCCCCAGGCTGAGCCCTTCCTCACGGTCTTGCGGCATCGACTTGGCGGTCAAGAAGACGATCGGCGGGTGATCCGGCATTTCGGCCTTGAGGGTTTTCAGCACGTCGTAGCCTGACATATCGGGCATCATGATGTCGAGCAGCACCAAGTCGAAGTCGCCATCGCGAATCATCTGCAGCGATTCCTCACCGCCGTTTGCCAGGTGGATGTCATAGCCGGCGGTCTTGAGGGTTAGGTCGATCAGATCCAGGGTATCGCGCTCGTCGTCTACGACCAGGATGCGAAGTGGTTCGTCCATGCAGTAGGTTTGTGTGGCGAAGGTGCGAATTCTACTCTCGCCATCGGGAGCGCGCAACGCGTAGGCCGTTTGTGCTCGGTGCCCATGCGCGGACGGAGACGGGTTGAGGCGGCGGCTTTGACTAGGTGGAGGTTGTGAGCGGCGCGCGCGTGGCCGGCACGTTGGAGCAGCGTGGCCGGTATGCTAGAGCAGCAGGTGAACCGGACTCTCGACGTTGGCCCGGAACGACTGCAGCCAGCGGGCCGCCTCGGCGCCGTCGGTGATTCGATGGTCGGCCGAGATGGTTACCTGCAAGCGCTTGCCGGCGACGATCTGTCCGTCCTGCACAATCGGCTCATCGCGTACGCTGCCGACCGCCAGGATAGCAGCCTCCGGCGGATTCACGATGGCGATGAAGTGGTCCACCTGGTACATGCCCAAGTTCGACACCGTGAAGGTCGAGCCTTCGATGTCCTCCGGGCGCATGCGACCGGAGCGGGCACGCTGCACCAGCCCACGCAATTCCTCGGAGAGCTGCGGCAGCGGCTTGAGGTCGGCGTTCCTGGCAACCACGGTGAGCAGGCCTTCGTCCAGCGCCACCGCCACGCCAATATTGACCTCGCCGTGTCGAACGATGGTATCCCCATCGAGCGAGGCGTTGAGGTTCGGGAATTCGCGCAGCGTTGTGGCGGCGGCCTTGACCAAGAAGTCATTGACCGAGAACTTGCCGTCTTCCGGCATTCGGGTATTGAGCTCTTTGCGGAGCGCCATCAGTGGTGCGGCGTCCAGGTCGGCGGTGACGTAGAAGTGCGGAATCTCTTGCTTGGCAGCGCCCATGCGCCGGCCGATCGTCGCCCGCAATCGCGACACCTCGACCCGCTCAGTTTCGGCTGGTTTCCCGATGACCGGGGCGCGGCTTGGCGGGCCGCTCTCCAGCGCGGCCTCGACGTCGGCCTTGACGATCCGGCCCTGTGGGCCGCTGCCCTGCATGCGATTCAGGTCTAGCCCGCGTTCCTCAGCCAGCCGGCGAGCCACGGGAGAGGCCCGCACGCCGCCTGGCAGCCGGCCGTTGCCATCGGTTTCGGCGACCGCGGTGGTGATCCCTTTGCCATTGGTTGCAGCTTCTGCCTCCACGCTGGCGGCTTGCTCGGGCGCGCGCTCGGACGCAGCTGGTTCGGGCTGGGCCGCGCCGTCACCCGCTTCGGCGCCGACCAGCGCTTCCACATCGATCTCTTCGCCGCTGGCGCCGATCACTGCAATGGGTTGGCCGACCGGAACGCTGGTGTTTTCGGTCACCAGGTGCTTGTGCACCACGCCTTCAGCGTCGGCCTCGACC
>CAZJUE010000415.1:0-1898 GCA_964549025.1 uncultured Anaerolineaceae bacterium | reverse complement strand
GAGAAGGTCCCTCATAGGTAGCAGCATGTTGGAATCACCCGGATGTATTCAGTTTCTGGTGAATGGTGACTAGGGCTTGCGAGTCACCCACGTTGCCAGGAAAGACGATGTAGCACAGTCCCGGATGGCGGCT
This sequence comes from uncultured Anaerolineaceae bacterium, assembly GCA_964549025.1. Classification (GTDB taxonomy): domain Bacteria; phylum Chloroflexota; class Anaerolineae; order Anaerolineales; family E44-bin32; genus JADFRG01. The sequence continues at coordinate 1,765 of CAZJUE010000415.1, read as the reverse complement.
TTCTTCGCCCAGCCGCCACACTGGGACACCCGGAAGGATCTGACCCAGCACCATCGCGCGTCGAACGGACAAGCCCGTCGTGGCCAGATCGCTCGAGGTAATGCCACCATTGGCAAGAATATAGTGCGGTCGTTTAGTTAGGTTCTGCACAACGGCCACGAGCCCAGCGGATACTGTCCGTCCAATCGATAGGCTTTCGTTCTGATCGCCGCCCACGATCAGTTCGCGGCTGGTGTAGACCGCCACGTCCTCCGACCTGACGAGTGCCTGCTCGGCGCGTTCGACAACGCTTTTGATTTCTGCCTCGCGCGTCTCCGGGTGCACCAACCGGTCTGCCCGCAATTCGACGGTTCGTAGGTGTCCGTATTCCTTCAGCGCGGTCAGTTGGGCCGTCGTGCGCGGCACGTAGGATCCAATGACGAACAAGGCCCCTGCATCTCCCGCTGGGGAAAAGGGCTCCTTGGTCAGCAAAGGCACGGGCGAAATCCCGGCCCTGACTTGGACGAACGAGGCCGCCGTCCGATAGAGGAAGTACTTGCCAGCAGCTTCAGCCTCCAACAAGCCCAAGACGAACACTTCCAGGTCGCGATAGGTGAGCGCGTTCACGATGCAGGCCCTGCTGTCTCCCAGGTGCATGAGTTGGCGAGTGACGGCCCCAGGCCCGTCGTTCCGCAGGGTCTGCAATGAGATGGATGCAACGGTTTCCGCGCGGATGCCTCCACCGGTCTTTTCCTGTATCCAGTTCCTTAGGTTAGATTCGTGATAGCCGAAGGTGGGATCGCGGGCGTACTCGGTGGATCCGGCAGGAATCAGCCACTCCCCTTCGGCCACGTAGTGGATGTCATCCGCGGTCAATCGGCCTCCTTCTTGAAAGAAGGGGATGACAAGCCAAGCGTCAAACTCCCTGCCAAGGGCATTTTCGAGGGCTTCGAGTTCGCCTGGAAAATGCCCGCGCAATGTTGAGTCACTTCGGCTGACGACGACGAAATCGCGGCCCGAATCTGCAGATGCCTCCTTCAGCTGCTCCCCGATTTCGCGATTCATTCTCTGGGCCTGGTCCAGTGGAAGACTCCGCGAGTTGGTCAATATGTAAAAGGCCGGGTAGTCATTACCAAGCTCAGCGGCTAGCGCCTCTCTCGTCCAGTGAGTGAGCACGGGGATGTCGTGGACGGTCTGGGTGCCCGTTGGGTCATCATCAAGAACCACGACCTTTTTCCCCAAGTCAGCCGCCCGCCGCTTGATATCCGGCAGCAGGGATCTATGCCATTCCTCGGGGACTCCGTTGAAGACCTCGGAACTATGAACTTTCATTCGGCCCCCAGGCCCGTTGCTGATGAATCGAATGTTGAGATCCACGCCAGCGACTCTTCGGTTGATCCTTGGGGATGGTATTCAAGCCCCACGACCCCCTCGTATCCGAGATCGTCCAGCGTTCGGAAGAATTCAGGGAAGTCGATGTCTCCGGTTCCTTGCTGGTGGCGCCCCGGCACATCGGCGATCTGGATGTGGCGGACGGCATCAAAGCAACCTTTGAGGGTGGCGACTAGATTGCCTTCGGTCATCTGAGCATGATAGGCATCGAACTGGAGGCCCACTCGTTGATGATTCACAGCGCGAATCACATCGAGCGCCTGCTTGGTCTCCTGTAGGAAGTATCGAGGGAAATCGTTGGCGTTCAGGGGTTCGATCAAAAGGTCAACGTGGACGCCGTCACTTTCCGATGCTGCCCATGTCAGGTTGTCGATTGCGCACGCGGTCTGCGCTT
>CAZJUE010000414.1:0-1902 GCA_964549025.1 uncultured Anaerolineaceae bacterium | reverse complement strand
AATCGCCCTATAAGGGGCACAAGCGGCGCCACCCCACTTTTGTCCAGCGGGCGATATGGCTGTCACGCGCTTCGCGATCTTCGCAAGTGGCCGGGCGAGATAGACATAGGCTGCAGTCGCCCAACTGTCCGGTTGCGATAGCGTTCAATCTTGAACTTCAGCTCGTCGGGAACACTCTGCCAGTTGCGGCCTGTTTGAACTCGGAATAGCTCAACGAGCGCTGCCATAGCTGCGCCGACGCGCGAGTCGTAAATCGGCAAGCCGTCATATGAATTCAGGGCATAAATCTTAGTCCACATAGAACCAGCAAACTGAATGCTCGATAATTCAGCCAAGTTACAGGTTTCCAGATCAAACAACCGCCGGGAAAAGCACAGGTATTCGACCAGCTGATGTTCGGCAGCTAGTTTCTTGAGCACCGGGGTCGCACCGTGGCGAGAGTTCCTATCTCCCCCCCATTTCAGGATGCTCAGGCACGCGTCTAACAGGCTGCTGAAGAAGTCGGCTCTCGACGCGGCCTGAGGAACATGATTCACCCTCAGCACAATTTCGGCGGGGGTTGGTGATGCGCGGGACGGACGAAGCGAGCGGATCGCTTTTCAGCTATGTCGATCTGGAAGAGCGCATCCCAGCACGGCACCCTCTCCGCAAGATCAGGCAGGTGGTCAACGACGCGCTGGCCAGTCTGGATGCCGATTTCGAAGCGGTCTACACCGATTTCGGCCGCCCCTCGATCCCGCCGGAACGACTGATCCGAGCCAGCCTGCTGCAGATCCTGTTCTCAATCCGCTCCGAGCGGCAGTTGATGGAACAGATGCAGTATAATCTGCTGTTCCGCTGGTTCGTGGGCCTCGGGATCGACGATCCGGTATGGGTGCCGACGGTGTACACCAAGAATCGCGACCGGCTGCTGACGGCCGACATGTCGCGCAAGGTGATGGCGGCTATCCTGGCGCATCGCGAGGTCGCGCCGCTACTGTCGGACGACCACTTCTCGGTCGATGGCACGCTCATAAAGGCCTGGGCGTCGATGAAGAGTTTCCAGCTGAAGTCGGCGGGCACGCCGCCCGGCGATGATGGGCCGGATGACCCGCCCGCGACATCCATTGCCCCTGCCGCACAACCCGCCCAGACCGAACCCGAGACCGCTCCAATGCCCCGCTACAGCCGCCGCACCCGAAATCCCGAGGTCAACTTCAAGGGCGAGAAGCGTTCGAATGCGACCCATGCCTCGGTCACCGACCCGGACGCACGGCTCTATAAGAAATCCCCTGGTACAGGTGCGGTGCTGTGCTTCATGGGGCATGCGCTGATGGAGAACCGGCACGGGCTGGTTGTGCAAGGCGACCTAACCCACGCTGACGGCCGCGCCGAGCGAAAGGCTGCGCTGGACATGCTGCACCGCCACTCCCCCGGATCGACCCGGCAGCTGACCTTGGGAGCCGACAAGGGATACGATGCGGCCGAATTCGTCGCAGATCTCCGCCAGGCCTGCGTCACCCCGCACGTCGCCAGGAAGGCGCGGCATTCAGCAATCGACGGGCGCACAACCCGGCACAAAGGCTATGCCCTGTCCCAGAAGCACCGCAAACGGATCGAGGAGGCGTTTGGCTGGGCCAAGACCGTTGGCGGCATGTCCCAGACCGTCTATCGCGGCGTCGAACGGGTGCGGTCGCGCTTCATCCTGACGCTCGCAGCCGGAAATCTCGCCCGGCTGCCCCGGTTGCTGGCGGAATGAGGCTGGAGGGGGGGGGACGCAGGCCTGCTTCCAGCCACCCAATCCGGAAGACCGATGAGAGAACTCATTCCACCACGGAGAACAGCGTCCCGCTGGCCTGACTAATTCAGCGGCCTGCTAAGGCTTTCTGTTGATCCCTAGTCTCGATGGCAACTTGCAGGAAA
>CAZJUE010000413.1:0-1908 GCA_964549025.1 uncultured Anaerolineaceae bacterium | reverse complement strand
GGGGCACTCTGAGCCAAGTGCTGGCAGACTGGACGCCTGCGCTGCCGGGGTATCACCTCTACTACCCGAACCGGCGGCACAGCTCACCGGCGTTCCGGCTTGTCGTCGACGCGTTGAAGGCCCGGCTTCGCCGTCTCTCCTGACCTGGCGCTGGCCAACTTGCCGCTGTCGAAGACATGGCCGCAAGCGGGGCAGCAGCACTCGCCCTGCGGCACCTGCCGCAGCCGGACCTCGGAGAGGATGGCATGGGCGATGTCGCGGCTGATGCCGAGCTCGCGCCGCAGTCGCTCGATCTGGCGGCCCTCCTCGAGATCGATCTTGCCGTCCTCCAGCGCCAGCCGAAACTCGTTGCGCAGATGGTCGCGGCGACGGTGCAGGTGATCGGCAAGGCCGCTGGCGATGATACCGGCGGGCAGTGCCGCCATGCCGACGCCGAGCACGGTGATGAACCCGCCGAAGACCTTGCCCAGAGGCGTGATCGGCGTCACGTCGCCGTAGCCCACCGTCGTCAGCGTCACCAGCGCCCACCACATGGCGGCGGGGATCGAGCCGAACTCCGAGGGCTGCGCCTCGTGCTCGACGAGGTAGGCGCCGGTCGCCGCAAAGACGAGCAGTATCGTCAGTATCGAGAAGGCGGCCACCAGCGCGCCCGCTTCCTCGCGGATCACCGAGATCAGCACCGAAAGCGCCGGCGAATAGCGCGTCAGCTTGTAGATGCGGAAGAGCCGCAGGATGCGCAGCATCTGCAGGTTCGAGGTGAAAAGGAGCCCGATGAAGAAGGGCAGGACCGCGCCGAGATCGATCAGCGCCATCGGACTGCGCATGTAGTGCAGCCGGGCGCGCCACGGCGGCAGCTTGGGCTCACGCTCGGCGCTGGCCCAGACCCTCAGCATGTATTCGACCGAGAAGATCGCGACCGAGATCGTGTCGAAGGCACGGAAGCTGGCGTGATGCGTGGCGTAGATGCGCGGCACGGTCTCCAGCGCCACGGCGATCACGTTGGCGATGATCAGCAGGATGAGCGCGAAGTCGAGCACCCGCGCCAGCTTCGGCCCGGTCCCGGGGTGTTCGAGCAGCAGGTAGGCCCGCCGCCGGAGGCTCCCCTCTCCTGCGCTCACGATGCCGGAGCGGCGCGCAGGTCACGGACCGCGCGATAGAGCGGCACGCCGATCTGCGAGAAGAGCGCGATGCCCCAGCCGAGGTTGCCGATGATCGCTGGCACGTAAGAGTGGATGAAGAACATGAAGATCGCCATGGCAACCCCGAAGAGCCGCAGACCGCCGCTATGGTAGCGCCGGGTCTCGTCACGGCCCTCGACCAGCAGTTGCAGCACCCAGAGCGCCGCCAGAAACACGGCCAGTCCGATGGTGCCAAGTGCCCCATAGCCCGGCGGATAAGGCTCGAGAAAGCCGACATAGACCTCGCCCGCCAGGGCCACGCCGATGGTCACCGCCGCCCAGAGGATGACGATATGCGCGAACCAGTAGCACAGCATCAGCGGCACCTTGCGCGTCTTCAGCTTGGCCATGCCTGCGCTGTCAAAGTAGATCCACGCCAGCGCAAAGAGCGACAGCCCTCCCATGGCGATGTTGAAAAACGTGCCGGGATAGGCCTCGTCGATGCCCTTGTCCGCGAGCGTGACGCAGAGCTTGAAGAAGCCTTCCCCGAGCAGGATCAGCATCAGCAGACCGAAACGTTCCGACAGGTGGCCAAGCCGCGGCAGGAAGCGCTCGAAGCGCAGCGTGCCGATGCCCGGCAGCAGGTACATCAGTTGGATCATCGCGATCCCCGCGCCGAACACCCAATAGGCCAGCGGCCGCGGCAGGAAGGCTGAGACCGCGAAGACCGCAGCAAGGATGAAGAAGTTCCGCCCCATCTCGGAGGCCAGCGAGGTGCTCTCGGCCCCGA
>CAZJUE010000412.1:0-1910 GCA_964549025.1 uncultured Anaerolineaceae bacterium | reverse complement strand
ATTCCGCCGGTTAAATTTCAGCTCGAGTGGCGGTTGGACGCATTTTCCGGGATCATGCGCGGCTGGCTGCGGCCCGGCGACACCTTGCCGACCCCGGTAGGAGTGTCGGGCGGCGCGCCGAGGCCGCTGGTGCTGCCGACCGCATCGCCTGCGCCGACCGCCGAGCCGCAGGCTACACCGGTCGACAGCCCCACGCCGGCTCCCACCGCGACCGCCATCCCGCAATCGGTGACCCTGCCGGCCCCGCAGTGGGAAAAGCAGGACTGGAACAACTGCGGGCCGGCCACGCTGGCGCTCGGGCTGCGGATGTACGGCTGGGAAGGCGACCAGTTCACTATCTCCGACCTGCTCAAACCGGACCGCGGCGACAAAAACGTCAACGTAGAGGAATTGGTGTATTACGTGCGCACCCGCGCCGGCTGGCTGAACGCCGACTTCCGGGTGGGTGGGACGATCGAGCGGCTGAAGCAGTTCGTGGCGGCCGGCTTCCCGGTGATCGTCGAGAAAGGCTTCATCCTGGACGAGAGCGACGGGGGCGGTGGGTGGGCTGGGCACTACCTGCTGGTCACCGGCTACGACGATGATACTCGGGAGTTTGTGGTGCAGGACACCAACCCCGGGACCGGCGGCCCGGATCGGCGCATCACTTATGCGGAACTCGACCAGGGATGGCAGGAGTTCAACCGGGTCTACATATTCTTCTACCTGCCGGCGGAGGAGGCGGAAGTGCAGTCGATCTTGGGCGACGACGCCGATCTGGGTCACAATCGCCGGTCGGCGCTGGAGACCGCCCAGTCCGAGATCGAGGCTGATTCGGAGGATCCTTACGCCTGGTTTAACCTGGGCACCAATCTGGTGTACTTCGAGCGCTACGGTGAGGCCTCGCAGGCCTTCGACAACGCTCTCTCGATCGGTCTGCCCTGGCGCTTCACCCGCTACCAGTTCGGCCCCTACATCGCTTACTTCAACCAACACCGCTTCCAGGACGTGTACGACCTGGCCGATGCCACCTTGTACCGCACCTACAAAGCGGAGGAGTCGCTGCTGTGGCGCGGCTGGGCCAGCTACCGCATGGGCGATCTGAACGCGGCCATTGGCGATTGGCGCGAAGCGCTCGAGTACAACCCCAACTACCTCGATGCGCAGTACGCGCTCGAATTTGTCGGCGCCAATCCATAAGTACCGCGCTCTTCGCGGTGCCCCTCGGGCGATCCGTTCGTCAGCACAGTCTCCGGCCGCTGAGGGAAGTCGAGCGCCTCCTCGGAGCCGACTTGTGGCCCCGGTCGTACCAGCATTCGGCGCGGTATCATTGGCCTGAGCCAAGGGAGAAGAGATACAGCAATGCTTATCAGTGAAAAGCTCAACCAGGCGCTGAACAACCAGATCGGCAGCGAGCTGGGTGCCTCACACCAGTATCTGCAGCTTGCAGCGTTTTTCCAAAACGAGGACCTGCCCGAGCTGGCCGGATTTTTCTTCCGCCAGTCGGACGAAGAGCGCCAGCATGCCATGAAGTTCGTCCACTACATCCTGGATGCCGGCGGTCAGGTAAAGGTCCCGGCGGTACCGCAACCGCCGCAGAACGTCAACAGTGCCGAGCAGGCGGCGCAAATGGCGTTGGATTGGGAACAGTCGGTCACCGAGCAGATCAACGAACTGCACCGGCTGGCGCACGAAGAGAACGACTTCGCGGCGCTGAATTTCCTGAGTTGGTTCGCCGAGGAGCAGTTGGAAGAGGTGGCTACCATGGGCGAACTGCTGCGCATGGTCCAGCGGGCCGGCGACCAGCTGCTGCTGATCGAGAGCTACATCGCCCGGCGGGGCGACCCACACGCCTGATCGATCTACCCCGGTTCCGAGAAAACACCCCCAAAAACGTGAAATGCTGCGCCTGCCCGTGAGGGTCCAGGCGC
>CAZJUE010000411.1:0-1913 GCA_964549025.1 uncultured Anaerolineaceae bacterium | reverse complement strand
GTTACTGAATGGGATGATGCTCCGAATGTGCGCAGCCACCGAATTCCGACATGCAGGCGGGGGATGCATAGCCCCGAGATCCGCCCACCGCGATGGACCGTCTAAAAGCTTTCTCATGCCACCGGGGGTGACATTCATACTCCATTGAGCAGTGGAAGATTGGCCTAGACGAAGGGAGGACTAAAAAGACATGGCATCGTCCGTACGGGCCCGCTTCGCGGAGGTGAACAAGGAGTTGTGGCTGATCTTGTCCTTGTTCATCATCGCTGGTGTCATGAATTTCTTGGTCTCGTCGCATCGCATGGTGTTGGGGTTCTACACGCTTCCCACCTTGTTCTCAGCCTATTACTATGGCCGGCGGCACGCGACGCTCACGGCGTTTGCCAGTCTCTTCACGGTCATTTTGCTGGTGTACTTCAACCCCGTGTTGTTCAGCAAACAAGGCGTGGCCTTTCCAGAAGAAAAATGGTTCGACATTACGGTCTGGGGAGGCATTTTGGTGGTAACCGCCTACACCATGGGTACCCTCTACGAACACAAGGCGGATCACATTCGCGAGTTGCGCGAGACCTACCATGGGGTCCTGCTGATCCTCCGCCACTTCATCTCCAAAGACAAGTACACCCAGAACCACTCGTACCGGGTTGCGATCTACGCCGCCAAGGTTGCCTCGTATCTTGGACTCAATGGTACGCGAATCGAAGACGTCCGGGCAGCTGCCCTGCTACATGACATCGGAAAGATGGATATTAGCCGGCAGATCCTCTACAAGGCGGCCCGTCTAAGCGCGGATGAATTCGAGGAAATGAAGCGCCACGTCGAAAAGGGGGTGGAAATGCTGGAGCCCGTCGGCGGCTCGCTGCGCCGGGTGCTCCCTATCATCCTATCCCATCACGATCGCTTCGATGGAACCGGCTACCATCCCACCCGTGGGCAAGACATTCCGCTAGAGGCCCGCATCATTGCAGTGGCCGATGTGTATGATTCTCTTACCAGCGATCGACCCTACCGGAAGGCGATGTCGCCCTTCGATGCAAAAGAGGTCATTGTCAAGGAGTCGGGGACTGGATTTGATCCCCAGGTCGTTGACGCATTCTTGGCTGCATTCCGCAGGGGTGAAATGGAAGTCCCTGAGCTTCTGGAGTAGTGTCATCACACGACGTCCTAGAAACTATTCTAGAATCCGGCACCAGGAGGACCGATGGCGACCATCTTGATCGTCGATGACGAGCCGATCCTGCGACAGATGGTCCGCGAGCACCTGGAGCGGCATGGCCTGCACATCGAGGAGGCGGGAGACGGCCAGGAGGCTCTCGAGTCCGCCCACCGGCTGAGTCCAGATCTCATCCTCCTCGACATCATGATGCCCGGCCTCAACGGGCTGCAGGTCTGCCAAACCCTCAGGGAGCAGGAGGCAACCAGGGCCATTCCAGTAGTGCTTCTAACTTCTCATGATGGCTTGGAGGATCGGATCCGTGGCCTAGATGCGGGGGCCAACGATTACCTCACAAAGCCCGTCCAACCGGGCGAGCTCTTGGCCCGGGTCAAAGCCCACCTGCGAACGCGGGAGTTATGGGAAGGTATAGAGCAACAACAGAAAGACTTGGCCCAGCTCCTCGAGCTGTCTAAGGCCGTTGCCTCCACTCTCCGGCCATCCGAGATCTTCCACCTGATTGTGGAGCGCACCGCGCAGCTGGTCCACGCCCTTCGCTGTTCACTCGTGATTATTGGAGAAGAGGAAAAGGGCTACGTGGTTGCCTCTCAGGATAATCCGCGAATCACGCGTCTACCAATCACTCTTGAACGGTATCCAGAGATTCAAGAGGCAATCCGGCGGCAGCAACCAGTCATGGTAGAGGACATCAACCAAGATCCACTCATGGCTGAGGTGCGGAACAAGATGGCGCCATTAC
>CAZJUE010000410.1:0-1914 GCA_964549025.1 uncultured Anaerolineaceae bacterium | reverse complement strand
GAATCAGTGGCGGATTGTACCTTGAGGGAGCACTGGGGTCGCAGATTGATATGGAGTGCGACCGATGTCTGACTCCGCTCAAGCAACTGCTGACGGTTGAGTTGGGAGACCTGTTGAGCCATCCACCCAGCCCGGGCAGCGAACCGACGCTGACGATTCCCGAGACCGGGATCTTCAACCTCGGTCCACTGCTTCGGGAACATTTCTTGCTAGGGATACCCACACATCCGCTCTGCCGACCGGACTGCAAAGGTCTGTGCCCGGAATGCGGGGCGAATTGGAACGAAGAGCACTGTGAGCATCCGGATCAGGATGTCGATCCCCGGCTTGCCGCATTGAAGTCACTGCTACCCGAGTCTTAACCTGCAGGGAGGGAAGAGATGGCCGTAGCCAAGGACAGGTGGCACAAGCGCGAGGCGTTCGCGGCCTTGATGGAGAAGGGAGATTATCAAGGCTACATCACTACGGAAGACATCATCACCGTTTTTCCGGAAGTCGAAGACTCCGAAGAACGGCTGGAGCGGTTGGAGACCTTCTTCCGCAGCTCCGGAGTTGAGGTATACGAGCACGCCTCCCAGGTGCCGGCGCACCTGCGGCCAGAGTCGGCCTACGACCAGCCGGAGGCGTTCGACCTGAGCGCCATCTCCAGCGACGATACCGTCGGGCTGTACCTGAAGGAGATGGCCCGGGTGCCGTTGTTGACCACCGAGGAAGAGGTGGACTTGGCCAAGCGCATCGAGCGCGGCAAGGAGGCCGAGAAGCGAATGCGCCGCCTGAACGGCAACGGTTCCAATAAGAAGCGCGCCGGGTACGAGGCCGACATCCTGGACGCCAAAGCTGCCCGCGACCACCTAATCAAAGCCAATACCCGGCTGGTGGTCAGCATTGCCAAGAAATACATGTCCCGCGGCGTACCCTTTCTGGACCTGATCCAGGAAGGCAATCTGGGATTGATGAAAGCGGTCGAGAAGTTCGACTACCAGCGGGGTTTTCGGTTCAGCACCTACGCCACCTGGTGGATCCGGCAGACCATTACCCGGTCGATCGCCGACCAGGGGCGCACCATCCGGGTGCCGGTGCACATGTCGGATCGTATCCGCCGGCTGTATAAGATCGCCCGCCAGTTGGAACAGTCACTGGGACGCAAGCCGACTCCAGAGGAAATCGCCGAGGAAATGGAACTCGATCCCCGCAAAGTGCAGTGGATGATGCGGGTGTCGTGGCGACCGCTCTCGCTGGAAACCCCGGTCGGCGAAGAAGAAGATTCCGAGCTGGGCTCGTTCGTCGAAGACGAGAGCACGCCCACGCCAACTCAGAGCGCCTATCAGAACCTTTTGCGGGATAAGGTCGAAGAGGTGCTAACCACCCTCAGCCCGCGCGAGGCTCGCATCTTACGCCTACGCTTCGGTTTGCATAACGGCCGCTCCTATACCTTGGAAGAGGTCGGCCAGAAATTCGGCCTGACCCGCGAGCGCATCCGGCAGATCGAGGGCAAAGCGCTGCGTCGGCTACGCCATCCCCGCCGCTCGCGACAGCTGCGCGACTACCTAAGCTAATTTTCGATGCGGGAGCGCAGTCCCCACGGGGCTGCGCTATGCCGTCGAGCCGCTGTTCCCCGGTGGGCCGAAGTCGCCCGGCTCCCGCACCACCCGCCAGGAGCCGTGCTCCAGTGAATAGGCCAATTCGTACACTCGGTCCGCCGCGACCATCACCAGGTAGTGCTGTTCGCCGGCCTGCTGCCAGGTACGCCCTACTGAGTGGATCATCATCCGCTGGCCGCGCCAGCGGAAGGCCAGCGGCTGCGGCGGTCCTTCGGCATCGACCCGGGCTTCGACCTGGGGTGGCTCCGGCCGTCCGTCCTGCTCGATCCCCATGTTCATCGGAGCGCCTTCAGCAGCAGCGCCAGCGCGGCCT
>CAZJUE010000409.1:0-1916 GCA_964549025.1 uncultured Anaerolineaceae bacterium | reverse complement strand
GGACGAGGGGCGTCTGACCGACGGTCACGGTCGCACGGTCGACCTCCGCAACACAGTGGTGGTGATGACCAGCAACCTGGGCAGCGAGCTGTGGGGCGCGGGCACCGAGGACGTCAGTGATGAAAGGCTGCGCGGCTTGCTCAGCCAGCACTTCCGCCCGGAGTTCCTCAACCGCATCGACGAGATCATCGTGTTTGATCGGTTGAACCAGGAGCAGCTGGCGGAGATCGTCGGCATTCAGCTTCGGCGGGCAAACGACCGATTGCAGGAGGCCGGCTATCGGCTGGAGGTCAGCGATGACGCGCGCGCCTTCCTGGCCGAGGTTGGATACGATCCCCGCTACGGCGCACGACCGCTGAAGCGCGCGATCCAGCGCGAGCTGCAGGACCCGCTGGCGATGCACATCCTGGCCGGCGACTTCAAGCTGGGAGATACCATCCGGGTGAAGCGTGCTGACAGCGGCCTGGAATTCGAACCCGGGCTGAGGGCGGCCCCCGAGCCGGAGCCTGCGCTGCAGGCCGAGCTGAGCTAGCGACGGCATAAGCCCCACCATTGGCCGACTCGCGCACCGGTAAGCGCCAAGTTGGTCAGCCGCTCCCCCCATGCAGATCAGCTGTCTGCGTCGGGTAATCGACGGATAGAATCAGCCCCGCGTATGCGTTCACACGCGGGGCTGATTTTGGTTTCGGCCAGCGCGCTGGCCTTCGAAGTCACGCTGACCCGGCTGTTCGCTATCCAGCAGTTCCACCATTTCGCTTTCCTGGTCGTCAGCCTGGCGGTAATGGGCTTTGCGGCCAGCGGCGTGGTGCTTTCATACCGCACCGGCGACGGCAGGCCGCCGACCGCGCAGCGCGGCGAGCTGCTCTCGCTGATCTACGCCGCCAGCGTGCTGCTTGGCTATCTATTCATCAACACAATAGTCTTTGACTCATACAGCATCGCCTGGGATCGACGCCAGATCCTGGTACTGCTGCTTTATCTGATCGCACTCGGAACGCCCTTTCTGTTCGCCGGCTGGACGATCGGCGCCGCGCTGGCGCTTGCCGGCGGCCAAGCGCACCGGCCGTACGCCGCTAGCCTGATCGGCTCGGCAGCTGGCGTGCCGCTGGCGCTATTGGCGATGTCGCTGCTGGGCGGCGAAGGCGGTGTGCTGCTGGTGGTAGCGCTGGGGATCGCGGCCGCGGCGGCTTTTTCGCCGACCTCACTGCGGCGCGGGGCCCTGCTCGCCGCGGCGGCAGCATGCGGAGTGATCGCCCTTTCGCCTCCGTCGGCGCTGGCGCTGCAGCTCTCTCCCTACAAGCCGCTGGCCCTGATCAAACTGGTACCGGACGCCGAGCACACGGTTTCGCGCTGGGGGCCGGCGGTGCGGGTCGACGTGGTCGAGTCGGATTCGGTGCACAGCTTCCCCGGGCTCAGCCTGAACGCGGTCCTGGAGCTGCCGCGGCAAGCTGCACTGTTCCTCGATGGCGACGGACCACTGCCGATCACCGAACTGGCATCCAATTCGGCCATGGACCTGGCTGCTGGCTTGCCCGCCGGCCTGGCCTACCGGCTGCGTCCGCAAGCCCACACGCTGCTGCTCCAGCCGGGCGCCGGTCTGGAGGCGCTGGCCGCGCTGGCTGCCGGAGCGGGGCAAGTCGATATGGCACAAGATGTGCCGCTGGTGGCCGAGCTGCTGCGCGGAAGCTACGCAGAGTTCAGCGCCCACCTAACGGACAATCCGCGTCTGACGATCCTGGAACGCCCCAGTCGCGGCGCACTGCATCAGGGAAACGCACGCTACGACGTGGTTCAACTGGCGCTCTCGGACCCCTACCGGCCGGTCACTAATGGAGCTTTCAGCCTGACCGAACACTACCCACTTACGGTGGAAGCCCTGGCCGACGCGCTGAACCGGCTTGGTCCGGATGGGCTGC
>CAZJUE010000408.1:0-1916 GCA_964549025.1 uncultured Anaerolineaceae bacterium | reverse complement strand
TAGGCCACCGCCGCCAGCCCGACGATCGCCTGCGCCACAGGAAAGTCGCCCTGCAGAATGGCGCGGACCAAAGTCCGCCCCAGACCGGGCCGGGAAAACACAACTTCGGTGACCACCGTACCTGAGAACACGAAGGCCGCTTGAAGCGCCAAGAGTGAGATTGCCGGCGGCAGCGCTGGACGCAAGGCATGCCAGTACAATCGCCCGCCGGACCGCAGGCCGCGCGCCCGAGCGGCCAGGATGAAGGGCGACCGCAGCGTATCCGAAAGCCCGGCCCGCACCGACCGGGCGAAAGGACCGGCGGCCGCCAGACCGAGCACCACCGCCGGCAGAAGCAGCCCTGGGGCCCCGATCAGGCTGGACAATAGGATCAGGCTGGCGATTCCGGTGATCGACACCGGCAGCGAGGTGGCCAGGTTGGCCAGGGCGGTGGCGATCGAGCGCAGCGTCGGCCTCGACACTGCCCCCACAATCCCCAACGGCGTGCCGATTGCCAGGGCGATGCTCAGACCCAGACCGGCCAATTGCAGCGTCGCCCGCAGCTGGCTGGCCAACAGCTCGGCCACCGGTTGGCCGGTGTAAAGCGAAAGCCCAAACTCGCCGCGGCCAATCCCGATCAGAAAGCGCAGGTATTGCTCGGTCAGCGGGAGATCGTAGCCCAACGACTGCCGCAGGCGCTCGGCCTGGTCCAGGCTCATCAAACCTTGCGACAGCAGGGTGGTGACCGGATCGCCCCCGGCAAGGCGCAAGGCGAAAAAGGTCAGCGTCACCGCCGCCAGCGCGGTCAGTGCCGCGTCCAGGATTCGCCGCGCTACGGTCGCAAGGAAAGATCGATCAGGAACGGGAACCACCCCTGGGCCGAGAACCGCAAACCTTCCACCTGGCCGCTGACGGCTACCAGGTTGACGTAGTCGCGGACCGGCAGGATCAGGAATTGTGAGTTGATTCGCTGGCTAAGCTGCCGGTAGAGCTCCAGCCGTTCGGCGCGGGAGGCGGACTCAGCGGCGGCTCGCCCCAGCAGCTGATCGAGCTCCGGGTCCTGGTATCCGCCCCAGTTGAAGAATCCGTCCGAGCTGAAGAAGGGCCGCAGCAGGTCCGGGTCGGAACCGAAATTGTTGAAACCGATAGCGTGATACTGGCCGTCTGCTTGAGCCTGGGTGAGCGGACCGAAGCCCAGCATCACCTCCAGCTCTACGTCCGCCCCGAGCTGCTCCCAGTAGCCGGCCACCAGCTGGGCCACCTCCGGATTCGATCCCCAATTCGGCACCACTAGCCGCAGGCGAAGCGCCTGACCCTGCTTGATCCAGTCATCCTCTTCGTGCGCCCGCGACCAGCCGGCGGCGATCAGGCGTTGGGCAGCCGCCTCTGGATCGTAGGCTGGCAGCGCAGCCTGGCCAGCGTAGCCGGTGGTTGTGGCTGCCAACGGGCCGGTCGCCACAGGCGAATACTCGCCGAACACGGTTTCGACTATCCGTCGGCGATCGACGCTCCGCACCAGCGCCTCCCGCACCAACGGATCATCGGTCGGCGGCAGCTGGGTGTTGAACAGATACTGCAGCGGTTGCCCGGGGATGGTGACCACCCGCAGCTCGAACTGCTCCGAAGCGTTAAAACGTCCGGCTTCGTGAGCCGGCAGCTCGCCGATGATCTGCACCCGCCCGGACTCGAGCGCCACCGCCCGGGTTGCCGGGTCTTCGAAGAACTCGAAGTCGATCCGATCGATCGAGGCTTGATTGCTGCGGTAGATCGACGGCCCCCAATCGTATTCCGGATTGCGCTCCAAGGTCAGCCGCTCATTCGGCAGGTACTCGACGAAGCGGTACGGTCCGCTGCCGACCTGGTGGAACTGGTAATCGCCGGGTCCCAAGCCCTCGAGCGCGGCCGGCGAGGCCATCCCCAGATACACCTGGGAAAGC
>CAZJUE010000407.1:0-1927 GCA_964549025.1 uncultured Anaerolineaceae bacterium | reverse complement strand
GAGCGGATCCATTCCGTTACGCGCTATATCCGCCAGCACATCCATCGGCCACTCAAGCGCAAAGAGCTTGCTGCAGTCGCCGGTTTCTCGGTGCCTCACTTCCACCGGGTGTTCACCAGGCACATGGGCGAAAACGTAGGGGCGTACGTCCGCCGCATGCGCTTGCGACGAGCAGGCAGGAAGCTGCGTATGGGCGCGGTCGATATTTCAGAAGTCGCTTTCGCAGCTGGCTACGACTCGCACGCAGCATTCAGCCGGGCTTTCAAGCAGCAGTACGGCTTGAGCCCAAGCGAGTTCCGCCTGCTTGACTGCACAACGGCCACCGCATACCTCAGGAAGGATGGTGAGTTGAGATGAGAATCAGCCTTGCCAGCGTCCCCATCGCCGACTATGACCATGCGCTCGGCTTCTACGTTGACGTGCTCGGTTTCCTGAAGAAGCGCGACATTCCGCTCGGTGACGGAGCGCGCTGGGTCACAGTAGTTTCACCCGAGGAGCCGGACGGAGTGGAGCTGTTGCTCGAGCCCAACGCCGAGTACCCGGAGATGAAGGCGCTCAAGCAGGCGCTGGTCCGGGACGCCATCCCCTACACAGCCTTCCAGGTCAAAGACATCTTCGCTGAGTACGAGCGGTTGAAGGAGCTCGGAGTCGAATTCACCATGGAGCCCACCGACGCGGGCATGACCACCGTGGCGATCTTCGACGACACCTGCGGTAACCTGATCCAGATCTATCAAGTCACCGGCTCCTAACCAGCCGTCGGGCGGATTTGTCCAGCAACCGCTGCTCTCCTGGCCGACTGCGCAGATACGGTCGGCTGCGGACGCTAGCCTGAAATTCCGCTCGGCGTTGCGTGGCCCATATTGGTGCGAATCCCGATCAGGGCCGAGAGGATCAACTCAAACGCGGCCAGGGGTGAACGGTGGGCAGTTCGCAGCGACCACGAGTAATCATCATCGGCGCCGGTTTCGGTGGCTTGTTCGCTGCGCGCCAGCTTGCCCGCAAGCCGGTCGAAGTGGTGTTGATCGACCGCAACAACTTCCACACCTTCACCCCGCTGCTGTATCAGGTGGCAACTTGCGTGCTCGACCCCAGCGAGATCGCCTTCCCGATCCGCGGCATCTTTCGCAACGATCCCAACGTGCGCTTCCTGCTCGGGGAAGTGGTCTCCATCGATACCGCCAACGCAACGGTCCGCATTCAGATGGCTCATGACTCCCGCGATCTCAACTACGACTACCTCATCCTGGCCTCGGGCAGCAGCTCCGAGTACTTCGGCAACGACACGATCCGGCGCCACTCATTCGAGCTGAAGTCGCTTGCCGATGCTGTGGTGCTGCGCAATCACATCCTGGAGCAGTTCGAGTTGGCGACCTGGGAGGACGAGGCGGACCGTCGGGCGGCGCACACCACGCTGGTAGTGGTTGGTGGAGGTCCCACCGGAGTCGAAACCGCCGGCGCGCTGTACGAGCTCTACAACCACGTGCTGGCACGGGAGTTCGGTGGCGGTCATCAGCTGCAAGCGAAGGTGGTGCTGGTTGAGGCCCAGCCTCACTTGCTGAATCCCTACCCAGCGAGGCTGCGTGAGGCCGCGCTGCGCCAGTTGCGTTCGCTTGGAGTCGAAGTCCGTCTCGGCAGCGCTGCCAGCACGCTTGCGCCGGACCGGATTGAACTCCGAGACGGGGCCTCTATTCAGACCGAAACCGTGATCTGGACCGCCGGCGTGCGGGGTTCCGGGCTTGGTCAACTGCTTGGGGCCGAGCTCACACGGCGGGGCACCGTTCCGGTGGACCCGACTATGTCGGCCACCGGGGATGCGCGCGTATACGTCGTCGGCGACCTGGCCCACCTTGCGGATCCTCAGGGCGAGCCATATCCGATGTTTATCCCGGTCGCCAAACAGCAGGGAATCTTGGCTGCTCGAAAT
>CAZJUE010000406.1:0-1934 GCA_964549025.1 uncultured Anaerolineaceae bacterium | reverse complement strand
ACCCCGTACAGCACGTCGGCGGCTTGGATGGTCTGGCGGTTGTGGGTGATCACCAGGAACTGAGTGTCGCGGCTGAGCTCGCGCAGGATCTCGACGAAGCGCAGCACGTTGCTCTCGTCCAGCATGGCGTCGACCTCATCCAGCACGCAGAACGGCGTCGGCGACAGCTTCAGCAAGGCGAATATCAACGAAACCGCGGTCAGGCTGCGCTCACCGCCAGAAAGCATCGACAGCCCTTGGGTGCGCTTGCCGGGCAGCCGGATGTCCATTTCGATGCCGATTTGATCGTCGAGCTCGACCAAGTTGAGCTTGGCCGATCCGCCACCAAACAGCCGTACGAAATACTGTTCGAATGCAAGCTGCACGTCATCAAAGGTCTGCTGGAACTCGCGGGCCATCAGCTCGTCCAGCTCGGCGATCACCTGCTTGAGCCGCGCTTCGGCTTCGGTCAGGTCGATGATCTGCTGCTCCAGGAAGTCGTGGCGCTCTTTGACTTCCTGGTACTCGCCGCGGGCGCTGGGGTTGATGGCGCCCATTTCGCGCAGCTGCCGGCGCAGCCGCGCGACCTGGCCTTCCAGCTCCTGTGAAATGACCTCCACCGGCTCAAGCTGCGGCATCACGGCTTCGCCCAGCTCGTCTGGTTCGGTGACCAGGCTGAAGTCGTCCTTAATGCGCAAGCGCAGGTCCTCCTGACGCTCGGTAAGCCGGGCCAGTTCAATCTGGGCCTGCGTGTTGCGCTCTTCGGCAAGGCGCTGCCGGTCGCGCGATCCGGCATCGGAGGCCAGCAGTTCGGTACGCCGGGCCTCGGTACCAGCCAACTCGGCCTCCAAGGCGGCGTGTTCAGCCCCGGTATCGGAAACCGCGCTGCTGCGTTCGCTGAGCTGGTCCTGGGAGCGTTCGATCTCGCTGCGCAGCTGCTGCTGCTCGGTCAGGCTGGCGGTCAGCTGCTGCCCGAGTTTGTCGATAGCTTCCGCCAGCTCCTGCAGCCGGTCCTTCAGGTTCTGCAGCTGATCCCGCTTGGCGCGCACCACCTCCTGCGACAGCTGCGCGCGGAATTCGGCTTCCGTCCGTTCCTGCTGCACCATCAGTTGATGGCGCCGGCCCTCGACCTTCTCCAATTCCTGGCTGGCTTCCTCCAGCTGGGTGCGCATCGTCTCGCGGTGTCGATCCCGGTGTCCGTTTACCGTGACCACCACGTGACCGGCGGGGAAGAACACCTCGCCCTCCAGCGTCACCACCCGGGCGTCGAGCGGCAGCTCGGAAACCAGGCGGCGAGCCGCGGCACGATCGCGCACGATCAGCGAACGTCCCAGCAACAGCTGTGCCGCCGCTTCATAGCCCGGCGCGGCCCGCACCAACTCGGCGGCCACCCCCAGGCAATCCGGGTCACTCGGAGCATCCAAGGCAGGTAATTCGCGGACCCGGCTCTGCGGAACCAGGGTCAGTTTCTCCAAGCGCTCCTGCGGTTTGAGCCACTCCAGCGCGGCCTCCAGTTCGCCGGCGTGGCGGAACACCACCCCGTGCTCGAAGCCGTCCAACACTGCGTGGATGGCGCTTTCGTGGCCCTCCTGGACGCGAATGTTCTGGCCCAGCTCGCCGACCAGCCCGGAGAGAGCGCCGCTTTCGGCGGCCGCCAGCAGCCGGTGGACGAACCCGTTCTGCTCACCTTCCAATTTGGCGGCCAAAGCCGCCCGCTGCTGCGCCAGGTCCTGTGCCCGGTCGCTGAGCTCCTGAATCAGGGTCGTCAGGCGGTCGCGCCGCTGCTCCACCTGCTCGAGCATGTTATCGGTCTGGGAAAGGTTGGCCGGGGGATCAAACAGCTTGAGCTGCTTGCGCCGTGCTTCGTCCTGGGCCGCCAGCAGCCGTTCGGTGAGCTCGTCGTGCTTGTCGATGGCTTCCAGCAACTCGCGGTTGGCCCGGCGCTCTTGCTCTTC
>CAZJUE010000405.1:0-1948 GCA_964549025.1 uncultured Anaerolineaceae bacterium | reverse complement strand
CGGGAATTGGTGGTGAAGGCGATCTGGGTGCGGGCGCGTTCACCCTGTATCTGACGCGCTGAGAAGGAGCACGGCTTTGACACGACGCAGATGGATCATTGTCGGGGTGGTGGGAACCGTTGCGGTGCTCATCGGTCTGGGTCTGCTGACCGCGGTGATTACCCGGGCGCTGAGCGCTGGACCGGCCGCTACGCCTATTCCGCCGCGAACAGTTTCGGTGGTAGTCACCACCCGCGACGTTCCGGTCCGGGCCCTGCTGTTAACCGAGGATGTCACCGCTATTGAAGTCCCGGTGCAGCTGGCGCCACAGCAGGCGCTAAGCGATCCCCAAGCGGCGATCGGGCGGATCACAACCGTTCCGCTGGTCACCGGGGAGACACTGCTTGCGGACAACCTGGCTGATCCAACCAACTACACCCACGACCTGGCCTTCGTGATCGAAGATGAACAGGTGTTGATGGCTTTTCCCGCCGGCGACCTGATGAGCCGCACCAACGTGCTGCAGCCGGGCGACGTGGTGGACATCTTTGTCTCGCTCGAGTCTCCGTTATTGCCCGGGCCGGGGGAGGAAGGCGGATCGGCGCTGTTCACTTTTGATGCCATGCAGCAGACCCCGATCTCGGCGCTGGTGGTGGACATCGTGCAGAGCCGCAGGACCGAAACTGCCAGCACCTCGGCGGTGCGGCTCGAAGACGGCTCGGTGGAGCTGCAGCCGCAGCCGACGCCGACGCCCGAGCCGTCCGATCAGGCACCGACCGCGCTGCTGCTGGCGCTGGATCCGCAAGACGCGCTGGTACTCAAATACATCAAGGACGCCGGTGGGGTGGTCGACATCGTGCTGCGTGCCCCGACCGCGACGGTGCGCTTCGAGCTCGACCCGGTGATGGCTGAGTACCTGCGAGATCGTTTCGAGCTGGTGATCTCGCGCTAGGACAGAAAGGACCAAACGATGAGCCCAAGTGAGCACCCCAGGAAGGTCGTGGCGATCGTCGAAGCCGGGGAGGTGCAGCAACAGATCCGGACCGCGTTGGATTCGGATCCAGAACTGGAACTGGTAGGCGTTCTAGACAGCGCAGAAAACGCCGTGGCGCGAATCTATTCGGCGGCGCCGGATCTGGTCCTGATGGACGAGCGCCTCGGCGGCCGGGATACGCTGGACCTGGCCGATGAGCTCAGCATGAAGATGCCAGAGGTCCCACTGATCGCCATGCTGGCCACCGACGACAGCACCCGCGCCCAGCAGTATCTGCTGTCCGGTGTCCGGGCCTTCCTGGTCAAGCCGTTTACCCAGGTCAGCATGTTAAGCGCCGTGCGCCGAGTGGAGCAGCTGGAAGAGCGTCGCAGAAGCGCGATGCCGATCAGCGATCCTCGGCCGCAAGGGCGGTCCGGACCGTTGCAGGTCATTACCGTCTACAGCCCGCGCGGCGGGGTGGGCTGCTCAACGATCGCAATCAACCTGGCAGTGGCGCTGCACGATCGGCTCGACCTGCGGGTGCTGCTGATGGAAGGCAAGCTCACCTTCGGGCACTTGGGCTTGATGCTGAATTCCCGACCGCAGAACACCATCGCCGATCTGATCCCGCACGCTAACTCGCTGGACGACGGACTGGTTGAGGAGGTGGTTGGCCAGCATGCCTCGGGCATCCACCTGCTGCTCAGTTCGCCCGACCTGAACGTTGGACAGGGAGTTCGGCCCAATGAGCTGTATGGCGTGATCCAGGCGGTAGGCCGGGTCTTCGACATCGTGGTTATCGACGCCGGGAGCCACCTGGACGACAACACAGTGACGCTCATGGATGCGGCGGACCGGGTGTTGCTGGTCACCACGCCCGACCTGGCATCGTTGCACGACACCAGCCGCTTCATTCAGCTGGCCCGCACACTGGGATTCCACCCCAACAAACTGCTGACGGTTCTCAACCGGGCCGGGATTCGAGGCGGCATCAAA
>CAZJUE010000404.1:1368-1960 GCA_964549025.1 uncultured Anaerolineaceae bacterium | reverse complement strand
GGCTTCTTCAATTCGGTCCACGAACTCGGCAAAAGCGGTGGAGGCTTGCCCCCACTGGTCCTCTGCGGCCAAGAGCGCAACGTGTGCCGCTTGCAGCAGGATGCCCGGCATGGCTCGGGAGCGCTCAGCTTGAAGCTGCTCGGCCTCGTTGTAAACTTGCCGCGCCTCGCCGACTTTGGCCAGATTGGCCAGAGCCATGACAAGAAAGTGGCGGGCGATAACTCCTCCGGCAGCGAACTTGTCAGCCGCCTCGAGTCCACGACGGATTACCGTCTCGGCCCGCCCATATTCCTCCAGGTCGAGCAACGCACCAGTCAGGCTCCCGGAATGCAGCATGGCATCGAATCCCGCGCCGGATTCAAATGCTTGCTCGACCAGCATGCGCCACATTTCGACCGATTCCTCGATGTTACCGAGCGCGTGATTGTATTGCGCCAGCAGGGCGTCGTGGTTTTGCTGGGCCTTGCCGGTGTCATCGATCTCCTCCAGCAGCTGGGTAAGGTAGTCGATCGTTTGCTTGGCCCGGTCGAGCTCGCCCAAAGTTATCGAGGCGGTGGCGGCGTGGTTGAGCGGGAAGAGCTCGCCGGTGCGA
>CAZJUE010000404.1:0-1358 GCA_964549025.1 uncultured Anaerolineaceae bacterium | reverse complement strand
ATAGATTCCCAGAATGACGCCCAAGTTACTGTGGGCGCGCGACTCCTCGGTGAGCAGCTCCTCTGCTTGGCAGATCTCTATCGCCTGTTCAAAAGCTGCGATCGCCTCGTCAGTGCCTAGATGCGGCAAGATACCCAATGTGATCAAGCTGTCGGCCTCGATCCGACGGGCGGAGACCTGCCGCGCCATCTCAAGCGCCTGCACGCACAAAGGCTCAGCCTCAGCGGGATTGCCGAGGAAGTGATGGGCCCTCGCGGCCTCGTGGAGCAGCCCGGCTCGCTCGGCGCTAGGCGAGGCGCCTTCGGTCCGCTGCAAACCCTCTTCGCATAGCTGCAGCGCTCCGAATTGGTCTCCGGCCCACCAGCGCGCCCGGGCCATCCGAGTGTAGCAGTGGGCGATGCGATCTGGATTCTCCAGCTCTCGGTAGCGCGCTGCGGCATCCGCCCAGATCTCAATCGCTTCATCGAAACGCCCCAATCGGCTAACCACCTCCGCCAGTTCGGACAGCAGCCCAGCGCGTTCTGCCTGAGCAGGTTGCAGCTCCAATGCGGCCCGCAGATGGCTTTCGGCCTCCGGATTAGCGAAGGCAGTCGCGGCGCGTTCGCCGGCCCTGGTGTAGTAGTCCCGAGCCTGCGCCTCGTCGCCGGCTTCTTCGTAGTGGTGGGCCAGGTCTTCGAAGTCTTCCGGTCGGGTGACCTCGATCGCCTGCGCCGCCCGCTTGTGTAGCCGGCGCCTGCGCAGCGTACGCACGCCCTCGACCAGCGTGCTCGGAATCAGCGCGTGCACGAACGAGAAGGTCGCGCCGCCCTCGCCGCTGATCTCCTCGATCAGTTGGGCGTCTTCGGCGACCTCCAGCGCTTCGATCAAGGTGTCCTCGTCCAATTCGCTGGCTTGAGCCAACGTATCGAAATCGAACTCACGGCCAAGCACCGCGGCCAGGTTCATGGTGTCCTGATATTCCTCCGGGAACTTGGACAGCCGGGATTGGATCGCCACTCGCACGCTCTGCGGGATCTCGAGCTCCTCCATGCTGAGGCGGTCCCATCCGCTCTCGGTGTAATACACCTGGCCGCTCTCGACCAGAGCCTTGCATACTTCCTCGATAAAGAAAGGGTTGCCTTCGGTCTCTTCGTAGATACCTTCTAGGAATTCGTCGGTGATCTCTTCCTCAAACACCGCGCCCAACAGGTCACGGGTCTGCTGCTGGTCGAAGCGCTTGAGTTTGATGCGCGTCCCAAGCCGCTTGCGGTTGAGTTCGAGCAGCGTCTCGTGGAACGGCCGCGCCTCGTCCAGTTCGACCTCACGATAGCTGGCAGTCAGCAAGATGCGTTGGTGCTGGGTCCTCTTCGCCAGGTGGC
>CAZJUE010000403.1:0-1963 GCA_964549025.1 uncultured Anaerolineaceae bacterium | reverse complement strand
ACTCCTGGGCGGATTCGGTAATGGTGACATTCAATTCAGACATAAGACTTCTCAATAACCGAGTTCCTTTGTCGGGTATTTTACTCCCTGTCGCGGTCAAGTTAAACCAGGTATTGCTGCTTGGGGCGATACGGGTGCATATACGCCCCAAAATGGCTCAGTGGTCAGCCGTCTTTCGGCTCCTTCACGAACCCCAGCAGCGTCTCGGCGGTCTCCTCGGATGAGGCCGGGTTCTGCCCGGTGACCAGTTTGCCGTCGACGACCACATAGCTCTGCCAGTCGTCTGCCTTGGAAAAGTTCGCCCCGTTGGACTTCAGCATGTCCTCCACCAGGAAGGGCACCACGTCCGTCAGCTCGACCGCGGCCTCCTCGGAATTGGTGAAACAGGTGGCGCTCTTGCCGTGTACCAGCGAGCGGCCGTGGGCCTTGGTATGGCGGAACACCGCCGGGCCATGGCAGACGGCGCCGATGGGCTTGTCAGCGGCGTAGAAGGCCTCGATAAGCGCAATCGAGTCTTTGTCCTCGGCCAGGTCCCACAGCGGGCCATGGCCGCCCGGATAGAAAATCGCATCGTAATCCTCCTCTTTGACGTCGCCGAGCTTCACGGTGTTCGCCAGTGCCTGTTTCGCGGCCTCATCCTTGTGGAAGCGCTCGGTGGCAGCGGTCTGCGCATCCGGGTCGTCACTCTTCGGGTCCAGCGGCGGCTGGCCACCCTTCGGCGAGGCCAGCGTGACATCGGCGCCCGCATCCTTGAAGGTGTAATAAGGCGCGGCGAACTCCTCGAGCCAGAAACCGGTTTTCTTGCCGGTGTCACCCAGCTCGTCGTGGGACGTGAGAACCATCAAAACGTTCATTGCTTGCTCTCCTGCTGTGAGTACATGTAAAAATTTATTCAGTGATCGTCGCCAACGCGCACGACCAGCTTGCCGAAATTCTTGCCTTCCAGCATGCCCATAAATGCCTGCGGCGCCTGCTCAAG
This sequence comes from uncultured Anaerolineaceae bacterium, assembly GCA_964549025.1. Lineage (GTDB taxonomy): Bacteria > Chloroflexota > Anaerolineae > Anaerolineales > E44-bin32 > JADFRG01. The sequence continues at coordinate 984 of CAZJUE010000403.1, read as the reverse complement.
ACCATCGACGATTTCTTCCCGGTATTTTACTTTGCCGCTGGCCACCCACTCGGACATCTGCGGGAAGAATTCACCGAAGCGGTCCTGGTAGTCGAAGATAATGAACCCCTGGATTTTCAGGCGCTTGACCAGTGCCTGCCCCATCAGCAGACCCATGCGGTCAGGGCCTTCCGGCAGCGACTCCGCGTTGTACTGGGAAACCAGGCCGCATACTGGGATGCGCGCAAAGGTATTCAGCAGTGGTAGAACCGCATCCAGCACCTTGCCACCCACGTTTTCGTAGTAGACGTCTATGCCATCGGGACAGGCAGCGGCGAGCTGCTCGTCGAAATCATCCGCGTAGTGGTCGATACAGGCATCGAAACCCAGCTCCTCCACTCCATAGCGGCATTTGTCCGGCCCTCCGGCGACACCCACGACACGACAGCCCTTGATCTTGCCGATCTGACCAACGGTAGCCCCCACAGGGCCAGTCGCAGCGGCGACCACGAGGGTTTCACCGGCCTTCGGCTGACCGATATCCAGCAGCCCCATATACGCGGTGAAGCCGGGCATTCCCAGTACCCCCAGAGTGTAGGAGGGATGCTCGGGGTTGGCGCCAAGATTGGTCAGCCCGGTGCCGTCAGGTAGCGCGTAATCCTGCCAGCCGCTGTAGGCCAGCACCCAGTCACCCTCGGCGAAATCCGCATGACACGATTTCACTACGCGGCTCACCGTGCCGCCGACCATCACCTCGTCGAGTTGCACCGGTTCGGCGTAGGACGGCGCATCGCTCATGCGCCCGCGCATATAGGGATCGAGAGAAAGATAGACGGTGCGCAGCAACACTTCCCCTTCGCCGGGTTGCGGCAGTTCTGTCTCCTCCAGGCGAAAGTTCTCGTCAGTAGGTGCCCCCTCGGGGCGGGAGGCCAGTACTATGCGACGGTTCTTATCGGTAGGTTGCTTCATTGTGCTCTCCTGATTGGCCTATCGCAGATTAGTCGG
>CAZJUE010000402.1:0-1964 GCA_964549025.1 uncultured Anaerolineaceae bacterium | reverse complement strand
CGCGCAGCAGTCCCAGCATCTAGATTTGATTTCCGGTAGCCGAGCTCGAGCTCGGATCGACGTTGCCCGGTTCCCGCACCTGATCCGGCTCCTCAGCCGTCACCGAAATGAAGAAATCTTCCAGCGATTGCTGCCGGTAGATCACCTGGCGGACCCTGATCCCGACCTTCACCAACTTCGCCACCACTTCTGGGCTGTCGTCCGGTCCGGCTTTCAAGTAAATCCAGTCGTTCTCCACCCGCGGACGCCAGCGCGGCTGCAGTTGTCGCATGGCCGCCTGCGTTGGATCGACCTGAATGCGCAGCTCGGCGGTGGGATCGTCGAGCAGCTCGCCGACCGGACCTTCGCGCAGCACCTGGCCACGCTGAATGATGGCCACCCGATCGCACACCTGCTCGACCTCGTGCAGCAGATGGCTGGAGAGGAAGACCGACTTGCCGTGCTGTTCGGAGAGCGAGCGTATGAATCGGCGGATCTCGATGATCCCCGCCGGATCGAGTCCGTTGGTCGGCTCATCCAGGATCACCAATTCTGGATCGCCAAGCAGCGCGGCGGCGATGCCAAGCCGCTGCTTCATCCCGGTGGAGAAACCATGCACCCGCCGGCCGGCGGCGGCGTGCAAGTCCAACTGGTGCAGCAGTTGCTCGATGCGATCCGATTCCGTCAGCCCGGCGGTTAGCGAAAGCACCCGCAGGTTGTCGCGTGCGGTAAGGTGGTTGTAGAAGACCGCGTCCTCCACCAGGGCGCCTACCCTGGACAGCACCTCAGGGTGCGCGCCGACCTCCTGCCCAAAAATCTGAGCCGAACCGTGGTTGGGTCGGATCAACCCCATGATCAGCCGGATGGTCGTAGTCTTGCCCGCTCCGTTGGGACCCAGAAATCCGTAGACTTGTCCCGGTTCGATTTCTAGGTCGATTCCGCGCAGGGCCTCAACCGCGCCCGGACCACGACCAAAGGTCTTTCTGAGCTGCTGGAGGCGAATTGCGGGCGTAGTCATCGTCTTGGAGTTCGGCAGGAAGCGCTGGCTGGCGCCACGTGCGGCGCACGATGGTAACCTAAATCACGGCACGCGCCACATCGTCGTCGGCAGGAGGGGCAGATGGAATTCGAATCTGTGGTTCGATCTCGCAGGATGGTGCGGAATTTCGCCGATCGGCCGGTATCGGACGAGGCCGTCGGCCGGATTCTCGATTTGGCGCGCCATGGGCCGAGCGCTGGATACACTCAGGGCCAGGACTTCATTGTGGTGACCGATGAACGGCTGCGACAAACCATCGCTGAGCTGGCTAACGAGCAGCGCTACCTCTACGCCGGGTACGCCCCGTTTATCTCCGGGGCATCGGTGCTGATCGTGCCATGCACCAGCGAAGCGGCCTACCATCGTCGCTACCAGGAGCCGGACAAGATACGCGCTGACGGCACCGAGATCGAGTGGCCGGTTCCGTACTGGTACATGGACGTCGGCTGTGCGGTGATGCTCGTCTTGCTGGCAGCGGTGGACGAGGGCCTGGCAGCAGGTTTCGCTGGCGTACATGATCTAGCGGCGCTGCGCGAGCTGCTTGGCATCCCGGAGGAGGTCACACCGTTGGGTGTGATCCCGCTGGGCAACCCGGCCCCGGACAAACGTTCCACCTCGCTGCAGCGGGGCCGCCGTCCCTATGGCACGGTCGTGCATCGAGATGGGTGGTAGCCGTATGGATCCGCGGCAATCCTGAGCTGAGCGCCAAAGGCGGGCGGGTCCCAACACCCCCACGAACCGGCTATTTGCAGCGGCTGGGAGCCGCGCGAAGATAGCCCTCATGCGCCGCCTGGGAGTGTTTCCCTTTGCCGTCCTGTGGCTCGCCGTGGGCGGCCTGGCCGGCTTCGTGCTTGGCTCTCAAGTGCTTCCCGCGCTGGAGCCGGAGCCGACTGCCACCGCGACCGTGACCGCAAGTGCCACAGACACCCCGACCCGCACTTCAACT
>CAZJUE010000401.1:1361-1970 GCA_964549025.1 uncultured Anaerolineaceae bacterium | reverse complement strand
GCTCGAGATCCAACTTCTTCAGACGCATCGTCTAACAGACTCGTGGCAATCAATTCGGCCGCGAGATATTCCATGAATGATCGATGACTGAATGAAACCAGGTCCTCACTGTCTGACTTTCGAAAAAACAACGCGAGACACAGAGTTCGAGTCAGCGATTCAACGGCGGCGTCCGACACTTCGCCCAAATCTCTCTCAATAATCTGAGCAACTTCACGAAGACTGACCATCCCGGGGGTTTCACCCCGACTCTTATTGAGACAACGAACGGCGATCAACTGGAGAGCAAATCGGAAAGCCGCTCCTCCGATATCATCTCTCACATCTAGGATTACTTGATGGAGGTCTTGAAACTCGCCCCACTTCCCTTCGGCGGAAATGTCAATGAACATCCGATATAGTTCGGCTCTTGACTTAGGCTTCTCAGAGGACATTCGCCATGTATACGCAGCAATTAAGAGTAGAATCGGCGTTGAAACGATGTCATGCGATAGCTGCGAAGAGAGACCTGAGTAGGTCTCCCCCTCCAATCCGAAGTGCCCCCCTACCGATCCCAGCCAAGTGTTGACCTGACCCTCATCAAATGGCGCAACCTCTACAATACTATCG
>CAZJUE010000401.1:0-1351 GCA_964549025.1 uncultured Anaerolineaceae bacterium | reverse complement strand
TCAGCCAACTATTCTTGAAGGCATTCGGTCGAGATGAGAGAACCACGGGACACACTGTGCTGAGCCCTCGGATTTCATTCAGCCACGTGCGTGCCTGTCCGGACGACAAAGTCACTTCGTCGAAGGCATCCAACAAGACATCAAACTCCCCCGCAAAAAGGGCCGTTCGCGCTTGATCAGGAGAAAGGTCTGTAGTTCGAGCTAGATGGGCTGCAATCGACTCTTCGAGCGAAGTCACCGCGACACTTGCTTTCAATACTTCTGGGCACGGAAGTAGGATTGGGCATCGGCTTGACTCACCCGCTATCCACGACTCCGCCAGTTTCGCTGCGAGATGCCGAAGGGTAAGAGATTTTCCATGTCCGAACGGCGCATGAATCATCAAGAATCCACGGTCGGAGGAAAAGTGTCTCGTCAGAACGTCAATTGCGGCCTCTCGCGCCCCATCTGTCGACGTCCGAAGATCTGGTTCAACGAAGACCTCTCGCATGGAGATGTAAGGCATCGAATGGTCGCCCGCTTCCCGACCGAAAATGTCAGCCGATAATCCATCAACCAACGAATTCGCGTACAGTCGAAGCGCTGCCTTCTTCGACGAAGCGGTGCCACTTCCATCGACTATCTTTAAGATTTTCGCCGAATTCTCTGCTGCTGCTGCAGACCAAGCGTTATTGAGCCTAGTGCTCAAGGCGGCATCGCTAAGCACGAACTCCTGCGAGCCTGCCGCCACAGCATTTAGTGCCTCCGCCACGAACGTCTCAATATCGGCGTCACAATCGATGTTCAATTCGTGACCTGTGGCAACTGCAAGCGGCCTCACAATCTCACTCACTGATGGCAACTCGCCAGCGGTCAGGTCTTCCAAGCCGACCGAGACGAACTCCTTCGCCAGGAAGTCAAGGAACCACCGGTCATCCAAGATCTTTCGCACCGCGTGGCCAGGCAATCCAAATGTGGTCGCAAGGTCATGGTCCCCAACCCCAGCGAGGTAATCACACCAATGAATCGCGACAATTCCAACCAGTGTCGGTTCCGAGTATCGCTCTCGTGAGTGAGCCAGTTCTTCGAGATTTGAGAACTTGTCGATAAGCGCCTGACGAGCTTCGACCAACACGTGTTTGGCGATCTCGGACTCCGAAACTGTGGTCAGGCTTGCAGCGGAAAGCAGTTGAACGCCAGCCCGCGCAAGGATCCCTCCGACGAGTATCGTTCCTGCAGAAATATCCAAAACTCCCCCTTTTGAGTGAAAAACGATGCCGGCTAACCAAGTCCTAGATTTCCCCGGAGTCTCCAGCCTAGCTCAATCGATGGATTTTGAAGGGGAACTGCGGGTCGGGCGACTTGAAGCCGA
>CAZJUE010000400.1:0-1988 GCA_964549025.1 uncultured Anaerolineaceae bacterium | reverse complement strand
AAACGCAAACCCCGAACGCATTCCGCTCGGACGGTGTTCACCAGGAGCTTGCAAGGTTGTTGTATGATTAACCAGTAGATGCGCTACGGAGTCCGGCTCCACCCCATTGGGGCCAACTTCCAGATCGGCGTTTACCGCTGCGTCCCCCCGCGTGGGCCCGCTTCGAAAGGCGAACGGGCCTTTTTGTTTTGACCGACACCCAGGAGGAACGAATGCTCACAATTTCTGCGATCAAGGCCGACGTCGGGAGCATCGGCGGCCACACCATGCCCTCGTCCGAGATGCTGACCGCTGCGCAGGAGCGGCTGGCCGAAGCCAAGCGGTCCGGCATGCTGACCGGCTACGACGTTACCCACACCGGCGACGACCTGTGCCTGCTGATGGTTCATACCAAGGGGAGCAATTCGGGCGAGATACACGACATGGCATGGGAGGTGTTTCTCGAAGCGACCAAGGTAGCCAAGGCCCAGGGCCTCTACGGCGCCGGACAGGACCTGTTGAAGGATGCGCCTTCCGGTAACGTGCGCGGCGCCGGCCCCGGAGTCGCGGAGATCAGCTTCGACCCCGAGGCGGAGGAGCGGCCGGCCGAGCCATTCCTGGTGTTCACTGCCGACAAGTGCGGCCCAGGGGCTTTCAATTTCCCGCTCTGGGCGGTGTTCACCAGCCCAATGTACTGCGCCGGCTTGATGCTGCCCAACATGCGGCCCGGCTTCCGCTTCACCGTGATCGACATGGAGCACGTCGGCGGCGATCGGGTGATCGAGCTGGATGCCCCCGAGCAGCACATCGATCTGGCGGTGCTGCTGCGCGATGAGAACCGCTTCGGCATTCAAGCCATTCACCACCGCAAATGGCCGAAGCAGCAGGTGGTGGCGGTGTCCACCGACCGGCTGCACACCATCGCCGGCGAGTACAAGGGCAAGGACGATCCGGTGGCGGTCGTGCGCACCCAGGGCATCTTCCCCGCCCCGGAGGAGGTGGTCAGCCCCTATTTCGTGGCCCACTACGTAGCAGGCGACGCCCGTGGCAGCCACCACATGCCGCTGATGCCGGCGGCCATCAACACCGCCATCGCCGGGGCCTACTGCCTGCCGCTGGTGGCCTGCATGGCCTACTCGGTCACCAAGGCCGGAGATCTGTCGAAGGGGGTGGATATGTTTGGCAACGTCGCCTGGGACAGCACCCGGCTCAAGGCTCAGCGGAAGGCGGAGGAGCTGCGCCGCCAGGGCTTCGTCGGCCCAGCCATGCTGCCGATCCAGGAGCTGGAATACAGCGCCTTCCGCAATTCGCTTGGCGAGCTGGAGGCCAACTTCCAGGAGCGCGAGACGGTGGCGGTAGGAAGCGAAGACGGCAAAGCCGACTAAGACCGCTCACCGTCGTGCCCGCGGTCAGCCTCGTCTTGATTGTGGTGGCCAGCGTTTCGCCACCGGCGCGGCGAATTGCGATCTATGGCCGGATCATAGGGCTCGCGGGCAAGGCTACGACGGAGTCGAGCCCAATCCGGGCTAGGGTGCGGCTTCGGCCTCCAAGCCGAAGTATTCCAGCACCGTCCCGGAAGCGCTGCGGCTCAGGGTTCCGAGGTTGAACCACAGACGGCCGATGATTTGTTGCTGGCTGACCGCCACCGACTCGGCGCTGACGTGGAAACGGATGCGGTAGGTCCTGCCTTCATGAGCGGTCACCCGCCCGAAGATCGCGGGTCCATCGCTGGATTCAACCGCCACCAGATCACCAACCTTATAGAGGTCGGCCCGGCGGACGATCGCCACATCTCCCGGTTCCAGCGTCGATCCGACGCCGCTTTGATCGACCGTGACGTAGGCTGCCGGCCCGCCCAATGTCTGCGGTCGCAGCAGCCATAAAAAGGCTGCAATCAATACCACAATCACCATTTGGCTGAACCGCAACAGGGCTCCGCTCCTTCCCATGTGAAGCGAATCGTGCTCCTGGTACAGCCCGTCTGCGGCTAGTTCGAGGTAGTTCGGCGC
>CAZJUE010000399.1:0-1991 GCA_964549025.1 uncultured Anaerolineaceae bacterium | reverse complement strand
GCGCTCTCTGTCAACCAGGTCCCGAATAACTTTCAGCCGTTCTTTTTCACCCATGGATGCAAAACTCCGCCCCTGCTCTTCCGAAAACTGACTGCTTTCCTTGGGTTCCATTGATCTATTCCTTTCCAGCGTAGATGGGGGAGTGCTCTCCCAACTGCGGGGCCTATCCGCATGATCAAGTGAGGTCATCACTCCGGACCGCTTGCTGACGGCATAGATGCTACATGTCAATCTCAGCACATTCATCGTACATCTGGCTGATAGCTGGGCTGTACGCTTGACCGGTCACTCATGGTGCGAGGCGGCAAGGCAATTCATCTCGATCGAAATTGGAGGAATGAATGCCGCCCAACGGCCTCGAGCTGCCTGCCTGTACTCGTCAGAGTGCACTGGGCCGCCCTGGCCTGGCCACCAGGGCAGGAAGGCACAGGTGAGCGACGCCGGCCGGGCCGGCCCTGCAGCCTTGGTGTTTCAGCACCACCTGGCGCAGAATGGGCTAGGTGGAGGCTCGGTTCGGCTTGCCTTGATACGTTTCTAGGAAGATTGCGATCGTGGTAGAAGCGCCATTTGGCGCGGGGCGCACATGGAGCCAGGGACGGCGCTCTTAGCTAGCGATAGAAGTACCTCGAGTCGAGCCTGGTAGCCATTCAGCCTGTGCCCGGCAAGGGGATCAATCTCCGAGGAGCTCAAGCCCCTGGATGATCAGGCGCGTATGGCTGCACGAGTCCGTACCGCTCTCGGGGAGGTTCTGCGGAACCGCGTGGCTGCCGTCGGCGGCGGGTCCCAACCAGCTCTGGAAGATGATCTGCTGGGGCCGTCCAATTGCCGCCTTGACCGCGCGCACCCACTGCACGGTCGAATCGAAGTAGGAACAGTCGGAGCGCGAATCCCAATCTGAATTCGCCGTAAAGATCACCCCGAACGGGATCTGTCGTTCCTCGAGGAATTGGCTCAATCTCTGTAGATCGGCGCCGACGTCGCGCCCCATGGCCCGCGCCCCAACCAGATCGGCGTCCAGGTGGAAGTACGCCAGGCTCACCCCCCGCTGCTCAAGAGCGTCCAGCCAGAGTTCCAGCTCGGGAATCGTGAAATAGGGGTACGGCTCAATGTCACCCACCAGGATGTCTGGATGCACTCTGTTCACGAGCCGGATGAAGCGAGCTGTGATGTCAGCACTTTCTTCCATACTGTAACCGCACGTATTGCCGTCTGCGACCAGTTGGCCGCCGATGTAGGGCTCGTCCATTGCGAGCGTCGCAACCGATCCCCCGTTGGCCTGCACTCGCTGAATGGCAGCATCGGCTGCGCGGAACTCGTCTGTTCCAGTACATCCCCACTCCTTGACCGCGCCGACCTCGATGCTGATGGCAATGCCCCAATCGGTCAGCTTCTGGAAAGCGTCCACCCCGACCAAGGCGCTGAATGAGTTTGGCCCACAAATCTGACAATGGTCGTCAAGGATGTTTTGCGTGTAGAACTTGAAGACATCGATCTGTGCGCGTGCTGAGGGCCACGACTCGGGTTGCGCGAAGAGATCGAGGAAGTCGCCCGAGCCGAAGTTGGGCGTGAACCAAACCAACTCCGATGACAGGGGGGTCGGCGACGGTGCGGGGGTGGGAGTGGTGGTCGGTTCGGATGTGGAAGTGCTGGTCGGCCTTTGTGTGGCCGGCGCGAGCGTCGGTTCAGGGACTGCCAATGGTTGGCTGCAGGCAGCCAGGATCGACGCGAGCGTCGCGATCAGCGCCAGGCGGTTATCCAGATTCCAATCAAGCCGCCTAGGCTTTGCCAAATCGAATCTTGGCCTTCTCTCTGGCACGTGCGATTTCGGCTGCCCGGTCCCTCGGCGGGGCACTGGTCACGAGCGAGTCGATCAGCTTCTTGGTCGCCGCTGCGACCTCCACCACTGCCGCGTCAAAGGCCGCTTGGTTGGCGGCTGACGGCTTCCTGAAGCCGCTCACCTTCCGAACGTACTGAAGCGACGATGCCTCGAT
>CAZJUE010000398.1:0-2004 GCA_964549025.1 uncultured Anaerolineaceae bacterium | reverse complement strand
CACCCGCATGCCGCCGTCGTAATATGTCGATGCGACCAGCCCGACGTCGCCGCTCGTACGGGTGGCATCCAGCACGCTGGCCAGCAGGTGGCCGTTGACCGATAGACTGAGCTCATTGCCGATGCAGCTGACCTGCACCCGATTGGTAGCGCGGACGCCGCTGCGAATCGCCGTACTTCGAGTCAAATCCACCAGGTTGATGAATTGACCATCTTGCAGCAGGTAAACCATGAGCCAACCGTCGCCGCTGATCTCGAAGCCGTAGGTGTTTCCCGCATCGCGATAGCGACAGAATGCGCCGAAGCTGCCGCTCGACGCCGCCCGTTCCACGCTGGTGTCGAACTCGATGATCACGTCTTCCAGCTGCTGCTGGGCCAACGACCAGACCAGCAGCTCCGGCGAGTCGATCTCGATCAGGTAGTGACCGTCGCGATAGCCGGTGCTGGCATCCGAGTCGGAGCGCTGATCCCAGCCGCTTTGCGGGTCGCTGAAGTCCTCGAAAAGGATCAGCCCGGGCAGGTCGCTGTAATCGGGCAGGCTGATCGACAGGTCGTCGAAGGAGACCACCGAGCCACCGGCCGCGTGGGTACGTGCAAACAGCCCGAAGTCACCGACCGCATAGCGCTGGTCCTGCGCGCTGGCAAGTTGCACTCCATTCACGGTGAGGGCTAGCTGGTCGCCAACGCACGAGATCACGAGCTGGTTCTCCGCATCGGCGCCGACCAGGATTGACGCGGCCTCCGTCCCCTGGGCGAGCGTGACCTCGCGGCCATCGTCAATCGCGTAGATTGTGTATCGACGGTCCTCGCGCAGCTCGAAGGCGTAGTAGTGCTCACGATCCTGGTAGCGACAGACCACTCCCCAGCCGCCGTCTCCGGCGCCGGTCTGCTGCGTCGAGTACACCTGCAGGTTAGCGTCGGTCAGGCTGAGGCCCGGCGTGGAAATGGCCACGTCGTCCGGTTGATCGAGCTCAATCTGGAAACGTCCGTCCTGGTATCCCAGTCGCTGCTGGGGAGTGTGCTCGATCCACCAGCCGCTGCAGACATCGCCGAACTGATCGGCGAAGGCCAAATTCTCGGGGGTCTGCGGTGGGGCAGTCAGGCTCCCAGTTCCTTCGACCGTCAGCCGATATTCGGCCCCCACCTTGGTGCGTGGGGCCATGGCGGCAACTACCAGGATCGCCCGCGAGCGGCCGGGCTCGAGCGTAAAGCGCGCACCGGCGACGCCGTCGGCACGGACTTCCAATGGCTCGACGGTTCCGTCGTGCACCAAATAAAGGCCCCAACGCTGGGGCAGCCGGAAGTCGGAACGCACAAAGCCATCCGCCTGCCAGCCATCGCTCTCCGTTTCGGCGTCGTCATGAAACCCGAGCTGCGGCACGCGTATATCGTCGATCGCCCATCCGTACCCCGAGGACCCGCCCGCGGCCACGTACTCAAATCGAATCATCAATTCATGCCCCAGCGCCGGCGCAAGGTCGATCGACTGTTGGATCCATTGTGGCCGGTTTGAGCCGCCGCTCACACCCCGATAGTGCGGCCCTTCGTCGAAGTCTGGATCGACCCACATATCGGGAGCCAACACAAAATCCCAGTTTTGACCGCCGTCGATCGAGGCAGAAATGTATCCGTATTCCTGGAAGGGCTGGATGTCATACCAGGTAAGGAACTCCAACCTGGCCTCCGACAGCCCGCGCAAATCGAAGCTGCGGGTGAGCGAGGTGTGCACGGTCTCACCCCGGTTCGACCACCAGAAGTTGCCGTGGGTGCGGGCGCCCTGTGGGATCGGCCCGACCTCGGTTTGGCCGTCGAACAGCACGCTCACCCGGCCATCCCCCTCGAAGCTCCAATACTGGGCTGAGTACTGGGGCATCGACCCGTTCACGGTGGTCGGCAGCTCTGAGATCGATTGTCGCGGGCAGGCGTCCCTCAGCTGCTCGCGTTGGTAGCCGTAGCGCCCGTCTTCGAGCGACGGGTCGTCCAGCAGATTGGCCACCGTCCAGTC
>CAZJUE010000397.1:0-2018 GCA_964549025.1 uncultured Anaerolineaceae bacterium | reverse complement strand
GGCTTCTTCAATTCGGTCCACGAACTCGGCAAAAGCGGTGGAGGCTTGCCCCCACCGGTCCTCTGCGGCCAAGAGCTCGGCGTGTGCGGCTTGCAGCAGGATGCCCGGCCAGACTCGGGAGTGCTCAGCTTGAAGCTGTTCGGCCTCGGTGTAAACTTGCCGCGCCTCGCCAGCTTTGGCCAGCTTGGCCAGCGCCATGACAAGAAAGTGGCGGGCGAAAACTCCGCCGGCACCGAACTTGTCAGCCGCCTCGACTCCTCGACGGATTGCTGTTTCGGCCTGCCCATATTCCTCCAGATCGAGCAACGCAGTAGCCAGGCTCCCGGAATGTAGCATGGCATCGAATCCCACGCCGGATTCAAATGCCTGCTCGACCAGCATGCGCCGCACTTCGACCGATTCCTCGATGTTACCGAGCGCGTGATTGTATTGCGCCAGCAGGGCATCGTGGTTCTGCTGGGCCGTGCCGGTGTCATCGATCTGCTCCAGCAGCTGGGTGAGGTAGTCGATCGTTTGCTTGGCCCGGTCGAGCTCGCCCAAAGTGATCGAGCTGGCGGCGGCGTTGTTGAGCGTGAAGAGCTCGCCAGAGCGATCCCCCATTTTCCGGTCGATTGCTGCGGCCTCTTCATAATGGTCACGCGCGCGGCGGAAGTCAGCCTGATAGATTCCCAGAATGACGCCCAGGTTGTTGTGGGCGCGCGACTCCTCATCCAGCAGCTCCTCCGCCTGGCAGATCTCGATCGCCTGTTCGAAGGCTGCGATCGCCTCGTCGGTGCCTAGATGCGGCAGGATACCCAACGTGATCAAGCTGTCGGCCTCGATGCGGCGGGCGGAGACCTTCCGCGCCATCTCAAGCGCCTGCATGCACAAAGGCTCGGCTTCAGCGGGATTGCCGAGGAAGTGGTGGGCCCTCGCGGCCTCGTGGAGCAGCCCGGCCCGCTCGGCGCTGGGCGACGCGCCTTCGGTCCGCTGCAAACCCTCTTCGCACAGCTTGAGCGCTCCGGCTTGGTCTCCGGCCCACCAGCGCGCCCGGGCCATACGAGTGTAGCAATGGGCGATGCGATCCGGATTCTCCAGCTCTCGGTACCGCGCGGCTGCATCCGCCCAGATCTCAATCGCTTCGTCGAAACGGCTCAATCGGCTAACCACCTCCGCGAGCTCGGACAGCAGCCCAGCGCGTTCCACCTGAGCAGGCTGCAGCTCCAATGCGGCCCGCAGATGGCTTTCGGCCTCCGGATTAGCGAAGGCGGCCGCGGCACGTTCGCCGGCCCTGGCGTAGTAGTCTCGGGCCCGGGCCTCGTCACCGGCTTCTTCATAGTGGTGGGCCAGGTCTTCGAAGTCATTGGGCCGTGTGACCTCGATCGCCTTCGCCGCCCGCCTGTGCAACCGGCGACGGCGCAGTGTGCGCACGCCCTCAACCAGCGTGCTTGGGATCAGCGCGTGCACGAACGAAAACGTGGCACCTCCTTCGCCGCTGATCTCCTCGATCAGCTGCGCATCTTCGGCAGCCTCCAACGCCTCAATCAGCGTGTCCTCGTACAGGTCGCTGGCCTCGGCCAAAGTATCGAAGTCGAACTCGCGACCAATCACCGCCGCCAGGTTGAGCGTGTCTTGATATTACTCCGGGAACTTTGACAGACGCGACTGGATCGCCACCCGCACGCTCTGTGGAATCTCGAGCTCCTCCATGCTGACCCGGCCCCAGCCGTTTTCGTCGTAGTAGACCTGCCCGCTCTCGACCAGCGCCTTGCATACTTCCTCGATGAAGAATGGATTGCCCTCGGTCTCCTCGTAGATTCCGGCCAGGAACTCATCGGTGATCTCTTCCTCAAACACCGCGCCCAAGAGGTCACGCGTCTGTTGCTCATCGAACCGCTTGAGTTTGATCCGCGTCCCGAGCCGCTTGCGGTTGAGCTCGAGCAGCGTCTCGTGAAACGGCCGCGCCTCGTCGAGTTCGACCTCCCGATAGCTGGCAGTCAGCAAGATGCGTTGGTGCTGGGTCCTCTTCGCCAGGTGGC
>CAZJUE010000396.1:0-2024 GCA_964549025.1 uncultured Anaerolineaceae bacterium | reverse complement strand
GCGAACTGTGTTCGCAGACTCAATGCCGGTATACTCACTTCGAATCGGTCTGAGATTCGCCGGAACTCGACCGGCGAGTCCGCCGCCCTGCAAGCCCAGGCGCAAGCGTTGATGACGATGGGCGAGCACCATCGCACCTCTTACGAAGCATTCAAGCAGAAACAGGCCCCCGAGTTCAAGGGGCGCTAGTACAGCCTACACAACAACCAGGAGAGGAGCGGCCGATAGACTTCTCACCATCATCACAACAACTCGAAGTCCGCGATCTGGCGCGGCAATTCGCCCAGCAGCAGGTGGCGCCGATCGCCCGTCGGATGGACGAAGAGGGGCAGATGCCCAGCGAGCTCATTCAGCAAATGGGCGAAATCGGCTTGCTGGGGGGACCGCTTCCCACGGAATACGGGGGCGGCGGTTGGGACCACCTGTCGCTGGCGCTGGCATACGAAGAACTTGGCCGGGTCGATTCATCGGTGCGTGGATTGATGACCGTCCACACCAGCCTGGTGTCCCAGTGCCTGCTGGCATGGGGCGACGACAAGCAGAAGGCCGAATACCTGCCTCGCCTGGCCAGCGGCGAGTGGATCGGCTGCTACGGCCTGACCGAGCCCAACGCCGGCTCGGACGCCGCAGCAATCGAGACCCGGGCCGAAGCCGATGGTGACGGATACCGGCTGAGCGGCGAGAAGATTTGGATCACCAACGGAGGCATCGCAGACCTGGCGTTGGTGTTTGCCACCCACGATCCCGAAGCCAGGCACCGAGGGATCGGCGCTTACCTGGTCGAAACCGGTACAGAAGGGCTTATCCGAGAGCCGATGCCGGGGGCGGAACTCGGCCATCGCGCCTCCGATCACGCCCGGCTGATCTTTGAGGGCTGCTGGGTACCGAGCGGAGCGGTGCTCGCTGAGCCGGGAGAAGGATTCGCGGTTGCGATGTCGGCCCTCGAGCACGGTCGGCTCGGGGTCGCAGCCGGCGCGCTGGGAGTGGCCCAGGCCTGCCTGGATGCCTGCCTGGACTTTGTGCGCAACCGGCGCCAGTTTGGCAAGCGCTTGGGCGACTTCGAGATGATTCAGGCCTCGATCGCTGAGATGGCCTCCAACGTCGAAGCCGCCCGCCTGCTGGTGTATAAGGCTGCCTGGCTCAAGGACCAAGGCGAGCCCGCCAACCGGGCGACGTCGATTGCGAAGTTCTTCGCCACCGAAGCGGCGGTGAGCGCCGCCAACGAGGCGGTGCTGATCCACGGCGGTCGCGGCTACTCGAACGAGTATCCGGTGGAACGCTACTTGCGTGACATCAAGGGATTACAAATCTACGAGGGCACCGCTCACATCCAGCGGATTGTGATTGCCAGGGATCTGATCGGAAAAGAGCAGCAGTAGGCTGGCGACGGTCGGGGGAACGGGGACTGCCGGATTGGGAATCCAGCGGCCTCACTTCGCGCCAGTGTAGCGGACCCGCTGCCGCAGGAGCTCAACCATCGCCGGCGGTCCGGCGGTGGCAAGGTGGCCGGCACGCATGTCCACCGTGAATCGCCGTTCAGCCTCGTCAAAGGTCAAGCGGGCCGCAGCCAATGGTCGGCCTCAGTGTTGAAGCTGACCTCCGTCCACGCTGATGGCTTGTGCGGTGATCCCCCGGGCAGCTTCGCCGGCCAGCATCACTGCAACCGGTGCTACTTCTCCCGGGTCTATCAACCGCTGCTGTGGATTTTGGTGCTCGATGATCTTCCTTAGCTCACCTTCGGATCGGCCCGTTCGCTCCATCATGTTGGCGATCGAGGCGTCGGTCATCGGAGTGTCCACATAGCTGGGGCAGATGGCGTTGACCGTGATGTGATGCGGGTTGAGCTCTGCCGCCAGCGCACGCGTCAGTCCCAGGACGCCGTGCTTGGAGGCGGTATAGGCCACCACGTAGCGTGCCCCAACCTTGCTGGCAGTCGAGGCCACGTTGATGATGCGCCCCCATTGGCGAGCGATCATGCCCGGTGCGACGGCCGTGCACACCCGGTAGAGGCTGGGCAGGGTGAT
>CAZJUE010000395.1:0-2029 GCA_964549025.1 uncultured Anaerolineaceae bacterium | reverse complement strand
CGGCTCCGGTAGGAAGCTCTCCAGCAGCTGCAGCTCGGCTTGCGCCGCTTCCACCAGTTCCGACCGCCCGGCGCGTTCTGCGTCTGCAATTGCCTCCTGACGGGACTTGGCTTCCTTTTGAAACAGCGTCATTGTGGCCTGCTCGTCCAGTGCGCCGCCGCGCTCGACTTCCGCCAGTTTCCAGGCGGAAAGCACCATGCGCAGGGTGCGTTTTTCCAGATCGTTTCCGCTGCGCATTGCATCGTGCAGCCGGCTTTCGAGCGCCTGCTTGCTAACCATGCGGCGATTATACATGAGCGACTTGAGCGCCGGACTCAAGGAGATTCGGCTCATTTGGTAGGGCGGAGTTTACATAATCTTCCAGGGTTCGGCGGGCGGGGAAGCGCCCGGCCATGGTCGGGCCTCAGCCGCCTTCGGGGCGCACGACGGAGAAGTTGTCGAAGAGCACTTCGGTGCCGGCCTGTTCGTAGGTCCCGACGATCAGTCCAATGTCGCCGGAACTCCACTCGGCGACCCGGGTCTCGGCGATCAGCTGGCCGTTGACGAAGAGGCGCAGGGTGAAGCCATCGCAATCCGCGCGGATGTGATTCCACACTTCTCCCTGCAGCACCGCCTCGGACGGCAACAAGCTGTCATCGGAGAGCAATCGCCGCTGACCGTCTTTGTTCAGCCCGATGCCCGCGAACCCGTCGCTTGAGATCAGGAAGAAGTAATAATTGCGGAAATCCTGAAAGCGGCATAGCACGCCAAAGACGTTGTTATCGGGGCCGCCGATCTTGATCGCGTCCACCTCGATGCGGGCATCGCTGATCTCCAGGTCTGGGTTTGCCCAGGCGAAGGCGACGTCGGGGTTCAAAACGTGGATTCGATAGGCGCCCTCGTAATAGTCGGCCGAGTAGTCGGGGTCCCCGTAGCGATCCCAGCCGCTGTTGGGGCGCGAAAAATCGTCCTGGAAAATCACCTCTCCGGGAGCCGCTTGCGGACGCAGCAAACCGCAAGCGCCCACCGCCAGTCCCAGCCCGGCGGTCGCAAGCATGCGGCGAAGCACGCCGCGCGTCACTCCGCCGATCGTCGGCTGAACGAGCCTCGCCGCACCTGCAACGCGACCGATCATGGCCTTCGCTTTGCCGGATTCACGGCAGATTCTCCAGCGACCGAAGCGCCAGATTGCCGATTCGGCCCTCCGGATCGAGGCTAAACGCCTGTTCCAGCGCAGTCTTGCCGGCGCCCGCCAGGCCGCGGCCGATCTGCAACAGCCCCAGGTGGTAGTGCGCTGCGGCCCACCGCGGATCGATCGCCAGTGCCCGGGCCAGAAAGCGGTTGGCCAACTCCCACCGACCGGCCAGGAAATAGCCATAGCCCAATACATCCCAGGCGTTGGCCGAATCCGGCCGCAGCGCAACTGCGCGCCGAGCGGCGGGAATTCCAATGCCCAGCAATTCAACCTCGAAGTCCACGCTGAATTGGGCCAGCAGCAACCACACCATCGGATCGTTGGGGCTGAGCCCGGTCGCTCGAAGGTAGGCGGATCGAGCCGCCGGCAGATCCCCGACCGCTGCGTAGGCCGCACCAAGATCGGCGACGATCAGCGGGTTGTCCGCGGCCAGCGAGGCCGCAGTTTCAAATTCCTTCAGCGCCAACACCGGCTCGCCCAGCTGTCGCCAGTGTTGCCCCAGCAGCTGGTGCGGCAGCGCAGCTTGGGGAGCCTCGCTGGCCGCTTGCTCCAGCGCCTCCAGGCCGTCGCCCCCGGAGCGGTCCAGCGCCAGTCCGAGGTAGGCGCGGGCCTCCGTGTATTCCGGCTGGAGGGCCAGTGCGTTATCAAACGCTTGGGCCGCCAGCGCCCAGTTTCCGGTACGGGCCATGTACTGACCGACTTGAGCCAGCGCGTAAGCTTGATCTGCGGACTCCTGTCCGGTTTGCATCGCCTCCCGCAAAGCTTTTGGAAGCCGCAGGTCTGGGTCGACTTCCTCCGCCAGGCTGAGGTGGCTGAGCGCCAGCCCTGGCTGGCGAACCGCCTCCAGCATTCCCA
>CAZJUE010000394.1:0-2032 GCA_964549025.1 uncultured Anaerolineaceae bacterium | reverse complement strand
CCGCTGGCGGTGTCAGTCCAAGCGTCTCTTCGAGAAAAGCGGCCTGGCGGCGGTAATAGAACAGCCGATTGGAGAGCTTGCGATAGCCGTGGCCTTCGTCGGGCAGGAAAATGTAATCCGCGCGAACCCCGTTGTTCAGCAGCGCCTCCACCATGATGTCGGTCTCTGCAAAGGGAATGCGCGTATCCGTCCCGCCATGCGAATAAAGCAAAGGCACCCGGATCCGGTCAGCAGTGCGAATTGGCGAAATCCCGGCGTAGAATTCCCGCCATTCCGGGTCTTCGATATCACCATATTCGATGAGGTCAGAGGCGCGGATCGATGGGTTGGTGTCCTCCAGCGCGGCAACCCAATCACCGACCCCGTACTGGACAACGCCGGACACGAAGACATCGGGGTAAAGCGCCAGCAGGCGGTTCACCAGGTAACCGCTGTAGGAATTGCCCCAGATGGCAGAGCGATCTTCATCCACAATCCCGTCCGCCACCAGCGCGGCATGGAGATCAATCACGTCGATCAGGCTTTCATCGCGCAATTCGCGGTCATCGAGCATGGCATAGGTCCTGCCCAATCCGGTCGAACCGCGCACATTCGGCTGGAACACGGCTACGCCGCGCGCAACATGGTACTGGATGATGGGATCCCAGACCGGACGCGACTGGGCACTTGGTCCGCCGTGAACGTCGAAAACAACTGGTGGCGCTGCATCGCCTGTCCCGGCCCCTTCCGGCAAGAACAGCAAGCCCTGCAGTTCAACCCCGTCACGGGCCGGATAGCGAACGACTTGCGGGCGGACGAGCATCTCCGGATCAATCCCGGCGAAATTGGAACGAAAGACAAGATTTGCCTCAGCATCACCTGGCGCGAACGTGTAGAGATCGCCGGGCGTTTCCCAGCTCGTTACGTGGACAACCACTTGCCCGCCGTCGCAATCCAGTGCGAGGACGCCTGTAGGAAGCGGCGCGGCGGCAAGGCTGGACATCGTCGGCCCATCCCAGAAATGCAGCGTCTCGAACCCGTCCTGGCTTTCTGTCCAGGCAATGATGTCCGAATTGGCGCCGCATAGGGCGATGTCACCGACATTGCGTGCAGGTGCGTGATAAACGGCCAGTTCGCCGGTTGCGACCGTGTATTCGGTCAAGGCGGTAAATTCGCGGCCCGCATTGCTCGCAAAAATCAACGCGCTGGAATCTTCGGCCCACGCAAATCCGCCCCAGCGGTGGTTTGCACGATCTTCGACCGGCGGCTCGGAGACAGTGATAACCTCGCGCGTCTGCAGGTCGAGCAGGTAGAGATTGTCGGCATCTTCCCCGACCCACTGGAGGACAACCACATAACGGCCATCGGGCGATGCGGGGCCGGAAATATTGAGCAGGGATCCTTCGTGGATCAGTTCACTGTTTCCCTCCATATCAGCGAGATAGATGTCGAAATCGTCGCCATTTCGCAGCGGCGAGGAATAGGTGAAGGCATCATCCCCGACAAAGCCGCCAAATGTGCGAAAATCGCCCGGCACGGCTGGAAGAATCTGCCGTTCCTCGCTGCCGTCGGCACTGATCCAGTAATAGCCATGCTGTTCGTCACCATCATTATCGGCGGCGTACAGGATGCCGGACCCATCGGGCATCCAGCGATAATCGTCAGGACCGGTCAGGAAGGTGAGCTGTGTTGGCTGCCCGCCCGAAGAGGGAACGGTCCAAAGTTCGGCCTGTCCGGTGATGTCCCATGCAAACGCGATCACCTGCCCATCAGGCGAAAGCCGCGCATCGAGCGCCCCATTGGCCAGCAGGAAACGCGCGATATCGACCGGTTGATCTCCCGCAAGGCCGATCTCGATCGGCTCCTCGGCGGGGATAATCGGATTGAGCGCAGGATCGGGTCGTCGCTGCTCGTTGGCAACGTCATCCTGTGCCGCGGCTGGCGTACAGGTGAGTATCGAAGCAGCAAGCAGGCAGGCGGTCAGGCGCATGTATCGGTTCCCCCCAATTGGTCAGGGGAACAATATAAGCATGTTTGGATGGCGTTAGAAAGT
>CAZJUE010000393.1:1108-2054 GCA_964549025.1 uncultured Anaerolineaceae bacterium | reverse complement strand
CGGCCGGCGAGCACGATCGCCGAAGCGATGGAGGTGCTCGAAGTCAACGGAAACGGTGGCGACATGATCGAGATTTTCGATCGCCAGCTGTTTGGCGCCTGGCTGAACTTCGCTAACGGTGCGATCGCCCTCGACGAGCTGGTGGATACCGACGGAGATGGAGTCGGCGATACAAGCTTCGCAGATGCTGTCGCGGCTGCCGAGGCCGTGCGGCTGGATCCAACGGCTACGCGCGAGGAGCTTGAGGCGCAGAAGGATATACTCGAAGGGATCAACCTGATCGACGGTTGATCAGGTCTGTAGGTTATGGGTGATGCTGAACGACGATTCGGCTAGAGGAACGGAAATGCGTGGTAGGCCGGGTTTCGACCGGAGGTCAGGCACAGCAATTTCAGCTCTGGATCTCGTGCGATCTCTTGCAGCAGGTCTGGCTATTCTGCTGCTGACTGCCTGCGCGGTTGACGCTGAGACGGTCGGCGAGTCTGAGACCGCTTTGGCTTCCGAGCTGGCGCCGACTGAGGTCGAATCGACCGAGAGGCCCACCCCTCGGTCGTATCCATACGGATCGGTGGAATCGGGCTCAGCGGGCGAAGATGGGGGCGGTCCGAGCCTCGTCATCACCTTTCCGCAGAGCGGCGACGTGGTGAACCAGCCGGTGATGATCTGTTACGAGATCGCCGGTATGGAGGTGGATCCTTCCAAACCCGCGAGGCTGGTGGCCATGATCGGCACGCCGCCGACGGTGTCGCACGAATTCTCGGTTGAGGGAGCGTCCGGCTTTGTAACGCTTCCCGACGACCCGCTGCTCTCCGGGAAGCGGGATATCACCGTGCAGTTGGAGTACGGAGGGGAAGGCGACGAGGGCCGTACCTCGGTTCTGATCAAAGACCTGATCATCGAGGGCGATCGGGCAGCGGGCGGATCGGCCGCGACGCAGTGTCCCTGA
>CAZJUE010000393.1:0-1098 GCA_964549025.1 uncultured Anaerolineaceae bacterium | reverse complement strand
GGGCCTGTCAACCGCCGCCCTGAAGCGCTCGACGCAGCAGAAGCGCTGGCCAGCCAGCTTTCGGCACCAGTAAAACCAATTTCCCGTCAATCTGCTCCGGTAGCACCGGATCGTCGTTGAGGTTGTTTCCGTCGCCGCGCGTAATGAACTGGACGCCCGCTTCGTCGGACTGCACATCGACCACCCGGTGCACAACGGCGCGGTTCTCGGTACGGAAGCGTATCACGTCCCCAATCTCGATCGCCTCGGCCAAGACCGGTGCGGTAATCACAATGTCGCCGGTCCCGAAGCTCGGCTCCATGCTCGGCCCGACAATCAAGGTCGGCCGCACGCCGAAGCCGCCAGCGTTAAAGAACGCCAGCGTGGCTGCCAAAGTTGCTGCAAGTAGCCAGCCGCCCGGAATCCGCCCCGACTGCTTGCCTTCGTGCTCTGGCTGCTCGCTCTCGGCACGGAAGTAACCTTCGACGATCAGTAGCCCCAGAGCGGGTGGCATGGTGCCGAGGAAGGCCGAGATCATCCACTGCAGATCGGGCAAGATCGGGAAGAACCACTCAAACGTGAACAGTAAACCTCGGTAGAGTAGCCCTGCTGCTGGGCCGGCTCCCAGTACCAAGATCGAAGCCAGCAGGTTCTGGGAGAAGGTGGGCAGCAGTGTTTCGCCGGCCAGGCGCATCGCATTCGGCACATCAGCCAGCCCAGCGTATTTCCCGACCGGAACGCTGACCAGCGTGATCACGCTGGCGCTGACCGCGATCGCCAGCGAAGGGCTCCGTTCGCTCAGCGATCCAACGATCGCCGCCCGCGCCAGCTCCATCCCAATCAGTGCGCTCCCGGCAAATAACAGGTTGCCGAGTACCACTGATAGCTGCTGACCGTGCGGCGACCGGCCAAAGCCGAAGACCAAACCCGCCAGCAGCCAAGCGCCGATCTGGAATACGCCCAGGCTGAGGGCGCGGATGAGGATCCCCAGATCTGGGGGCGGTCGCTCCCGCAACCCGTAGCGCCACAGGATGAAGCTGATCACCGCTACCACCAGCCAGAACAGCGGCTGCAGGATCAGCACGCTGAACTCCCCTGGCAGGGATTCGCGCAGCGATA
>CAZJUE010000392.1:0-2054 GCA_964549025.1 uncultured Anaerolineaceae bacterium | reverse complement strand
CAAGTGTGCTGACTTGGGTAGAGATCCGCGCTTTGGAAGCCTCAGGCAGTCGGAAGATCAATGGGATATGCATGATCTCGTCGTATAGATTGATCTCCACATGTCCCCAGTGTCCTCGCTCAAGGAACTCCTCGCCGTGATCAGAGACCAGAACGACAATTGTGTTTTCTGCATAACCCAAACGACTGATGAGCGAAAGCAGTTCGCCGATCTGCTGATCTGTGTATTCGACGGCGGCGAAGTACAACTGAGCAAATCGATCGAATTGCTCTTGGGTGATCTTGCCTCCCGCGAAGTTCAAGGCATGCATGGTGGCGACGTCACGCCAGGCTTGGGCTGAATATCGACTGCTCGGATTGTCAGGATAGAGGTGGTAGGGCCAGTGGACATCCATGTAGTGGATCCAGCCCATGAACGGAGGCTCAACTCTTCTCAGCCACAGCTCTGCCCGCTCATTAACCTCGGCTGCGCTTGCGTAAGGCTTCGCAGGGAGCGCGGAACCGCCAGCCATCTGGAGAATGAGATGGGTGAGAGGGCTCCTTAGCATCCGCTGGCCTCCTTTAATCGCACGGAGCCGCGTGTCGATTTGGCTCGGCTCAACATCGCAGAACTCGGCAAAGCCACGCGAGTAACCATAGCCTGTGCTCAGTAGTGGACTGGTAGAGAATCCCGCGGTCGCATAGCCTTCATTCCTCAGGGCTTCGACCGGGCTCGGCCGAGCCGCCGTAAGCGGACCCAGGCACCCACCATGCATTGATGCGTACGTGGAGGTCAATATCGTCGGAAACGCAGCCTGCGTCCAAGAACCACCGGTAAATGCGTTGCTGAATTCCACACTGCTGGCCGCTAGCGCGTCCATATGAGGCGTGATCGACGAGTCGGTAAGACCACCGTGCAACGCATCGCTGCGGAGCGAGTCGATCGTGAGAAACAGGATATTGGGGCGATTCATCCGAGAGCCCAAAGGCGTTGGGCGGTCACACTAATCGGCTTTAGGTGCTGCGAACAAACTGCTTGCGTGTCGCATCTCCAAAGCCCTCTTCATCCACTCATAGGTCATTGCAAGGCCGTCCGTCAGTTCGACCGCCGCTTGCCAACCCAGGTCGTCGGCTGCTCGCCGAGTGTCCAAAACGATTGACTCTGCGTCAAAATCCCTCTGGGGCGAGTACGAGACAAGAGCTGAGCGACCCACCACTCGCTCAATACTGGCCACCAGCTCATTGAGAGTGATGCCGACTCCGCCCCCGATATTGAAGATGCGGTGAGACCTCGATCCGACGACCGCGCTTGTGACGAGCGCATCCACCAGGTCGCTTATGTAGAAGTAGTCGCGACGGATCGAACCGTCGCCCCAAATCGTGATCGGGAGCTCATTGGCAACTCGGTAAAGGAATACCGAGGCGGCGCCCTGACGCGCATGCGGATTCTGTCTCGGACCATACGGCACCGATGGTCTGAGCACCATGTAGTCCAGGGAATTGGTTTTCCAGAAGAAGTGTAAATACTTCTCGACCGTGAGCTTTGAAATTCCATACGGAGTGATCGGATCTTGCTGAAAGTCCTCGCGAATGGGGCCGCTGTGGTCTCCTCCGTACACCGTGCCACCTGAAGATACGAAAACCACGCGCCCGACACCAGCCCGTAGGCATGCACGGAAAAGCTGGATACTGGGGATGAGATTCGATGCGATGTCTTCGGCCGGATGATCGTGGGAAGTCTCGGGTATCGTGGTCCAGGCAAGGTGGTACACAATGTCACTTCCCGCTACGGCAGCCTCGACCACAGCTCGCTGGGAAAAGTCGCCGAGTTTGAACTTAACGCCGTCTGGAATTCGGTCGAAACGTCGATCGGAGGCGTCGAGCACTACGACATCCCACCCATCCCTCGCAAGCCTGTCTACCAAGTGCGAGCCAATGAATCCATTTCCACCAACGACAAGAGCTCTCATTGGGAGTTTGTGCGAGCCAAGTCGGCGCCTTCAGAGGCGCGGACCATTTTTTCGGGGTGGGTGCGCTGGATACTCCGCTCGACAATGCCCATCAATGAGGCTGCAT
>CAZJUE010000391.1:0-2072 GCA_964549025.1 uncultured Anaerolineaceae bacterium | reverse complement strand
CTGCCATTCGTCAGGCGGTCGATGAATCGGACTTGATCCTATTGAACGCCGGCTCCTCCGCTGGCAGCGCCGACTTCTCTGCCAAGGTGATTGCGGAGATCGGCGAGCTGCTGGTGCACGGAGTGGCAGTGCGGCCAGGGCATCCAGTGATCCTGGGGATGCTGCCGCGCACCGACGAGGCAGCGGGATCGGCTGAGCGCGTGCCGATCATCGGCGTTCCCGGCTACCCGGCTTCGGCGGCGCTGACCGGCGAGATCTTCGTGCGGCCGCTGCTGCGTCGCTGGCTCGGGCTTCCACAATTCCAGCCCCGTACCATGCCGGCCACCCTGACCCGCAAGGTGCACTCCAGCCTGGGAGATGACGAGTACTTGCGGGTATCCGTCGGCGTGGTCGGGGATCGCACGGTTGCCACACCGCTGTCCCGCGGCGCTGGCGTCATCAGTTCATTGGTGCGGGCCGACGGGATTGTGCTCATCCCGGCCGGCGTGCAGGGGCACCGCGCCGGTTCAGAGGTCGAGGTTCGCCTTTACCGTACGCCGCAGGAGATCGAACGCACGGTGGTGATCATCGGATCCCACGACCTGACGCTGGATCTGCTGGGCCAGTACCTGGCCGAGTACGGGCAGCGATTGAGCTCGGCCAGCGTGGGCAGCCTGGGGGGATTGATCGCGCTTCAGCGCGGCGAAGCGCACCTGGCGGGTTCGCACCTGCTGGACCCTGAAACCGGCGAGTACAACCTGACGTACGTACGAAAACAGCTTCCCGAAGTTCCAGTGGTGGTGATGGGATTCGTTCGACGGCAACAGGGGTTGATGACGCAGCCAGGCAACCCGAAGCGCATCGAACGGCTGGAGCAGCTGGCCGACGAGGGTGTCACCATCGTCAACCGCCAGCGGGGAGCCGGCACCCGGGTGCTGTTCGATTACCAGCTTGGTCAGCTGGGCATCGATCCGAATGTCGTGCGCGGTTACCAGCACGAGGAGTACACCCACCTGGCGGTGGCTGCGGCTATCGCCGCCGGCCAGGCCGACGCAGGACTGGGGATACAAGCAGCCGCGCAAGCGCTTGGGCTGGATTTCGTTCCGCTGTTCCTGGAGCGCTATGACCTGATCATCCCGCGCCAGCATTATCAAGCCGAGAAGCTGAGCGGCCTGCTTGAGATCATTCACGGCGAGCGCTTCCGGGCCGAGGTGGCCAGGCAGCCGGGCTACCAGGTCGAAGAGATGGGCGAAGTGTTGGCCGAGCTGCCGTAGCCGGCGGGTCAGATTTCGCTTTAAGTCTTATCGGCCCGCGATCCGCCCCGCCGGCGCGGTTCGGTGCCGGGGCCTACGGAACCGCCAAGGTTTGAATCGGCACAGGTGTGATGATCAACACAAACAGCACCAGCGCAAAGATCGCCAGCGCCCGGCGCCCAGGGTCGAGCTCGGTGACGTCATCCAGCGGCGTGGCGTGCACCCGACCGAAGAAGTAAAGCAGCGCCGCCCACAGTATCCATCCGTTCCAGACCTGCAAACCCAGAATCGCCAAACCGATAACCGCCGGCAGCCAGATCAGGCGTGCGCGCCTTCCGAGCAATGAGTACAGCACATGGCCTCCGTCGAGCTGCCCCACCGGAATGAGATTCAGGCCGGTAACCAGAAATCCGGCCCATCCGGCAAAAGCCATCGGATGTAGCAGCACGTCGGTTCCACCCAACGGCGACGGCCTGCCGGTCAGCACGAAGCGCGCCCAATACAGCAGCGGAGGCACGCCGTTGTAGCTGGTCGGTTGGGGGAGCAGTTGACCGTGCACCAGGTATTTCATCGCCAGGTAGAGGATCGAATTGCCCTCCTGCAGCGAACCGGCCGCCGCCCGCGCGGTGCTGGGCAATTGGCCCACTTCGGAAATCGCCAATCCGATCAGGATCACAGGTAGGGCGACCAGCAGTCCGGCCAATGGGCCGGCAACCCCGATATCAAACAGCGCCCGCCGATCACGCGAAGGCGACCTGAGCTGGATAAAAGCGCCCAGCGTGCCAAACAAAGACGGGAACGGGATAAAGAACGGCAATGAGTCCGGGGTGCGGTGGTGCC
>CAZJUE010000390.1:0-2075 GCA_964549025.1 uncultured Anaerolineaceae bacterium | reverse complement strand
CTGAGCTCGGCGGCCAACTCAAGCTCGCTCATTCCGGCTCTGATCAAAGGCAGCGTGGCCTGCATCGCTTGCTCTGCGATCCCGGCAGCCCGCTGCATGCGCTGAATTTCCGCATCGCTCTTGATCAACCGAAGGGGGTCAAGCACTGGATCGGCGGCGACGATGGTTGAGCTGGGAGAGCTTTCTTGCAGCAAGCTGAGTTCGAAGAAGCGCATGCGCAGCGGCTCAACCGCCAGCTCCGGAAGTTCCAATCCCGCCACGCCGGCCCGTAGCGCCTTCAGGTTGTCGCCTTGGGCTTCGCCGTAGCTGAACAACTCAAGTTCGACCGGGGCGGCTTCGGCCTTGGCCCGCTCGAGTTCAGGCAAGACCAACCGTGGTTTGCGGTTGCCGGTGAACAGACCGATCACCGGGCGCTCCATCAGGTGAAACGATAAGCCGGTCAGGTAGCGTAGGTTTGCGCCGGGAATCAGCGCCAGTGCGCCAAGCCCGGCCTGCTGCATCAATTCGGTGAGTCGCTGTAGCCGTGTGGCGTAGTCCATCGTGCCGGGCATTATAAGCCTGGCGCCGGTGCCCGTCTGCTGGCGGTCTACCCTACATCGTTCCCCGGACGTTGTGGTGGCAGAACCGGCACCGCGTGCTTCGCGACGTTTCCGAAGCCGACCCAGGCGACAGAGCGTGGTTAAAGCGGCATACTTGACTCTGACACTCCCGAGTGAGTACAATCCGCACACCCCAACGGGGGCCTGTGGCGCAGTTGGGAGCGCGCATCAATCGCACTGATGAGGTCGCGGGTTCGAATCCCGCCAGGTCCACCTGTTGGCCATGGGCCCATGGCGCAGTTGGGAGCGCGTCTCAATGGCATTGAGAAGGTCGTGGGTTCGAATCCCACTGGGTCCACCTTCCGGCGATCCGTGATAGCGGATCGCCGGACCTTACAATTGAACCGATGGCCAAGCTGCCATCGATAATACTGCCAGGGCAGGAGTAGTAGACCCTCCACCAGCGAGCCGCAACCGGTGAAAGCGCGGCAAGGCGAATGTGGATCGCCGAATCAAAGGTCGAACTCGCCTGCTGGCCCGGCCGCAAGTCGGCGTCCGTCAATACCCTTTGGGCGGGCTCCACCGCCGGGCAGGCACCTGCGATGAAAATCGAGTAGTCGTAGGCGGTGGCGTCCGTTAGCACGCAGCGAGAGGTCCTGCGGCGCGCCTGCGAGCGTTCCGCTGGACAAACAGGGTGGTACCGCGGAGTGCCCCTTCGTCCCTGGCGGCGAGGGGCTGTTTTGTTTAAGAGGGAGGAAGGAACAGGTTCTTGAACAGTCAAGCGGTGCGAGAGGTGGAGGTCGCGAAGTACGACCCTTCCGAAATCGAACGGAAGTGGCAAGAGCGCTGGGAGGCGGACGAGCTGTATCGGGCTCGAATCGATCCATCGCGTGAGAAGTTCTACTTCCTGACCATGCTTCCGTACACCTCGGGTGACTTGCACATCGGGCACTGGTACACCATGGTGCCCTCCGACGCCCGCGCCCGCTACCTGAGCCGCCAAGGGTACAACGTGATGTTTCCGATCGGCTTCGACGCCTTCGGGCTGCCGGCGGAAAACGCGGCTATCGAGAGCAACACCCATCCGAAAAAATGGACCTACCAGAACATCGATCGGATGCGGGTGCAACTACGCAGCATGGGCGCCATGTGGGATTGGTCGCGGGAGGCGATCTCGTCCGATCCGAAATACTATCGCTGGAGCCAGTGGTTCTTCCTGCAGCTGTTCAAGAACGGACTAGCCTACAAGAAGATGTCGCCGGTGGATTGGTGCCCCAAAGACCAGACCACGCTGGCCCGCGAGCAGGTGGTTGGCGATGAGCGCGTCTGCGAGCGCTGCGGCACGCCGGTGGTCAAGAAGGACCTGGAGCAGTGGTTTTTCAAAATCACCGACTACGCCGACGAATTGCTGGACTTCTCGCACCTGGATTGGCCGGAACCGGTTCGGTTGCTGCAGACTAATTGGATCGGGCGCAACGAAGGCGCCAACGTGGTGTTCCGCACCGAGAACGTTGACGAGATTCCGATCTTCACCAC
>CAZJUE010000389.1:0-2085 GCA_964549025.1 uncultured Anaerolineaceae bacterium | reverse complement strand
GACCGGCAAGGCCATGCCTATCCGCCGACCGCCCAGCACGCGCTGCGAGAAGGCAAAACCGTCGCGGGCAACATCGTGGCGTCGGCGCGCGGACAGACACTTAAGGACTTTCACTACCGGTCGATCGGAGTGCTGGTTGCGCTGGGACACCGCACCGGCGCGGCTGAGATCATGGGACGGCGATTCTCAGGGTTGCTCGCCTGGTTCCTGTGGCGGGGCTTGTACTTGAGCAAGCTCCCGGGCTTTGAAAAGAAGGTACGGGTCATGCTGGACTGGCTCCTGGATCTGCTTTTCCCACGTGACATCGCCCTAACCATCGACACGGCGATCATGAGCAGCGGTGATGCGGCGGCGGACCGCGGCCTGTAGCAGGTCGCCGTCGTGAAATGCGTGCTCTCACCGATCGTCGGGCAGGACTCTCGCTGGGGCTGGGCGCGCTGTCGGGTTCACTTGCCGCGCTGATCACAGGTTTCCTGGTTGGGACTCCTGACGCCGGCATTTTCGCCCCCGCACAACCGTCTTTCGTCGTCTTGATCCTGGCTGGCGCCGCGCTCGGGGCCGGCTTTGGATTCCTGGTCCGCGGGCAGCGGCGAGGGTTCGGAGA
Source organism: uncultured Anaerolineaceae bacterium (assembly GCA_964549025.1). GTDB lineage: Bacteria > Chloroflexota > Anaerolineae > Anaerolineales > E44-bin32 > JADFRG01. The sequence goes on along the minus strand of CAZJUE010000389.1, from coordinate 1,481 downwards.
GAGATTGCTTTGGGGAATGAGCTACGGGGTCGTCTGGTGGGTGCTCGGGCAGCTTACCTTGATTCCACTGCTTGTCAGCGGGGCATTCACCTGGGATCTGGCGTCGGCCCAGGCGAGTCTCCCGGGATTGGTCGGCTTCCTCATCTTTGGATCGCTGACGGGTTTGCTGGTGGGGCTGTTTCATATCCGAGGTTCCACGGATTTGGCTCCGAACCTCGGCAGCTTCGGTCGCGGCGTGCTGGCAGGCCTCGCCGCGGCGTGGGTACTGGGGAGACTGCTGGACACACAGGGGCACCTGGTGCCTATGGGAGCCATGCTTCCAGGCCAGCAGCCGAAACTGGCGGCCTGGATCATCGTCTTGCTGATCGGGCTTCTTGCCGGGCTCATCTACGCCGCGCTGTACCCGCAGTCGAAGGATAGCGCCGGGGTTGCGGTGATTCGAGGGGCCACGTACGGGTTCTTCTGGTGGCTGGTGGGAGCGCTAACGATACTGCCACTCTTGAGCGGCCTCGAGCTGGCATGGTCGCTGGAACCGATTCGACAGGAATTCCCGACTTTTCCAGCCTTTATATTCTTTGGTTCATTGCTGGCTCTGTTCCACCAATCGATTCACAGACTGATGCGTGTCTTGCTTTCCGAGGATTTCGATCCGTCGCGCTCGGAGGGTCCGGGAACCGACGCCCTGCGAGCGCTGGGGCGTGGCGCGGCGGCCGGACTCGTCGGGGGAGCCATCTTTACGCTTGTCATGGTTCAGATTTGGTTCCTGCCCAACGTTGCCGGCCTGATTGGATCGTCTTCGCCGCGTACTGGGCTGCTGATCCACTTCGTGATCGCGATCGTGATCGGCATGAGCTACGGGCTGCTCTTCCGCCGGCAGAGCTTTGATCCAAGTTCGGGGTTGGGCTGGGGACTCAGCTATGGATTCATCTGGTGGATCCTGGGCGCCCTGACCCTGATGCCGGTCTCGCTCGGCGGCATTCCCCAGTGGACTGCGAGCGATGCGGCGCTTGCATTTCCAGCGTTGGTGGGCCACCTGGGGTACGGCGCGGTGCTGGGGCTCGCTTTTTACTTCCTTGAAGCCCGCGATCGCCCGTGGTGGCTCTCCCGGAGCGAATCCGAGGCGGAGCGGATCGGCAAACAAATGGACCAGATCATGAGCTCGGCTCCGGCTGTGTGGGTGCTGGTAGTCATGATCGCGCTCACGCTGCCGATACTGCTGGGCGGGTAGCCAGAGGCTCGCACCCCATCTTTTCCCTTTTTCCATTGTGCTCCACTGAGCACGCGGTCCTTTCTGCTTGGGCCCAGAGTCAGAAAGGTACGGGATCGGCCTTCAGGCAGGTTTTCCTGAGCTGTGGGCTCACCTCGGGCCCCCAAAGGCTTTTCATCGAATCGCTGATCAAGCTCTTAGCGCAGCCAGCATGGCATCTGCCAGCTTGAGCCACGACAGCCCGGTAAAGACGGTGATGCCAATCGCAAAAAGT
>CAZJUE010000388.1:0-2087 GCA_964549025.1 uncultured Anaerolineaceae bacterium | reverse complement strand
GCCGTCCAGCTTGACGTCAGTGGTCGAGTTGCGGCTTTGCGAGATCAGGAACTCGACGTAGATCTCCCGCGGTGTGGGGGTGCTGACCGTACCCAGTCCGTCGGCGGTGGCGGTGATGTGGTAGCGGCGGGCGTGGTCATAGGCCGAGGCGCTGCGGGTGATTTGTACTTCGTAATAGAAGTCGTGACAGCTGCCGGCGGCCAGCGAGGCCACCGCATCGGAACCGGTGTACTGCGTCAACGACCCGGGGCGCAGGTCAATAAAGCTGTCGGCGGAGTCCCATACGAAAGTGGAGCTGAGATTGGTGGCCGGCGCATCGCCGGTATTGCATACCCGGGCGCCGACCGGAAAGTTGTTCGGGCCGACGGTGACGTCGTTTGAATCCAGGCCGACCACGTTCCAAGTGAGTGGGCTGATGGTCAGCACCGGCTGGGCAAAAGCCGGCGAAGCAAACCACAGGAGCGCCCCGACTATAGCGGCGGCGGTGATGGCGACGACGGTTGGATGAGGTCGTTTCACGAGGATCCAGATGCAGCCGGATGCCCGCGGCCCCCCAGCGCGGTTTGCCGGCGCTTATTGGCCGGCAACTTGAATCGATTCTATACCAATATCCAAATGATGAAAGCGATCCGACCCTTGTTCCGCTCCGCTTCGCTGCACGCTAAACCCGGATCAGCTATGATTTCCGTGTGATCGGAAGATTGGCGCGAGCTACACTGCTGTCCCTGCTAGTCGCCGCCTGCGGAGGCGCTGCTGAGCCGACCATTGCGCCACCTACCGAGGTCCAGGCGCTCCCCACCCCGCTCGATACGCGGACTTCGCGCCCGCCTGCGCCGGTCAGCGAGTTTGACACTCCCGTCGAAGACGCAAGCATGCCGCTCGATCTGGTGGTGCTTGAAGCTGAAAATCTGGCGCAGCTGAGGCCAATTCGGCAAATCCGCGCAGGCGCCAGCGCAGCTCCGCTCGATCAGGCTGTACTGTCATATCCGGTGTCCTACGAGTTCGAATTGGCCGGCCTGCTCGACGATGGCCGGCTGTTGGTGTGGAACATGGCCACGGCGCAGGTCACCTATCGCGATCAACAGGCAGCCGAGGCGATGCAGTCCGGTCGCCGGCCGGCGCTGGCGATCTCGACCGGATTTCAGGGCTACCTGGCGACACCGAGCACCGTCACCGGAGCCGGGCCAGCGCAAGCGGTGCTGGTCCGTCCACCGGACGACCGCGGTGAGCCGCTGGTGCTATCCGGAGCCAGCGATGCCTTCACTGCAGACGAAGTCACCGACCTGGCCTTTTCGCCGGACGGACACCTGTTGGCTGCCGGCCTCTCCAACGGAGACCGCGGCCTGGTCAAACTGTGGGACATCTGGGACAACCAGGACATTCAACTGCTGGCCGAAGTGCCATTTGAGCGTCCGGTGAGCGCGATCCGCTTTACCCCCTCAGGCGCCGGGCTGGTCGCTGCCGCCGGCGATATGCTGGTGCAGTTGGACGTGGTCAGCGGCAGCGAGTTGGGGCGGCGATCGTTCGAATTCCCCGTCCTTGGTCTGGCCATTGGATCGAGCAGCCAGTCGCTGGCGGTGTGGGGCGAGCAGAACGCCTTCCTGGAGACTCCGGGACGTGTTGCGCCGCTAACGATTGAGGCGGCGGCCGGCTTCCGGCGTATCGACTTCTCCATCGATGAGCGACTGGCGGTGCTGGTGGACGGCACGCAGCTGCGGCTGTGGGATCTGGCCGCCGGAGAGGAGGTCGTCCGCCTTAGCGATGGCGTCGACTTCCTGGACGCGGCCTTTTTCGACAATGGGCGGCTGTTGGCGACGATCGACCGCCAGGCGCGGGTGCTGCTGTGGGGCGTGCGCAACGATCAGCGGCTGCCCGAGAATGCGGCCCGGATATCCTTGGCCAATGCGCAGACTTTGAGCCGAGCCGCCACGTTGTTCGTCCCTGGAAGACGGAGCGCCAGGATCACCACCGACGGCGAGCGATTGATGATCAGCAGTTCAAATGGCATCTACCTGATGGAGCTGCCTTCACTGGAGGTCGATCAAGTGCTGGGCGATGCCAGCATCCAATTTTCGCCGATCACCTGG
>CAZJUE010000387.1:490-2159 GCA_964549025.1 uncultured Anaerolineaceae bacterium | reverse complement strand
CTTCCACGTCGATCCCGACTGGCGGCCCGGATAGCTGGTGGCGATGTTGTACTGGCTGTCCTCGAACCCGGGCCCGGCGACCATGGACTTGACGAACCCGTTGCGCGGGTCGATCGACACGAGCGAGCCGGTGAACCCGGCCGCGCCGCTGGCGAGCACCGAGCTCATCGCCGCCTCGGCGTCGGCCTGGAGCTTCGGGTCGAGCGTGGCGTGCACCGTGAGCCCACCGGTGAGCACGGCGTTCTGGCGCCGCTTCACCGTGCTCCCGAGCACCTCGAACATCGGGTCGTGGAAGAGACGGTCGAAGCTGATCTCGTCCGTCAAATCGTCAATGTCCAATTTATCGATATACAGGTTGGTCGCCGTCGCGCCGGCCTCCAGTTCGCCAACCTGCATACGGGGCTTGATCTCGACCCGATCGTCCAGAGAGAGCGCCAGGGCATCGCTGAAACCGAGCAGGTTATCCAGCAACTGGTCCGCCAGATTGCGCGCCAGGGCATTGGGGGATGTATTGCGAGCGTTGAATTGGAAGAAATGCATGGCCTGGATGTAGTCTCGCAGGCCGGCGTACACCTGCTCCAGGCCGGCATCAGAAGGCGGCGGGCCGAAGCCGGCCAGCCAGGCCGCAACCATGCTCTTGCCGGTGCCCGGCTCCCCGGTCAGGATCAACATCCGCTCCTGGGTGTTGTAGAACCAGTCGGAGACCAGCGGCAGCAGCCAGGACCGGCCGGAAAAATAAGCGATATTCTGTTGGATCTTTGGGGGTAGTAGGGCCAACATCAGGATCCCTCCAATTTTCAAATGGGCTCTAAACACCTAGATGGGCATCAATCCTCTGGCAACGCCTGCAGGGCGCGGCGAGCAGTCCGCAGCAGGGTGGCTTCGAAATCGCTGAGCAGCGATTGCCTTGCATTATACTCCTTGACCAGCCCTTCCAGGTGTTCCCGCGAGGCCGACGAGCCAACCCGCCCCAGGGCGGTGAGCGCGCGCTTACGCGTCAGTTCAGTGGTCCACACTTTGCGGACCGGGTCGCCTTCGACGGGCAAGAAGCCCAGGCCCTGCCCGAGCAGGCCCTCATAATGGCGGCGCCACTCGCCCCGCCGCGGCTCCTTTTCCGGCGCGAGCAAATAGATGGCATCAGCAAAGCGCGGGATGCAATCCTGGCGCAGGCTCAGGCCGTGGTCGATCAGCCGGCGTTTCTCGGTCACCTCCAAATCCGCCTCCATACGCCCCAAGGCATAGATGATCTGATGCTTCAACCAGGGGGAGGTCCCCGCCTCCCAAAACCCCTTGACCAGCGGATTAACGCACACTGGGTCCCTCAATGCGATGAGCCCATCCGCGGCGCACCAGCGCAGGTGCCCGACATCGCGGTCATCCCTGACATAATCCGCTGTCTGGAGCAGGATATTGACCAGGTGGGGTGTGGCCGGGTGAGGCGGACCCCGCCGGCCGCCGGTCTCACCCAAGGCCAGCGCGGCCACCCCTTTCATCTGCACATCGGCGACTTCCTCCAGAAGCGCCATTAGCACCAGCACTGCCCGCTCGGGCGGGTGTGTCAGGGCCTGCAGCACCGTGCGGATGTGGTCTTCCTTGCTGCCCCCGCGCGGCGCTGAAAGGCTGGTCGGCAGGCCGTACTCCAACGGGCTGGGATGCAAACCGGCCAGCA
>CAZJUE010000387.1:0-480 GCA_964549025.1 uncultured Anaerolineaceae bacterium | reverse complement strand
CCGGACCTCCTGGTTGACCAGGCTATTGCGGTGCGAACCGCCCAGCACTTCCACACAGGGATCTACTACCAACAGTGGATGGTGCTTCTGGATCTGGGACAGATCGCGCACCAGGGGGCGGTGCCAGCCCGCGCGCCCACCCCGCTCTCTGATGAAGGCCTCACTGAGCAGGGCCCGCAGCGCCCGGTCCAGATCATCCCAATCCAAGCCAGCTTGCTGCAGGTGATGAAGGGAATATTCCAGGCCGTAATCATCGCTATCTTCCCAATCATGCACGAATCGCTTGCGGTAATAATCGGCGATGCGCCGGTGCCAGCCTGAGGCATCCACGTAAAATAAGGTGGTCGCCTGAGAGCGTTCCGTATCGGGATCGCACAGGAACTCGGCCAGGGTGGCGTGGTACAGGCGCGCCCGCCTCCCTTCCCACTCAAGGAACTGGCCCAGCCGGGCGAGCGCGTCGACGCAGGTGTCCAGGTCGGC
>CAZJUE010000386.1:0-2159 GCA_964549025.1 uncultured Anaerolineaceae bacterium | reverse complement strand
CGGGGGGGGGCCTGGCGCCTGATTCTTGGTCGTGCTCCAGGGAGCAGGTGATCTTTTCAGCCGCTTCACATCTGAAGGTGAAAACACACGCGTCCAAGATGTGTTGAATTCGGCATGGTTGTCAGGTATACAGTGCATCTTCTTAGCGCGGTCCGGAATGTGAGAGCCAAGTGGTCAACGAATATGCAGGACCTCAGCCGAAACCATAAATCGCAGCTCGCGCTTGCGCTGCTGACTCTGGCGCTCGCGCTCGCTGGATGCGGCGGGCCGGAGGAGGCCACCCAACCGATTCCCGCTGCATCAGCCACGCCAATTCCGGCTGACACTGCGACAGACCTCCCCATCCCCGCCATTGCATGGGAGCAGCCTGCTCACCGAATCGGCGTCCGGGCGCTGGATGGGCGAGGCGAACTGTACGACACAAGCACTGGCGAGCCGTTCATCGCCCGCGGCGTCAATTACCTGTTCGTTCCGACGTCTTCCGGCAGGAACGAAGTCAGGCTGCTCAAGGTCGGCATCTACGACGCAGAGCGGACGCGTGAGGATTTCAGCCAACTCGCCAGCCTGGGCTACAACACGGTGCGGGTGTTCCTTGATCACTGCAATGCCGGCCCTGGGTGCATTACCGAAGAGGATGACGGTGGCCTGAACCCCGCCTATCTCGACAACGTCGCCGATATGATGGCTGCTGCGAAGGACGCGGGAATCGTGATCCTGTTCACATCGAATGATCTGCCAGACCAGGGGGGATATTCCAGTGAGGCCAATTCACGGGCGGGTCCGATTTTCGCAGGTTATCGAAACTCCTACTATTTGACTCCTGAGGCTATCCGCGCCACGCGCCGCTACTGGCGTGACCTTCTCACCGGCCTGAAAGAGCGCGAAGCTGCTTTTGATGCCGTGTTGAGCTGGCAGCTTCTCAACGAGCAATGGATGTTCAGGGATCAGCCGCCGCTTTCTCTGAGCGAGGGAACAGTTGAAACCACGACCGGCACATACGATATGGCCCTCCCCGAAGAAAAGGCTCGCATGGTCGATGAAGGCCTGATCAATTACATCAGCGAGATGAAGGAAGAGATCTTGACGCACGATCCGACCGCCCTGGTGACGATGGGCTTCTTTGTCCCGGATCTCGTTGCGCCGGACTGGTATGTGCAAACTGCGCCGCTCCTGGCCGGATCGCCGCTCGATTTCTTCGACTTTCACGCGTACCCGGGCTCGCTCTCGCTTGCTGACCATGCTGAGCACTTCGGCATGGTTGGGTACGACCAAAAGCCAATCATTCTGGGCGAGTACGGCGCGTTCTGGAGCGAATATGCTGATCTCGATTCTGCCGCACGCGCGATTTCCAAATGGGCCAGTGAGGCCTGCGATTACGGATTCGATGGCTGGCTCTACTGGGCGTACTACTCTCCCGATCCAGGTGTCGGCGATGGCACCTGGAGTTTCACGGACGATGATGGATTGCTCATGGAGCTATTCGCCCCGGTGAATCAACCCGATCCGTGCGTCGGGGTCGAGCTGGAGGCAGGGAACGCTGCCTACGGCAAGCCGGTGCAGGCCTCGTCGCATCTCCCTGAGGAACCTCCCGAGCTAGCAGTTGACGGAGATACTGCGACCCAGTGGGGCGCAGGAGCCGATGCCCCGCAGTGGATTGAAATCGACCTGGAAGGTGCGTTTGATGTCTCGGAGATCCGGTTGTGGGTGGCGCAGTTCCCGGAGGGGCCCACACGCCACCGGATTCTGGTGAGAACCGCCGGCGCGACCCAATTGACGCTGGTGCATGAATTCGTGGGTTCGACTCAAGCACAAGATCTTCTCGTGTTCAAGCCGGAAGCCTCAATTCCGAACGTTGAGAGCGTTCGGGTCGAGTCGATCAGCAGCCCATCCTGGATCGCCTGGGCTGAAATTCAAATCCTCACAGAGTAGCCGCGCATACGCTGATCGCACCCAGTCATTGTTGCGTGCAATGACGGCCACAAGCGATGGCGCTGATCTTCGCTTCCCCTTCGTGCTCAGGTGAGCACGAAGTCTTTTCAGGTTGGGCCTACGATCGAGTCGAGGAGCATAAGGGTGGAAGTTCGAATCTCAGGCTGGCAATCCTAAGACGTGAGTTTACACATATGCCCAGTGTCGACGGCTCGAGACTCTCACCTTCG
>CAZJUE010000385.1:0-2183 GCA_964549025.1 uncultured Anaerolineaceae bacterium | reverse complement strand
GCGACGACTCGGCCTTCGGCCTGGCCAACGGGGTCACCGCCGTCGCCCGCGACGTCGTCGAGCCCGAAGACCGCTGGCAGCTCGAACAGCTGGGCGGCGAAATCGCCGTGCTGGCCGCGCGCAGCGCCGCGACTGCCTCCGGTCCCACCCAGCTCCAGCCGCTCCCGGCCTGACACCCGCAAGACCACTCCCAAGCTAAGCCGCCATCTCCAGCGCCCGCTCCGAGCAGGAGCGACCGAAAAAAGAGCGGGCGCTGTTTGATATCCCCACGACGCCTGTGACCAACAGGCTATGTTCGAGATTGAAGCCCCGCATTATCTTTCTTCACTCAAATCCAGGATGACGGCTAGCAGATCGCCGGCGGAGCGCGGCGACTGCCGGCGAACGCCTGGAGGAGGAGTCGGGGATGGGCGATCGCATAGATTTCAAACTGGACCAATTCTGGAGCGCCTTCGCGTTTGAGCTTGCGGAGGTTGGCGGCGAGATCGGCCGGTCGACGAAACACATGGGCACCTTGTACACCTATGGCATGCTGCCGCACATGGCCGAGGTCGCCCCAAAGGACGTGCACGCTGGCGGCGTCGCCATGCGCGCCACCGTTGACGAGATTTCGATCCTTCCCTACATCGTCCGGCAGGTCTGCGTAAACGGCGCCATCATGGCGCAGGTCGTCAATTCGGAAGCCATCCGAGTCGAACCGGGCGCAACCCGGGAGTTCACCTCACCGGCGATCGGCCATGCGGTCCGGCGCTGCAGCTCGAGGGAAACCTTCCAGGCCGCGATCCACTTCATCCGGGAAGCGCAGCATATGGCCGGCATCGGCCCGACCCGCGCGCTGGATCTGTTCATCAACCTGAACGACCAGGCGGCCGGCCAGGCGATCAGCCAGATCCTGAGCCGTTTCTCCCAGGTTAGCGATCGGTCAGCGTTCGGGCTGATGAACGCGGTGACCTCCACCGGCCGCGACGCCGGTGATCCCGAGCTGCGCTGGCAGCTCGAGTTGCTGGGCGGGGAGATCGCCGCCACCGCGGTTCCCGATCCGCTGATGCCGCTCGGCGCCACCGGCCGCTTGCCGAACCTCGCGCGCAGCTTCTAGAATCTCGCAACGGTACACTCTCAGTCGGCCTCCCGCCGATCCTTACGTCGCGCCGCCGCAACGTCTCCACAGGCCTATGTCATAATTCTCCCCACAGCCGGCCGACGGTCGTCACGATCGGCCGGTCCCTAGCTTGAGATCAAGCATGGCCCACCACACTCCAATAGAACCCGGCACGCTGCTGGACGACCGCTATCGCCTCGCCGACGTACTTGGGCGCGGCGGCATGGGCGTGGTGTACCGGGCGCACGATACGGTGCTCGACCGGGAGGTAGCGGTCAAGGCGCTGAGCGATAATGACTTGGGAACCGAGGGCCAGGCCCGCCTGCTGGCCGAAGCCCAGGCCATCGCTAAACTCAACCACCCCAACATCGTGCAGGTCCACGACGCCGGCCAGCTGGACCGGACCCCCTACATTGTGATGGAGCTGGTCGACGGTGTCAGCCTCCACGAGCAGCCCCCGAAAGACTTCGACGGCATTCTGAGCGTGGCACGCCAGATTTGCGCCGCGCTCGAGCACGCCCACGCGCACGGCATCGTGCATCGCGATCTCAAGCCCGAGAACGTGCTGATCGAGCCGGCTGGCCATACCAAATTGATGTATTTCGGATTGGCGCGCTCGATGGCATCCCGGCTGAGCCAGGAGGGCACCATTGTCGGAACGGTTTTTTATGTGGCCCCTGAAGTTGCCCTGGGCAGCACGGTCGACGGTCGCGCCGATCTCTATTCGCTGGGAGTGATGCTCTACGAATTGATCACCGGCAAGCTGCCCTTCTCCGACGAGGACCCGCTGGCGGTGATCTCGCAGCATCTGCATGCCTCGGTGGTGCCGCCGCGCGCACGCCGCGAGGACGTCCCAGCCGGGTTGGAGGCGCTGGTCCTTCAGCTGCTGAGCAAGCAGGCCGACGACCGCCCGGAATCCGCCGGCGCGGTCGAGCGTGCCCTGACCAGCCTGGAGACCGGCGACGCCGTGAGCGCCGCCGGCGCCGAACTCTCATTGCTGGATCGCTTCGTGCGTGGTCGGCTGGTCGGCCGGGAGCGCGAGCTCGCCCAGGCGCGTGCCGCCTGGCGGCGGGCCAGCGGTGGG
>CAZJUE010000384.1:0-2185 GCA_964549025.1 uncultured Anaerolineaceae bacterium | reverse complement strand
AACCTGCCAGGTCGGAAGGTTCGCACCCGGCAATCGAACGGCCCTCGAACCACGCATGGCCCTGCTCCGGCTTATAGAAGCCGCTGAGTACGTTGAGAAATGTGGTCTTTCCTGAGCCATTCGGCCCGATTAGGCCAACAAGCTCACCCTTTACAATTTCAAACGAGACTTCGTCCAGTGCGGTTAGGCCGCCGAAGCGCTTTACAATCCCTTCCGTGACCATCTGTGCAATCATGGCCGGACTCGCCGGGCCGAAACGGATCGGACTATCGCTCCAAACAGGCCGTTTGGCGCATAGCGTAAAATTAAGATGACAACGATCGCGAACAACGTCATGCGCCATTCCCCAAGCTCACGCATGATCTCAAGCAGGACTTCCAGCAACACTCCACCCAACGCTGCGTGGAAGATGTTCTGGAATCCGCCCACAACGGCCATGGAAAGAACGAAACCCATTTCCTGGATTGACATCATGGAAGGCGATACCAACTGCACGAAATGAGCATAGAATCCGCCGGCGATTCCAGCGATCATGCTGCTGAACGTGAAGGCGAAGATCTTCCAGCGCACGACCTTGACGCCCAAACTCGCGGCCGCATCTTCGTCTTCCCGTATGGCAGCAAAAAACTTGCCAATCCGCGATCGTAAGACCAGCCACATGATCAGCAAGCTAACGAGCAAGACTGCGAACAAGCTGTAATAATATGGGAGGTGGTTCGTCGTTTCGAATAACCCCACGGCCGAGAGGCCCAAGCTACCCCGCGTAAGCTCGTGCTCGGCGGTAATCGTGATCCGGACGATTTCCGAAAAGGCGATTGTGGTAAGCCCGAGGTATGCGCCATGCAATCGCAGACACAGGCGGCCGATCGCAAGACCGACCACGCCAGTCACCAGGGCAGCCAAAGGGATTGACAGAAAAAGTGGCCAACCGAAGCCACCACTCGCCAGAATCGACGTATAGGCGCCCAGGCCGCTCATAGCCACCTGAGCGAAGCTGATCCGGCCGACATAACCGACCAGCAGGCTCCAGCTCGATGCCAGGATCGCATAGTAGAATCCGACAGTCAGAACGTAGATCCAGTACTCGTCGAGCCTGAACAACGGAACAGCGAGAAACAGGACGATGAGACCTGCGCCGAGGACAGCTTGGCGGAACACGCCCTCTCCGGTCATGACCGGCGCACCTTCTCCCCGAACAGGCCCTGCGGGCGAAACACGAGGATGAGCACGAGGAGTACCAGCCCGTAGGCGTCCTTGTAGGCCAGCGCCCGCGTCGTATCCGGGATGAAGACCGTAGCCAGGGTCTCAACCTGACCCAGGATTAGGGCACCCAAGATCGCTCCCGGAACCGAGCCGAGACCACCGAGTACGACGATGACATAAGCCTTGATGGCCGGAATCACGCCCATGGTCGGGTAAACCAGGAACACGGGACCGATCAGCGCGCCTGCCGCCCCCGCTAACGCGGCCCCCAACCCGAAAGCGAGCATCCCCGTTAGCTTTGCATCAACGCCGACGATAGAGGCGGTCTCGCGGTCTTGGCTGACGGCCCGCATCGCTTTGCCGGCCCAGGTGTAACGCAGCAAGTAGAGCATCAGACAAATCAACACGACCCCAACGGTGGCAGCGGTCAGACGATCACCACTGACGATCAATGCACCGATTTCGAGCCGACCGCGGAAGATTGCTTCGGGTCGTTTGGTCCAGGGGCCGAAGATGCTGAGCATCAAGTTCTGCAGGAGGATCGCCAGGCCAAATGTAATCATGATCGCGTATTCGTCGGCGCGTTCGACCTTTCCCCGATAGATCGGATCGATGAGCAGGCGCTCGATCGTCATGCCGACAAGAAACAGCCCGATGAAGGCTACAAGCACCGCCGCGATCGGTGAAAGTCCGAGAAGCGAGGCGAAGACGTAATAGACGAAGCCCCCAAGCATGTAGAGCTCGCCATGTGCGAAATTGACGATCTTGAGAACGCCAAAGATCAGGGAAAGCCCCAGGGCAGCAAGGGCATAAAAGGTGCCGATGATGAGGCCGTTGATGACCTGCTCGGTGAAGGCCAGGAGGCTCATGTACGTGCAGGGCCGTCACTTGGTGTGGGATTTCGCGCCGGTTCAGCACCGCTCATTAGGTCGCCCCCAGTTTCTCCGTCCAACTACACAGCGAAGCACAGTGTGCCCCGAGC
>CAZJUE010000383.1:0-2188 GCA_964549025.1 uncultured Anaerolineaceae bacterium | reverse complement strand
GATGGCGCCTTCAGCGTTGGGTGTCGGCGTCGGGAAGTCGGTCGGCTGCAATAGCGGCGCCAAGCGCGCGCCGGCCGGGATGGAAGCCATTGCTAGCGCCACCGCAGGCAGACACAGCACAGCCAGGCCGAACGCCCCGCCCTTCATGGTGGGTCGATTATAGCTGGAGGACGGTTTGCCAATGATTTGGAGTAGAAAGGTCCGAATAGGTGATTTTCGTCACTAATTCAGCACCAGATGTCAGTAGATCAGTGGTCAGGCTGCATGCTACGGTTCACCGAACTAGGCATCCCTGCGGGATTCTGGGTTCCCCGATCGGCTTGGCAGACACGCCAAGCGCAACCGACGAAGGAGTACATCTGCATGAACAGCAACCGCTTAGCGATCTTGGGAGTCGTGTTGGGAGTGGCCGCGCTGGCCGTAGGGGGATTGGCGTACCTGCAGAGTCCGACGTTAAGGTCCGATATCGATGGCCTTCAAGCCCAGCTCGAAACAGCCGATCTAGCCCTCAAGCGCGTGGGAGTCGAGCCGCTTGACCCAGCATTGGCCACCGATGTTTCCAACGTAGCTCGCGATCCGTCCGACGTTCCACCGCCCATCGACCGTTCCCAACCGACTACGGTTTCGTTCACTCTCACTACAGAGGAAGTCACTGCAGAGCTAGCCGACGGAACCACCTTCTCGTTCTGGACCTTCAACGGCACCGTGCCGGGCCCAATGCTGCGGGTGATGGAAGGTGACACGGTCGAGATCACTCTGGTGAATCCCAGCGACAGTGTGGTTCCCCACAACATTGATCTGCACGCGGTGAATGGCCCCGGCGGGGGAGCAGCGGTCACTACCGTGGCACCGGGAGAAACCAAGACCTTCAGCTTTAGAGCGCTGAACCCTGGCATGTATGTGTACCATTGCGCCGCGCCGCCGCCCTGGTTCCATATCGCACAGGGAATGTACGGCGGGATTCTGGTTGAACCGCGCGGTGGCCTGCCGGCGGTCGACCGCGAGTTCTATGTGATCCAGGGGGAGTGGTACACCGCTGGTACGTTTGGTGACGAAGGGCACCAGGCCTTCAGCGCCGCCAAGGCCAGCGCCGAGCTGCCAGAGTATTTCACGCTCAACGGGCATGTGGCCGCGCTAACTGAACTGTTCCCGCTACACGCAGAGGTCGGCGAATCGATCCGCATGTTCTTCGGCGTCGGCGGCCCAAACGTGGGCTCAAACTTCCACATCATTGGTGAAATCTTCGACCGGGTCTATTCAGGCTCGCCAGAAACCTTCATCATGAATGAAGAGACCTGGTATGTCCCGCCCGGCTCGGTGTCGGTCTTTGAATTCGTTCCAGATGTACCGGGGACCTACCTGCTCGTCGATCACGCGTTGTATCGAGTTGCAAAAGGCGCCGGTGGTCAATTGATCGTCTCTGGCGACCACGACGACAGCATCTACTCGCCCCAACCCTAGCCGCTCTGGGCTGCGGCCCGCCGGTCTCCGAACCAGATTTGGGGTAGATTAGGCTGTGCCATGACTACCTCGATACCGATCGACTCCCCTGTTCGTCGCTCCGGAATCGCTGCGCTGGCCGCGGCCGCCTGGATCAGCAGCATCGTCTTGGTGCTGATCGGCAGCATCGTGCGGGTCACCGGGCACGGCCTCGGGTGCCCGGATTGGCCGCTGTGCTACGGCCAAGCCATTCCACCCGGATTGGCCAGCGCCTGGGTCGAGTTCAGCCACCGGCTGTTCGGCGGGATTACCAGCGGGCAAATCGTGCTTCTGGCCCTACTCACCTGGCGTCGGCATCGCGATCAGCCCTGGCTGACCACCCCGATGCTCATGGCGGTCGGTCTGTTGGTAGTGCAGGTGCTGCTGGGCGGGCTGCATGTCGTGCTTGAGATTCCACCCGAGACCGGACTGGTGCACACCGCCGTGGCGATGCTATTGGTCGGCACGCTGGCTGTGGCTTTGACTGGAACCTCCGACCAAGGGGCGCGCCTGGAGCAGGCTGCGCAGCACTCCTCGATCGGTGGTCGGCTGCCGGGTATCACTGCGCTAGCCACCTACGGGCTGCTGCTGACCGGCTCGCTGGTTACCCGCAGCGGAGCCTCGCTGGCCTGCCTGTCGTTTCCGCTTTGCGGGGCGGTCGAACGTGCCACCCGCCAGCTGGTTGAGTTCCACATGCTGCACCGCGTGG
>CAZJUE010000382.1:0-2201 GCA_964549025.1 uncultured Anaerolineaceae bacterium | reverse complement strand
TGTAGCGGCCGTACCTGCAGTTCGCCCTTGCTCAGGCCTTCGATCGCATGGCCGAGCAAATTCCAGCGCGTGCCGGTCTGCTGGTCGACGATTGCCGAATCACGGTAGTCGAAGGTCAGCGTCTGACCGTCGACGGTCCGGGAAAATGCTGTCGCACTGCCGACGTCTCTTCCCTCGGCCAACGTGGAGCTATCCAGGGCCGAGGCGGTGCCCGGTTGCCAGAACACCGCGATCTGCTCCCCGCCGACTGTCTCGTTTACGATCAGGACCTCTTGCAACACTTCATACGGAAAAGCAACCACGTCCCCGTTCAGCTCTACCGTCAGCACCCGCGCCATGGCCGCAAGCTGATCGGGGGTGCTGGGCCCGACGTACAGGAACGGAGAGCGGCGGACATCGTCGTACCCGGCGTAGGGATTCCGGCCGTAGCTGCGGAAGTATCCAGTTTCGCGCGAGAGAACGCTTCCGTCAGGGTAGGAGTCCCGAAATTCGTCCCAGGCAATGATCGGCGCCGGCAGGAACTCGAGCTGGGAGCCGGTCAGCTCACCAGCGATCGCCTCGCCGCTGGCCTGCTGCCACCAGCTCTCGGTCTGTCGGTCGTACATGATGAGGTTGGAATATCGCAAGCGGCCGGTGGTGCCAAAATCCAGCACCTGGCCGCCAAGGCGCCGGTCGAAAGCGATGGCGGTGTTGCACAGCGGGCAGAAAGTGACTGTAACCGGGCGGCCGTTCAGCTCGTCGTTGACGATCTCGTGCCAGGTCAGAACTTGTAATGGGTAAGCGCGGGCTGCGCCATCATGCTCGAATAGGATGACCGGCTCCTTCGGCTTCAGCCATTCATCAGCCTGTTCGACGGTCTCATATTGCGGCTCGTCGATGGCCGGGATTCCGTCTTTGGGTGGACCACCGGAGAGGATCTCGCCGTAGTCGACGGTGTGGAGGCTGAAGTCGGTGCTGAACTGGCTCTCGGCGCCGGAAGGCGGCTGCGGGTCAGGGTCGGGAGTCACGGCCTGGGCTGGATAGCCGGCGGGGTCCGGTGTATCGGCGGCAGGCTCCGTCGCTGAGAACGGTTCCGCCAGCTGTTCCGCCGCCGTGTCAATCGTTCCGCAACCGGCCAACGCCAGACCGGCGGCAATCCCGATCGCCAGCACCGTCGCAAGTCGCGTTCCGCCACGTTCAGCCAACGGGGACAACAGAATCTTCTTCGAACCATGGACCGGCTTCGATTCCGATCTTCGAGTACAAGTCTGGAGGAACGCCGATATCGGCCACCGAGAGTTGGCCGACATACGGGCGGGCGCCCTCGGACAGCAGCCCGGTCTTCGGCAGCGCCAGCGTCAATGTGGCGGTGGCTCGGATGCACGGGTCGCCCGGTTGGCCGGTGGTGGTATTCAGGCCGGAGGGCGCGTCGAGCGAGAGGATCGGGCGACCGGAATCGTTGACTTGGTTGATCGCCTCTGCCACCGGACCCCGTGGATCGCCGCGCAGCCCGTAGCCGATCATCGCATCGATCAGCAGCTCCGCGTCGGTCAATTCGGTATCTGCTCCAGCGGAGAGCTGCAGTTGCTCCAGGATTCTCCATTGCTGTGCCGGCACGGGCTTGAGCCGATCCCGATCGGCGGCCAGCATCGCCTGCACCTCTGCCCCTCGATTGTGCAGGTGGCGGGCAGCCACCATTCCGCCGCCCCCATTGTTGCCAGCCCCACAAATCACCGTGACCCGGCGAGCCCGGAGCTGCCCGCCGAGCATGCGTCGCGCCTGTTCTGCCAGGTTACGGCCGGCATTCTCCATCATCTGGGTCAATTGGATGCCGTAGTGCTCGATCATCAGCCGGTCTACCTCGGCCATCTGTTCGGTCGTCACTGCCGGAAAAGTTGTCGGTTTCACGAGATTCGATCCGAAAAGGGCTGGTTGGTTGCGGCTAATCGATCCACTCCTATCGCTCGACTACGACGCCTCGCCAGAAGGCCACGTGGTCTTTGATCATGCTTGCTGCCTCGCTCGGCTCTGCGTAGTACCAGGCTGCGTCCTTGTTGGTCTGCCTATCGACCACCACATCGTAGTAGCTGGCTATCCCTTTCCAATAGCAGGTGGTGTGGAGTTCGCTCGGCCGCAGATACTGCCAATTCACTGCCTGGTTGGGGAAGTAGTAGTTGCCCTCAACCACCACACCGTCGTTGCTCTCCGCCAGCACTACCCCG
>CAZJUE010000381.1:0-2204 GCA_964549025.1 uncultured Anaerolineaceae bacterium | reverse complement strand
AGATCTCGATCGAGGTCCAAGAAGGCGAGATCCTCGGCCTGATCGGCCCCAACGGAGCCGGCAAGACGACCTTTTTTAACGTGATCAACGGCATTTATCCGCCGGATGGAGGCAAGGTCTTCTTCCGCGATGAGGCGGTCGCTGGACTGCCGCCCTATCGTATGGCCCGCCGCGGCATGGCGCGTACACACCAGATCGTGCAACCGCTCGACGAACTCACCGTCCTTGAAAACACAATGGTCGGCGCTTGCTTTGGCAAGCAGGACATGCACCTGGCTGACGCCCGGAAAACCGCCACCGAGACGTTGGAATTCGTAGGCCTCGGCGATCGTACCGAACAGCTTGCGGGCAGCCTGAATGTGGCGCAGAAGAAGCGGCTTGAGCTTTCCAGGGCACTTGCCGCGCAGCCGTATTTGCTACTGCTGGACGAGGTGTTGGCCGGGCTCAACCCGTCCGAAATCGTTGGAATGCTGCATATCGTGCGTGAGATCCGTTCTCAGGGAATCACAATCATCATGATCGAGCATGTGATGCATGCGGTTATGAATGTCTCGGACCGTATCGTGGTGCTCGACTTTGGCCTGCAGATCGCGCAGGGCACGCCGGAGGAAGTGTCCAACGACGAGAAAGTGATCAAAGCTTACCTCGGCGATCCCGAGTTGACCGCCCGCTACACTCGCCATCTGGAGGGGAGCGAACGAAATGGCCCAGCTTGAGATCGACAAGCTTACCTCCGGCTATGGAGAGGTCCAGATCCTTTGGGATGTCGGATTGTCGCTGCATCCGGGAAAGCTCACGGCGCTGGTCGGCAGCAACGGCGTCGGCAAAACCACCCTGCTCCGAACAGTCATGGGCACCCTGCGGCCGTGGTCGGGAACCGTCACGTTGGACGGCAAAGATGTCAGCGGTTTGCCGGCCTACCGCAAGGCTGAGCTCGGTCTGGTGCTGGTGCCGGAAGGCCGGCAGCTGTTCTCCGAGATGACCGTGTTCGAAAACCTGGAGATGGGCGCCACGGCTCGGCGGGCTCGGCCGCATATGGCAGACAACTTCAAGCGAGTATTCGAGGTGTTCCCGCGCCTGGAGGAACGCCGTAACCAGAAGGCGGGCACGCTGAGCGGTGGTGAGCAGCAGATGCTGGCGGTAGCGCGCGGGTTGATGGCGCAGCCGGAGATCCTGATGTTCGACGAGCTTTCGCTCGGCTTGGCGCCAGTGCTGGTCCTGGATCTGTTAGGCGCGCTGGAGCAACTGAAGCTTGAAGGTCTGACCATGCTGCTGGTCGAACAAAACGTGCACATGGCCCTGGCGGTCAGTGACTACGCTTACGTAATGAGCGAGGGCCAAGTGGCGCTGGAGGGGCTTCCGGAAGAGCTGGCCAAGGACAGCACGATCCAGCAAGCCTATCTTGGCCTCTAGATCAAGCCCACCGCCACCGCCGGGAGCGCGAATGCGCAGCGCGGCCGCAGGCGGCTTTCGGAGACCAGGCCCGGCCCCGCTGGCCTCGAGCAGTTTCAGCGCGGCCGCATCCGGCTCAGCGCCTCCCAGGAAAGCACCCGCAGTCGGCGCCACATTTCGGCGGACTTCACTCGCTCGGCGAAGTCCTGCCACGTCGGCTGCAGCTGCGGCCAGCGTTGTTCAGGCAGCAGCAGCCACAGGTGAAGGTGACGGTTCAGCCGATCCGCCAGCCGCTGGCCAAGCAGCAGCGTGCGACCGAGTTGGTAGTGCCGGTCACATGGCGGGGGGTCGCTTTCGGAATCCGGCCGCGAACCGAACTCCAGCCACTGGGAAAAGCGCGCCTGCTCAACTTCCCAGTAGCGGCACGCCTCGGAGGTGGGCAGCGCCTGTGGATCGTACGGCTGCTCGGGTCCCACGAACTTGGTGGCGCTCGTAGACGGGAGCTCGACCACCGACTGCGGATCGTCCGGCGACCGCGCGCCGTGGATTTCGGGACAGCGCTCGGCGGCATAGCGCCCGCAGCGGCCGGGGCTGGCGTTGGTTTTGGCTTCGACCAGCACCAGCTCGGTGGTACCCAGCAGAAACAGATCGACCTCAGTAGCGCCCGCTTCCCCATCCACCTCACTGAGCGCGCGGTTCAGCTCGATCAGCCGGCGGCCGTCGAGATTGAAGCCCCAGTAATAGGGCTCCAACTGGTCCTCGATCGGATCCAGAACTGGGCCCCACAGCTGCGGCAAAGCAAGCAGCTCAGC
>CAZJUE010000380.1:0-2214 GCA_964549025.1 uncultured Anaerolineaceae bacterium | reverse complement strand
TCCAATCCCAGCAGGCTGCAAGCCAACGATAGCGCGCTGCCCCACTGGCCGGCGCCGGTCTCTGTGGATAGGCGCTTGGCCCCGGCTTCCTTGGCATAGTAGGCCTGCGCCACGGCGGTGTTCGGCTTGTGGCTGCCGGCCGGACTCACACCTTCGTACTTGTAGTAGATGCGCGCCGGCGTATCGAGGGCCTGCTCAAGCCTCCGGGCCCGGATCAGCGGCGTTGGGCGCCACATAGCGTAGATGTCACGCACCGGTCCGGGGATCTCGATCTCGGATTCCTTGCTGAATTCCTGTTCGTTGAGTGCCGGAGCGAAAAGTGGTGGCGGCAGGATGGTCGGCTGCTTGGTTTCCGGGTGCAGGATTGGCGGCAGATCGAATCCCAGGTCCGCCTGGACGTTGTACCAGGCCTTGGGGATCTCGTGCTCGCCCAGTTCGATCTTGTATCGGTCGGTCATGGCTACTCCTCCTTGTGAGTATCCGAAACGAAAACGGCGCCCGTCTCCCGATGGAGACGAGCGCCGGAACGCCCGCGGTGCCACTCCGCATTAGGCCGAAAGAAAAAGCCCGTCGGTGATGCGACGGGCGCCAGCCTCACTTTGCAGGCACGGTCCATGCTGGACGATGCCCTCTGCCTGGATAACGGTGGCGAATCCGGCTCGGGTTACCGCCTGAATGAGATCAGGCCTTCACCCGGCAGCTCCAGGGCCCATTCAACTCCGGCGTGCGTGCGAGGTTTTCACCGAGCGCTCGCTCTCTTGGACGCCGTTTCGGAGCCTACTACTCCCCTTCAACGCCTGTGGTTGTTTGAGTTGTCGCCCGAGTATAAGTGGGTCGGCGTGGGGCGTCAAGGCTAGCGTCTGAGCAGGCTGCGAGTGAGGTTCATCCCGGCGCTGGAGTTCCCAGTCAGTGCAAACAGTGCCTGGTTGAGCGCGAGGTCCTGCCCATCGCGGTAGATAGCGTAGAAGTTGGTTTCGTCGAGTGGGATTGTGATGTCCGGCTCCACTCCGCGACCTTCGATGTGGATCTGGCCCTGCGGATCGACCGCCCGGCCGATGGTCATGCGGATGGTGAGATCGCCGGGCATCTGGAAATCCTCCACGCTGCCGCCGAGGCCGGCGGTGGGAAACAGACCCACCGAGCGCGCCCGGTCCTGCAGTGTCATAGCGTAGGCGAAGAATTCGCAGGCGCTGGCGCAGTTCGGACCGATGATCATCACCACCGGACCGTGGTAGCGCAGGTCCTCCGGCGGCGGGATCATTTCAGCCTGCTCCGATTCATCGATGTAGAAGTCGTCGATGCTGTCATCGTATCGGCCAGTGTTGCCGGTTACCAGTTCCTCATCGAAGAAATAGGCTGCCATCTGCCGCGCCAGGTAGCCGCTCCCCCCGCCGTTCAGCCGCAGGTCGATGATCAAACCTTCGCTGCCAATTTCGCTCAGGTCGTGCATCATGCGCTCCCACAGCTGGATCGTCAGCAGCTCGTTGTCGAAGAAGTCCAGAATCTGAACGTAGCCGATGCCGGAGTCGAACAGTGAGAACTCGACCGGCAGCTCGGCACCGGTGAGCTCGTCGCCTGGGATGTCGAACAGGTAGCTGTCGATCTCGAATTCGGCCTCGAGCGTCTCCTGCTCCGGCGCGGAATCTGGGTTCCGGAATTCGATTTGAACCTGAGTTCCGATCTCGTAGCGGGTGGCGAAGCGCAGTTGTTCCAGCCGCCGGTTGTGCTCGGTGCTGAACGGTGAGCTCCACGGGACCACTGAGTCGACATAGTCGCTGGTTGGTGCGCCGCCGATCGCCAGGATCTCTGCGCCGAACTTAATCCCGGCTTCCGCCGCCGGACTGCCCTCGACCACCAGCCCGGTCAGAATGCGCCCGTCGGCCAGCTCGACCAGCGCCAAGCCGATTCCACCGCTGACCTCGGTGCGGAAAAGATCGATCAGCGGGGTGATATCCATGTTGACGTGCCCGTCGGGAATGGACCATAGGAAATCGCGCAGCGCCAGCGCATAGGATTGCTGGTTGCGAACCCGTTCGGCGTCCTCAAAGCGTGGACGGAATTCGGCTTCCAGAGCGTCCCAGTCCAGCCGCTTGTGCTCGGTGAAGGCGTATTCGGTGCGGAACTTTTCCAGCATGGCGTCGAAAGCCTCGGTGTAGCTGAGTTCGGAGAAGTCGTCCAGCGCGCTGCCTTCCGGCTCCAGCAGATCGACCGAGG
>CAZJUE010000379.1:0-2241 GCA_964549025.1 uncultured Anaerolineaceae bacterium | reverse complement strand
GTGATCTTCCAGAGTGAAATCCAAGTTTGCCCGGGCGAAGACGATGCCGTGCTCCACCACACTGGCGAAGCGCTCAGCTGGTACGCTCTTGGTACAGGATCGCCCGCTGTAGTCGTGGTAGATCACCCACAAGTGCTGGATCTCCTCGTCCTCGAGGCGCTTCACAACCTCCCTCTTGTCCATAAGCAGCTACTCCTATTGTCTATGGGCTATCGCCATTATGAGCTTGGCCAGCAGAGCTGTGCGAGGCACGATACTGCTCAACTCAATGTACTCGTCAGGGCTGTGATCCAGTCCGCCCACCGGCCCCAATCCATCCAGCACCGGCACACCTTCGGCGGCGACAAGGCTGGCATCTGATGCCCCGCCGGTCGCTACACCTTTGACCTCAAAGCCCAATTCGCGGGCCTGCTCCCGGGCTAACGCTTCCAGTGCCGCCACCTCTGGCGTGCGGGGCATGGGCGGGTGGTCAGTCCCCTCCCTGGTCAAACGGTAGCGCACCCCAGGCACGGTTTCCTTTTGCAGCTGGGCCCGGATGGCGGCCAACGTAGCCTCAAAATCCGCCACGGAGAAGGCCCGAATATCTACTTTCATAACCGCGTACTCTGGCACATTGTTGGGTACGGTGCCGCCCTGGATGAAGCCCACGTTGACCGTCACACCGGGCCGGAAGTTGTTCAGCTCCTGCAGGGCCAGAATGTGATGGGCCAGGGCCAGGATGGCATTGCGCCCCTTTTCCGGTTCGACGCCTGCGTGAGCCATGCGGCCGAAGGCCTCGATAACATACCAGCTCACGCCCTTGCGCGCTGTGACAATGTCGCCGTTAGGGCGCGCCGCTTCCAGGGTCAGAGCCGCGCCGGCCTGGCGGCCCATCTGCCGGATCAGGTCCAGCGATCGGCGATCCTCGACTTCTTCGTCCGAGACGCAAAGGAAGGTGAGGCGGCCGAAATCGTCGAGCCCAAGCTGGCACAGGGTTTCCACGGCGTAGATGCCCGCCAGCAATCCGGCCTTCATGTCACAGGTCCCAGGACCGAGAATCTTGTCGCCCTGAATGGTCATGGGCCGCTCGGCGGCCGTTCCTCTGGCGTAAACGGTGTCACTGTGTCCCAACAGGAGGATGTGGCCCCGGCCGCGGCCGTCCAGCGTAGCCACCAGGTTATCGCCATACTCCTCTTGAGGCAGGCGCTCGACCGAGAAGCCCAGCGCACACAGGCGCGACTCCAGCCAGTCGTTGACGCGGTTTACCCCGGCCTTATCGAAGCTGCCCGAGTCAATCCCGGTCAGCGTCCGCAGCTCATCTAAGAAGGTTTCCAGCCGCCCTTCCAGGCGTGAAACGATTGGCTCGCTCATCGGCGTTCGGGTTACCAGCCCGCGTAACGGGCCACCGCCTCGTCGCTCACTTTGCCATCCTCGACGTCAGTCAGCGCCTGGTCGAGGATGGCCACAGCTTCGTCTACTTCGGCCTCGGTAATTATGAGCGGCGGCGTGATCTCCAGCACGTTGGAGAACATACCCACGTAGAAGAGCAAAAGTCCCAGCTCAAAGGCACGGTAGACCACCTTGGCCGCTTCGGCGGTGGCGGGCTCTTTGGTCACACGGTCGGTGACGAGCTCGACGCCCTGGATGAGGCCCAGGCCCCGCACATCGCCTACCAGGGGGTGCTTGTCCCCCAGCTCGGCCAGCTTGCCGTGAAGATAGGCGCCTATTCTGCGAGCGTTTTCCACTAAGCCATCTTGCTCGATGGCTTCCACGACACCAAGCCCGGCGGCGCAGCTAAGCGCGTTTCCGGCGGTGGTGAACAGGGCCAGGGCCGGACCCACGTCCAGGATCTCGCGCCGGGCAACCACTGCACTCAAGGGCAGGCCACCTCCAAGAGATTTGCCCAGGACGACCACGTCGGGCGTGACGCCGCTGTGCTGAAAGCCAAACCAGCGGCCGGTGCGCCCCACGCCGATCTTCACCTCATCCAAGGCCAGATAGATACCGTGCCGGCGGCAGAGTTCCTCCAGCATCGGCAGGAAGTTGGGGGGCGGCACGATGTCGCCCCCGTCGCTCTGCACTGCCTCGACGATGATGCCAGCCACGTCGTCCGGCGGGCAAACCGTCTTGAAGATGTAATCCTCGAGGAAGCGGATGGCCTGTTCAGCACAGTCGTCCACGTCGTCGCCGAACGGGCAGCGATAGGGATGGGGGTAGGGCACTTTCTCCACGTGCCCGCCGCCAATGAATTGAGTCCAGGCG
>CAZJUE010000378.1:0-2243 GCA_964549025.1 uncultured Anaerolineaceae bacterium | reverse complement strand
CCGGACGTCGAAACCGGACTCGGGGGATGGACGGACGAAGAGATCAAGACCGCCATCCGCACCGGCGTGAGCCGTGATGGCCACCAACTCAATCCGGTGATGCCGTACACGTTCTTCAACAACATGGCTGAGTCGGATTTGGACGCGATTGTGGCCTTCTTGCGGAGTTTGCCGCCGATCGAGAACAAAATCGAGCACAATCCCGACCAGCACATGATGATTGAAGAATTCCCCCCGCTGCCCGTGCGAGAAGGGATCGTCGCGCCGGATCCGTCAGACAGCGCCGCGCGCGGGCGCTACTTGGTGGAAGGCGTGGTGATCTGCTCGTTCTGCCACACGCCCGTGGATGAAGTCACCGGCGAGCCCATCATGGACCTGTACTTCGCCGGCGGTCAGCCGTTTGAAGGGCCATGGGGGATTGTGTACGGCGGCAACCTGACGCCGCACGGTGAGACCGGGATCGGATTGTGGACGGACGATGAGGTCAAGCGCGTGATTCGCGAGGGGATCCGGCCTGATGGTCGACGAACCGTTCTTATGCCATGGGCGTTCACCTCCGAGCTTACCGACGCGGACCTGCAGGCGGTCATCCACTACTTGCGCAACAACGTGCCTCCGGTCGATTTCGAAGTCCCTTCGGCCGCGTTGCTCGAGCCGCTGTTTGAATATGTCGAAGAGGCCGAGCCGGCCACTGGGGCCGCGATCGACCCGGCGCTGCCGGTTGGCATCGGTTTGGTGATCGTGATTGCGGTCGGGGGAATCCTGTTCGCCAGACGGCGCGATACAACGAGCGGCGCTTGATGGGCCTTGCTTGCTGATGGCCAGCCTCGTGCATCTCATGCTGGCAGCTACGTACTGCGACCGACCGTATCGCATGGGATGACGGCAATGTCCTGGATTGACGCAATCCTCCACACTGGCCGGAGAATGAGCATCCGCTGGAAGGCGGTCATTCCGTTTCTGGCGATCACCGGTCTGGTCCTGGCGGTGTTGCTGCCCATCACCAGCGAGCTGGTCGCCCGCCGGACCGAAGCAGAAGCCGATCGGCGATTGACCGAGATTGCGAATTCGGTCGAGGCCCTGATCGAAAGCTCAGAGGGCAAAGCCCTGCTGAGCGCCAACTTCGTTGCCAATTTGCCTGAAGTGGAGGCCGCCGAGTCGGATGAGGCGCTTGTCGGGCGAGCGCTTGATCCGCTGAGGCCTGAGCTCGGACTGCAAGAGCTCAGCTATTATGCTTCCGAGTTTCGGCCGGGAGATCCGGCCTTGTACTACGGCGGGCCGCTGGTCGCCAGGTTCCTACAGGTCAGCGAACACACCACCCGGGTCCGGGACCAACTGATCGTTCAAGCCCTCGAATCCGGCCAGGCGACCAGTGGGATCGCCATCGCGCCGCAAGCCTCGCAGATCATCGGGGTTTCGCCGGTGTACTCGGGCGGACGCCGAGCAGGCCCCGTTGAGGGGATCGTGCTTTCCGCTTTCTACCTGGACCAGGACTTCATCGCCGATATCAGCAGGGTATTGGATGCCGACGTAGCAGTGGTGAAAGACAACGCGGTGATCGCCTCCACGATCGACCGCGACAGTGGGTACGAGCGCTACCTTCAAGAAGGGTTCATCGATCCCGACGGCGAAGTAACCGCCCGGTATCTCGAATTCGACGATAGGGTTCAAGCGCGGATCTTGGCTCACCCGCTGATTCTGGCCGGGGAGGCGCAGGGGACGGTGCTGGTCGCCCAATCGATCAGCAATCTGCTGCAGGTGCAGCAGGACATCCAGGTAGCGCTGTTCCTCTTCGCCGGTGGAGTGGTCGCGGTCAGCATTCTGTTTGGCTTGGGCACGGTGCTGACTTTCGCCCGGCCGCTCACCGCGCTGGCCGAGGCCACCAACAGCATTCGCGGGGGAGATCTCGATCAACGGGTCAGCGCGCCCTACTTCTTGTTTCGCGATGAAATCACCGAGCTCAGCGATAACTTCAATACGATGACCGCGCAGCTGCAAGACCTTTACCTCAGTCTCGAGCGGCAGGTGCGCGAGCAAGAGCGGACCGAGCACGAACTACGGGTCGCGCGCCGAATTCAGCAGTTGCTGCTTCCGAAGGAAGTGCCGAAGCTCGCCGGCTGGCAAGTGGCGGCCAGCTACCTGCCGGCCAGCGAGGTGGGCGGTGACTTCTACGACTTCCTGAAGCTGCCAGACAATCGCCTGGGCTTGATCATCGGGGATGCGACCGACAAGGGCATGCCCGC
>CAZJUE010000377.1:0-2244 GCA_964549025.1 uncultured Anaerolineaceae bacterium | reverse complement strand
AGCTGGTCATCCCCCAGTCTCACCTCAGCGCTGGCGATGTTGCTGCGCAGCTGCTTCGACCGGTCATTCGACCGATGTTTGACCCAGCGCACAAATTTGGCCGCCCCCTGGTCTCACTTTGACGCTCTCCTGCTCCCCTGAGGCGCACCAGACTGATAGTCTCGAACCGCTGTAAAAATTAAAAAATTTTTCCAATAAAAACGTATAACGAGGACAAACCTATGGAAAGGTACCAATTCAAGAAAACTCCGATCGCACTTTGCCTGTCGGCACTGCTGGTCAGTGCGCCGTCACTGGCACAAACCAGCCAAGCCGGTGGCGATACCGGCGAACGGGAAATGGAGCTGGTCGAGGTTACCGGCTCTCACATTAAACGGGCTCAGATGGACGGCCCCTCACCGGTGGCGAGTCTCAACTCCGAAGACATTGCCGCCACCGGGGTCACCGACCTGATCGGTCTCTTCAGCAAGCTGCCCATCTCCGGGCAAGGGACTTTCTCCACCCAGGCCAACAGCAGTGACGATACCGCCAACGGTGGCTCCAGTGTCTCTCTACGCGGGCTGGGCGCCGACTCTACCCTGATCCTCGTCAACGGCCGCCGGGTATCGGTCAGCCCCTTCGCCAAGAATATCGATACCGCATTTGTGGATATCAACAATATCCCGCTCGCCGCCATCAAACGCGTGGATGTGCTCAAGGACGGCGCCTCGGCCACCTATGGCTCCGATGCCATCGCCGGGGTAATCAACATTATCCTGCGTGATGATTTCGATGGGATGGAGCTGTCCGGCAAGGTGGGTGGCACCTCCGCCGGCGGCGGCAGCGAGAGCAACCTGAGCATGGTGTGGGGCAATGTGACTGACAACAGCAGCCACACGGTGATCGTGGATTACTTCAACCGCGAGGAAACCCTCTATGCGGATCGCGATTATGCCCGCTCCGCCAACCAGGCCGCCCTGCGCCCCAATGACCCCTTTGCTACGGACTTCCGCAGCTCCGCCGGTATTCCGGGCACCATAGCCCTGGCTTCCGATTCCACCGTGCGCCTCGCGGACACCTTCGGCAACGACGTTTGCGCCCCCGAGGATATCGACACGGCCAACAACCTCTGCCGCTACGACTATGCGCCGTTCATGAGTATGGTGCCGTCCACCGAGCGGGTCAGTTTCAACTACCTCGGTCGCTACACTGTCTCCGACCGTGTGGAAGCCTTTGCCGAAATCAGCGGACAGAATGCCAAGACCACCGTCAAGGGCGCCGGCAGCCCGAGCTTCAACGAGCTGTTCATGTCCGGCGACAACCCGAATCACCCGTTCGCCGAAATGCCGACGCACCCCTTCTACCAGCAGGACCTGACCATGCGTCGGCGGACGGTGGATATCGGTAACCGCCGCAAGGAAGTGGAGTCCGATTACTTCCGCAGCGTATTGGGCCTCGAAGGCGAGCTGGGCAGCAGCTGGAACTGGGAGGCGGCCTACAGCTATATCAAGAGTGATGCCGTTGAGCGGGGTGTGGACGGTTTCCCGAACTCGCGCCGGGTGCAGGAAGCCATCGACAGCGGACTGTGGGACCCGTTTGAGCCCTCGTCCAATTCAGCCGAGGCGCTCGCCTATATCGAGACCACCACCACCCGTGTGGGCAAGTCGACCACCCGCTCCGTAGATGCGCAGTTCTCCGGCCCGATAATGTCCATGCCGAGTGGCGACCTGATGCTGGCTATCGGTGCGGAGCACCGCCAGGACAGCATCCGCGACAATCCGGACGACCAGTTCCTGCGCGGCGATATCTTCGGTACCGAGGCCACCCAGGCCAATGGCAGCCGTGACAATACCGCCGTGTTTGCAGAACTCGCGGTACCCGTGCTGGACACCCTCGAACTGCAGCTGGCAGCTCGCCACGAGGATTACAGTGATTTCGGCACCACCACCGACCCGAAGGTGTCATTCCTCTGGTCGCCGCTGGACAGCGTCTCCTTCCGCGGTTCCTGGGGCACGGCCTTCCGCGCTCCGTCACTGTCACAACTGGGGCTGGGCCGCACCGATGAATCCCCCAACCTGGTGGACAGTATCCGCTGCGATGCGGTGGGCAATATCAACAAGGCCTGCGAACCACAGGAGTACACCGCAGTCTTCGCCGGCAACCCCGACCTGGGCCCGGAGGAATCCGAGAGCTATAACCTTGGCATGATCGTCAACCTGGACGAACGGCTGCTGCTGACGGTGGACTATTACAGCTACGAAATCG
>CAZJUE010000376.1:0-2284 GCA_964549025.1 uncultured Anaerolineaceae bacterium | reverse complement strand
CATGCCCGCCGCCCATTCGCTCGGGCGGCGCGGCGCAAAAGTATACCATGCCGTCGGCGCCGCTCATGCAGCGAAGCGCCCTCCCGGGGCGGCCTCCACCAGCATTCGCCCGACTGTCCGTCGGGTTCAATCTCCTGACGGCAGGCGTGGCAGCGACAGCGCGAGGGCTGCCACTGTCTTGCCGTCGCGTATGCTTCCATCGTGCAATTGGTCCCGCACCAGGTCCAGCGGGAGCTGGGTGACCTGCAGCAGCTCGTCCTTATCGCGCGGCAGGGGGTCGGGCTCTAACTCAGTGGCTAGGTAAATCTGGATGCGCTCGCTGGAGTAGCCGGGCACCATATACAGCTCGCCGATTGGCGTCAATTTTCCGGGCCGCATCCCGATTTCCTCCCGGCACTCGCGCCCGGCAGTGTCTTCTGGCGGCTCGCCCGGCTCCAGCGTCCCTGCCGGCAGCTCCAACAGCTCGGTTCCCACAGCGTGGCGGTACTGGCGAACGAACCATATGCGACCCTGACGATCGAACGGCACCAGCGTCACCGCGCCAGGATGGACCAGGTAATCGAAGCGCATTTGTTGGCCGGACGGCAGACGCAGCTGGTCGACCTGAACGTCGAAGATCTTTCCGCGGAACTCAAGCGTCGAGGAGATCACTTCAATGCTCACGACTTGCTCCTTTGCTCTCAGGAACAACAACGGGGCGGCCGATCCGGCCGCCCCACTATTCTAGCTATTTGGGCTTCCTGCTTAAGGAATGATCAGCTCTAGCCCTGGATAGATTAGATGCGGATCCGCCAGGTTGTTGGCATCGATGATAGCCTGCGGGTCGACGCCGTAAATGCGGGCGATTGACCAGATCCATTCGCCCAGCTTCACCACGTGCACTGTGCCTCCGCTCACCGGCGTGTTGACCGGCGTCGGGATCGGGCCGCTGCTGGGCGGGATCTTAAGCACCATGCCGACCTCCAATTGACTGGGCGAGCTCAACCCATTGAGTTCGACGATCGCCTGCGGATCGACGCCAAAGTCCTCGGCAATGCTGTAAAGGAAGTCTCCAGCCTGGACCGTGTATTCGACGAAGTCACCATCGCCCTCATCCTGGGTGGCGGTTGGCGCAACGGTGGGCGCCAAGGTGGCCTCGACCACTGATGTCGGGCTGGCTTGCGGCACCTCGGTTGCCTGCTCTGTGGGAAGGCTCACTACATCAGAGCCACCCGCTTCAGCGGTTTGCGTCAGCAATGCCGAGCGCACCGCCTCCATGGTGGCCTGTTGGCTGTCTTGTGGGGTTGCTTCTCCCTCTTCTGGCGGCTGTGTAGAAGCCGGGCGCGTACAAGCTGCGGAAAGCATGAACAACGCCAAGGGGAGCAGGATGCGGAATCGCGGCAAATTCATTGGTTCCTCCTGCGGGTTTCCTCCGGCCGGTCGCGTTGGAACAAGCGGGCATCCTAGCATAAGGGTGGGGCATGTGCAAGCCAATTTGCAGCCGCCCGCAAGTTTTGTTCCACGAGCCGGTGGCAGACATGAACCGTTGGTCCCAGCGGGGGTGAAAAAACAAAAAGCCGCCCTGCGGCGGCCATAAGGATCGGCAGATTCTTGCGCAGCTAGCTGAGCTGCGGCCGGAACTTGTAGCCGTAGACCAGCATGCCACGTTCGCCATCGGAGCGCAGCTTGCGGGTCACCATCTCCACCGGCATCCCGATTTCAACCTGCCGGTCGTCCAAATCGGTCAGCTGAGCGGTGACCAGCGGCCCTTCGTCCAGCCGCACGATCGCCACCGGATAGGGGGCATCCTCGGTGTGGCCGGCGGGCGCTTGATACACCGTGGTGTAGGAGTACACCTCGCCCCGCCCGCTGAACTGGTAGGTATCATGGGCTGGCCGACCGCAATCCGGGCAAACGTCTCGCGGCGGAAAGATCTTGATCTCGCAGTTCGGACAGACCTCGCCGACCAGCGAATAGCGCTGCTGCTTGAGTCTCCAGTGTCGAGATGGTTCCATGGCTAAACCGTATCTAGCTTAGGGCCGGTTCGCTATCAGAAACTATCAGCCTTGCCTGGTGAGCACGTGACTGGCGGCGGTTGCACCCGCTCCGCCAAGGCATTGCACCAACGCGACCGCCGCCTTCGGCACCTGGTTCTCACCGGCCCGGCCCTCCAGCTGCAGGGCGGCCTCCGCCAGCTGGTACACGCCGGTGGCCGCGCCCGGCTCTCCGCGGGCCTTTGAGCCGCCGTAGGTGCTGATCGGAATGCGGCCGGTCAGCGAGATCGCTCCGTTCTGCGCCAGCTGCC
>CAZJUE010000375.1:0-2295 GCA_964549025.1 uncultured Anaerolineaceae bacterium | reverse complement strand
TCATGCAGGCGCAGCTCGAAGCGATTGAACCGGGCAGCTACCCCGCCATGTTGCGCTACCTGGAGCAGGGCCAACTCAACTACACCGAGGCAATGCAGCACCTGGTGCAGCGAGATTTCAGAAACCTTGCTGAATTCGTCAGCCCCAAGACACTGGCATTGCTGTTCAAGCTCAAGGTGCTCAAGCGGCACTATCGCGACGTAGGCGGATATTTCAGCGATCCACGCCTGAGAGCCGCCTTCACGTTCCAGGACATGTACATGGGGCTCAGCCCGTTCGAAGCGCCGGCCCTGTACTCGCTGCTGCAGTACATCGAGTTTGCCGACGGGATTTGGTATCCGATGGGGGGGATGTACCGTGTGATCGAGGCGTTGGTCGAGCTGGCGATGCGCAATGGGGTCAGATTTCTGTACCGATCCCCGGTAAAGGAGATCTGCGTTCAATCCGATCGAGCTACGGGAGTGAAGCTATCCAGCGGCGTGCAGTTTCCCGCCGACCTGATCGTGGCCAACGCCGATCTCAGCTACGTGTACCGGCGGCTGTTGCCGGAAGATGGCACCGCATCACGGCTTGACCGCAAGCGATACGGTTGCTCGGCGCTGGTCTTCTACTGGGGCCTGCGCAAACAGTATCCACAGCTCGGCGTTCACAATCTCTTCCTGGCGGAAGACTACCGCCAGAGCTTCGACCCGATCTTCAAGCAGCTTGACCTGCCGGAGGATCCAAGTTTCTACGTCCACGCTCCGGCACGGGTTGACCCGGCCGCGGCTCCAGTGGGCAGGGACAGCTTGATGGTGGCCTTGCCGATCGGTCATCTCGACCAGCAGGCACCGCAGGACTGGAATCGATTGGTGCAGCGGGCGCGCAATCACGTGCTGAGTCGATTGCATCGTTTGGGCTTGACTGATCTGCGGGATTCGATCCTTTTCGAGCGACGCATGTCGCCGCCTGATTGGCACGGCCAACTGAACCTGACCTTGGGTTCGACCCATGGCCTGAGCCACAGTCTCACGCAAATGGGGTACCTGCGGCCACACCATCGACACGCCCGCATCCGCAATCTCTTCTTCACGGGTGCGAGCACCCACCCCGGAACCGGCATGCCGACGGTACTGATATCGGCCAAGCTGGCAGCCGACCGAATCCTCGAGGAGCTGCCGATCCAGCAAGCCGGCTCCGCCCCGGAACGAGCAGCTGCATTTTCCAGGGAGGCTGTCGGTGGCTACTGACGGAGCATTGCGCTTGCGCACGATTAGCGGTCGCCGGCGCAGCGAGCGGGTACCGGGCAGCGCCAAACTGGCGCGACGCATCACCTGGGCTGCTAGCAAGCAATCGGCGCTGATCGCCGGGCTGCTGGCCCACCGCGACCGGCGCGACGACTGCTACCGCGCCTACGCATATTTCCGCTGGGTCGACGATGTGGTGGACGAAGTCATGCAGAATCGGGAGCAGCGGCTGCGCTTTGTCGTTCGCCAGCGCGACCTGATCGGGCGGCTCTACCGACACGAGCGACCATCCGATCTCACCCCGGAGGAGCAGATGCTCGCCGATCTGGTCCGGGACGGAGACGATCGGCTTCGAAGCTACCTGCACAATTTCCTTTCGATTATCGAGTTCGATGCAGCCCGCGAGGGGCACCCCATCGGCGGCGGCGATCTGGCCTGGTACTCGGAGACGTTGGGCACCGCGGTCACCGACGCCATCGAATACTTCATCGCCGCCGACCAGCGATACCCCCAGGGCCCGTCCCGACACCTGGCCGCCGAGGCGGCTCACATCACCCACATGCTGCGTGATCTAGTTGAGGACCTTGACGCCGGCTACATCAATGTTCCACACGAGTACCTGCAGGCGCACCGCGTCCAGCCAAGCGAGCTGGACAGCTTGCCGATGCGCACCTGGGTGATGGATCGAGTCGAGCTGGCGCGAGAGTACTTCCAGGCCGGCAAGCGATTTCTGGAGAGTTTGGATAACCTGCGCTCCAAGTTGGCGGGGTATTGGTACTGTACGCGCTTCGAGCTCGTGCTCGACGCCATCGAACGCGACGGCTACGTTCTGCGGGCTACCTACCCCGAACGAAAGGGCTTGAAAGCTATGCTGCAAATGGCGTGGATCGGAATGTCGATCATCGTTCGGCACGCCACGCGACGGTTGCCGGGCGTCCGCCAGGCGGGGGCCCAAATCGGGGCATCGAGCGAGCTACGCAGCTGATAGGCGCTCCAACGGCCGCAAGCTTGCGAGCTTCACCCGGCAATCTACAGGCGGCCTGCCGCGATAGGCTCTCCGGTCCGACCG
>CAZJUE010000374.1:0-2303 GCA_964549025.1 uncultured Anaerolineaceae bacterium | reverse complement strand
TGCAGCTCGACGACTTCCGGGCGATCGAGGTGGCTGCTCTCCAGCACCACCCGTACCTGCACCCCGCGCTGGCGTGCGCGAATCAACGCATCACGGACGCTCCAGAGCGTCAGGTCGTAGGCAGCCAGGTCGACCCGGTCCGCTGCGCCATCGATAGCCGCCGCGATGCGGACGTCCGGGCCACCCTGTTGAGCGTAGCTACCTGCCCCTCCAGGATTGGTGAAAAAGGCGGTGATCCCTCCGGCCGCCGGCTCCAGGGGCAATGAGGGTTCCGCGACTGGCAGCATAGCCCGGATGCCCAGGAAGCCGCCGTAGCCCAGCAGCAGGATCGCCAGGATTCGATTGGCCCAGTAATTTGGCAGGCGCACGTCGATTCGAGTTCTGACCCCCATCGATATGATAGCTCGACATCGGGGACCGCCCGAACGTCAGCAAGCCCGATCGGCTCGCTGCGACATGCCGACTTAACTTACACTTTGGCCTTCGTTCTAATGTGGCTAGGGGAAGATGCCGCGACCCCGATACACCGCCTGGATGCGCGACAGCGCCAATACGTAGGCCGCGATGCGCCAATCACAATCCAGCTCGGTCGACTTGCGCTCGACCCGTTCGTAGGCCTTGAGCAGCAGCTTGTGTAGCTTGCGATCGACTTCTGCCAGGTCCCAGAATTCGCTGCGCTTGTTCTGCAACCACTCGAAATAGCTCACCACCACTCCGCCGGCATTGCACAGGATGTCGGGGATGATGTGCACACCTTGTTCGCGCAGGATCTGGTCACCGTTGATGTCGGTCGGGCCATTGGCGCCCTCCGCCACCATGCGCACTTTCAGCAAACCGGCGGTGTCGGCGGTGATTTGATTCTCCAGTGCGGCCGGGATGAAGATGTCCGCCTCCAGCGACAAGAACTGCCGGTGGTCGATTGGCTCGGCGGCCGGATAGTCAATCACCTGGGACTTGCCGGCAGTGTGCTCCAACAACCGTACCGGATCGATTCCCTCCGGATTGTGGATGGCTCCGGAGGCGTCCTCCACCGCTATCAGTTTGGCTCCCAATTCGCACAACAGGCGCGCCGCCCAGGAACCGACGTTGCCGAACCCTTGCACAAAGAAGCTTGTATCGGCCAAATCCAACGATTGCGCTTCAGCCCAGCGTTGGATCAAGAACACCACTCCCTGACCGGTTGCCTTATCGCGCCCGACGCTTCCGCCCAGATCGACTGGCTTGCCGGTGACGACGTGGTAGCAGGTCTGCCGATCGTGGGGAGGCTGAGTTGAGAGATAGGTATCCAGTATCCAGGCCATGATCTGCGAGTCGGTGTTCATGTCCGGAGCCGGAATATCGAAATCCGGCCCGATGCTGTTGCCCAGGGCGAAGGTGAAGCGGCGGGTGATGCGCTCCAACTCCTTGGGTGTATAGCGCTTGGGGTTGAATTGGATGCCTCCCTTGGCGCCTCCGAAGGGGATGTCGACCAGCGCCGTCTTCCAGGTCATCCAGGTGGCTAAAGCCCGAACTTCGTCAATATCAACTGACGGGTGAAAGCGAACGCCGCCCTTGAAGGGCCCCATGACGTTGCTGTGCTGCACGCGGTAGGCGGTGAACATCTCCACCCGGCCATCTTCCATGATGGCGGGGAAATTCACCGTGATCTCGTTCATCGGTTTTTCCAGGATGTGTCGAACATCCGAGTCCAGCTGCATCAAGTCGGCCGCCCGACTAAACTGCCGGCCGACGTTCTCGTAAATCGGGATCCCACCGGTCACGTTCTCAGCTGCCATGTCGTGCTTCACTCGCGCACATCGCGCGGATAGGTCTGCTTCGCTTGCTCAGCCACCGCCAGGTCCAGGTCAATCGTCAGATACGGTTGGTCGGCGGAAGTCAGCCCCAGCACTTCCCCGTCCGGCTCGATGATCCATCCTCCACCACCCCACTCGATCCCACTCCCCTGCCCACCCCGATTGGACGAAAGGCAGTAAGCCCCCGACATTACCGCGGCGGACCGGCCGCCAACGATCCATTTGTCGAGCGAGGCTGCTTCGGTAGCCCGTGGACAGATCAGTAGATGCGCTCCCTGGCGAGCATAGGCTCGGGAATGCTCAGTGAACCATAGATCGCTGCAGATGGCGAAGCCCAGTCGGACTTCGGATACCGCGATCGACTGGAATTGAAGTTCTCCCCGATCGTACCAGTTGGCCTCCCAGAACCCGGGCTCGTTCGGCAG
This sequence comes from uncultured Anaerolineaceae bacterium, assembly GCA_964549025.1. Taxonomy (GTDB): domain Bacteria; phylum Chloroflexota; class Anaerolineae; order Anaerolineales; family E44-bin32; genus JADFRG01. The sequence continues at coordinate 85 of CAZJUE010000374.1, read as the reverse complement.
GTAGTATTTTTGGTGCACCGGGCGCAGCCCGGTAACTGGTTGCCAAACGTAGCCTTGGTTAAGCCGCCGGCCCTGCTCGATCACC
>CAZJUE010000373.1:0-2312 GCA_964549025.1 uncultured Anaerolineaceae bacterium | reverse complement strand
ATGGGCGATCTGGATGCGACCGCCGGGCGATTTGAAGACTTCGATCTCTCCACGGGGTGAGTAATCACACCCCGGTTCTTTACCAAGAGGTGCTCTCTGCGATCCAGCCCACTGCGGGGAGCCGAATCATCGACGGCACGGTCGGAGCCGGAGGACATGCACAAGGGATCCTCGAACGTTCCGCGCCGGACGGGGCGCTGTTGGGCCTAGACCGAGACCCGGTCACACTGCCGCTGGCCCAGCAGCGCCTGGCGCGGTTCGGGGATCGCGTCCGGCTGCACCACGGTTCGTTCCGTCAGCTGCGGGCCCACGCCCACGACATCGGCTGGACCGAAGTCGACGGAGTGCTGCTCGACCTGGGGCTCTCCTCGCTGCAGCTCGACGACCCACAGCGGGGCTTCTCGTTTCGCAGCGACGGACCGCTGGACATGCGCTTCGATCCGACCAGCGGTGCCACTGCAGCCGAACTGGTCAACCGGCTGCCAGAGACCGACCTGGCGGACCTGATCTACCGCTACGGGGAAGAGCGCCAGTCCCGGCGGTTGGCGCGGGCGATCGTGGCCGCCCGACCGATCCACAGCACCGCCGAGCTGGCGGAGTTGATTGCCAAAGCCCGACGTGGCCGGAGGGGCAAGACCCATCCCGCCACCCGCACTTTTCAAGCCCTGCGGATCGCCGTCAACGACGAGCTTTCCGCTTTGGAGCAGGCACTGCCGCAGGCCGTGGAGCTGCTGGCGAGCGGCGGCCGGCTGGTGGTGATCGCCTTTCATTCACTGGAGGACCGCATCGTAAAGCGGTTCATGCGGGAGGAGAGTCGAGAGCAGATGGGACCGCCCGAAGTGGGGGCCCGCTTGCGGCTGATCCAGCGCAAGCCGATCCGTCCGAGCGAAGCCGAGGTCGAGCGTAATCCGCGGGCTCGCAGCGCTCGAATGCGGGTTGCGGAGCGGGCGGGGGTCTAGGCGAGAGTGTGGCTGGGCCGGCGCCCCCTTTGGCAAAGGGGGCGCCGGCCGGTAATGGCATGAAGCTTGCAGGGTATCGGGATAGGAGATGTCACAAGCCTTCAAACAGGCCCCATGGCGGCTGCAAATCCGGACCACCGGGCGGACAGCCTTTTGGATCGTGGGGCTTTTGGTTTTGGGAGCGATTTACCTGGCGGTGAATGCCGAAGTCGCACGCGCCGGCCGTGAATTGCTAGTGCTGGAACAGCAGCACCAGCGCCTGCAGCGCGCCAACGCGGAATTGAGTGCCAGCTATGCAGAGCTCACCGCCCCGGAGCTGATGATGGAGTGGGCGCTCTACCTGGGGTTCCGCCCGGCGCGGCCGGACGAGGTGGTCTATCTGCCGGTGGGGCAGTATCTGGCCGATCCGGAGTTCGTGGGGCCGCGCCCGCCGATCGCCAGCGGCGATCGGGAGAGCATGCTCTCCCCCAGCTACACCGAAACGCTGGGCGAGTGGTTCTCGCGGCTGTTCTCCGGAGGCGCGCAATGAGCTTGTTCCGGCGTCGCAAGCAGAATCGCAAGGTCACCCCGCGCCGGCCCAGCGAGACCGTGGCCGCCAGCGGCTCGATCGGCGCCAGCTCGTTCCGGGGCGAAAGCGAACCGCAGCCGATTCCACTTTCTCCGGTCTCAGCCGGCCGACTCAGCCTGGTGCTCGGCGCCATGGGGCTGATGACCGTCGGGTTGCTGGTGCAGCTGGTGCGGGTGCAGTTTGGCCCCTACGCGCCGGTCTTCGCCGCCCGTGAAGAGGTCGGGACCAGTCGGATCGAAAGGGTGGTGCCCGACCGCGGCCTGATCTACGACCGCGACGGAGTGCTGCTGGCAGCCAACACAACCTCTTATGTATTGGAAGTCGAAACCCGCCAACTCACGCCCGCCAGCATGGAGGGCATCTCCGAGGTGCTTTCCAAGATCCTGTTGCTGCCCAAGCCGGAGCTGTACGCACAGCTCAGCTACGACTGGGCCACCGAAGGCCAATTCCGCATTCGGCTGACCCGCACCGGGGCCAATGGGGATCCGCTGCCGATCACCGCCGACCCGCTCGTCGCCGAGGTGCTCAACGACTTCCTGGCCGATCCCACGGCGCCTGACCTGACCGGCCTGTCGCTGGTGCCGGCGCCCAAACGCGTCTATCCGGCGGACGAACTTGCCGGTCACGTGCTGGGATTCGTCAACGACGAAGGGGAGGGTTTCTTCGGCGTCGAGGGCTATTACGACGAATGGCTGGCCGGCAAACCGATCACCATCGCCCGGCCGATGATCCCGCCCGAAGCGCGAGCCTCGCCCGATCCGCCGGCCGGCGTCAATCTGGTGCTC
>CAZJUE010000372.1:0-2351 GCA_964549025.1 uncultured Anaerolineaceae bacterium | reverse complement strand
ATTGAAACTGCCGACGCACACTCATCGCCACCCGGCCGTGATCATCCTGAACGCAGACGGTGCCGTCGCCGGCGATGCCTGCCTCGAACACCCGATGGGCCTGCCGGACCAGCAACAGCGTTTCGAGCTCTGGCGACAGGCCCTGGGACAGGAAACGCTGGCTCGCCAGCTCAGCGGCAGCGTCCTGCTCAGCGGCCCCACCATCGTCCAGCTGGCAAACAGTGCTCGCCGCTACGCCGAGCAAAGCGGCGAACCTCTCGGCGCGGACCATGTCCGGCGGGCGCGCCAGGACCATGGCACTGAAAAGCTGCGGCTGCTGGCACAACCGGTACTGCGCAACGTCTCCCGTGACGCGGTCGTCTTTCCGCCGCTGATCGATCAGTGCCTCGAAGACATGATCGCCCGGGCGCTGCAGCGCGAGTCGCTCTGGCGCAATCTGGGCACTACCCTGCAGGCGAGCCGGAGCGGTGGCCTCAGGGCGCTCTTCGTCGGAGAAAGCGGCACCGGCAAGACCCTGGCGGCCAGCTATCTGGCCAACCGGCTCGGTGCCCCGCTATACCGCGTCGACCTCGGCGCCGTGATGAACAAGTACATCGGCGAGTCGGAGAAAAACCTGGGGCTGCTGCTGGACCAGGCCGCGGCGAGCGATGTCATCCTGCTGTTCGACGAAGCCGACTCGCTGTTCGGCAGCCGCACCGACGCCAAGCAGACCGGCGAACGCTACGCCAACAACCTCACGAACTATCTGCTGGCCCGCATCGAGAACCATCCCGGCATCGTGATCCTCACCACCAACAGCCGGGAACGCATCGACAGCGCCTTCAACCGCCGCATCGAGATCATCATCGACTTTCCCCTGCCGGGCTTTGCCGAACGTCAGCGCCTGTGGCACAGCCACCTCGGGGAGCGCGCGCCGGATGGCGACGTCGTGCGCAGCCTGGCGAGCCACTGCGACCTGACCGGCGGCCAGATTCGCAATGCGGTACTGACCGCCGCCGGCACCCAGTCGGCCGACGACCCCATCGAGCCCCCGCGCCTGGTGCAGGCGATACAGCGGGAATACCAGAAGCTCGGTCGCAGCATGCCCTCGGCTCTGGACAACCTGAAGGGCTAATCATGGACAGCAAGCAGATCAGCAAACCCAAGCCGGCAGACCAGCACAAGCCCCAGGGGCCGGCCAGAGCCCGACGCAAGGCGAGCACGCCGGCCTACCTGCAGCGCAAGCTCCAGGTCAGCGATCCTCAGGATGCCGAGGAGAAGGAAGCCGATGCCGTGGCGGCGGATGTGAAGCGGCGTGCCCGCCCGGCCCCCGACGAGGCAACACCTCCGCTCGCCTCCGCCCAGCGCGTCATCGCCCGCTCCGTCGCGCGTCAGGCAGACGAAGAGGAAGAAGAGGCCATGATGCCCAAGATACGGCGTCAGGCGCAGACCGAAGAAGAGGAAGCGGCACAACCCAAGCTCATGCGTCAGTCAGAAGAGGAAGAAGAGACGCCGCAGACCAAACTGATGCCCCAGCTGGAGGAGGAAGAGGAAGCGGCACAGACCAAACTCTGGCGAAAGGGCGAAGAGGAGGAAGCCCAGGCCAAGCTCTGGCGTCAGGCGGCCGACGAGGAAGAAGCGCCGTTGCAGGCCAAGCTCTGGCGGCAGGCGGAGGAAGAGCCGCAAGCCACGGCACCCAGCGAGGAACAGCGGGAAGCCTCCGCGGCGATGGTCGAGCAGAGAATCCAGAACAGCCGGGGCAACGGCAATCCGCTGCCGGCTACCGTTCTGAAGGACATGGAGCAGCAGTTCGGCAAGGATTTCTCCCATGTCGTGATCCATACCGACAACGAGGCCGCCGAACTCTGCAAGGAACTGAATGCCCGTGCCTTCACCATCGGCAGTGATATCTATTTCGCCCCCGGCGAGTTCACGCCGGAGACTGAAACCGGTCGCGAACTACTGGCCCATGAACTGACCCATGTGGTGCAGCAAGGGCGCCATGTTGCACGCAAGATCCATCGTTCAATCGATCCCGCCGATACCCCGGCAGACAACGACAATGCCACTACAGCGCTGGAGAACCTTTCCAATCTGCGTATCCCGGCGATCAAGCAACGACATTTGCCGCTTTACACGCAACTGGCTAACAGCGGTCAGTTAGCCAGGATACGAAATTACACGCGACCCAGTAGAGGCAGCAATACAACTCGGCAAAGTAGTGCCTGGAAACGTGATATACAGCCATCCGAAAGCGATGTGGCGGCTAAATTGCAGGCACTCGAACCTGCGGTGAACTGGCCCACGAACAGACGTCATGCCGTAACCTTCTCGCTACCCAATCACTCAGAACAACTTTCATTCAGCAAATC
>CAZJUE010000371.1:0-2375 GCA_964549025.1 uncultured Anaerolineaceae bacterium | reverse complement strand
TGCGCCTAACTAGTTATTACCGTGAACCCACTCCCAGTATCCCCCGCGCGGGGGATTTTTCGGGCAGTTTTGATCGTTTTTGCGAATTCTCCCGTATTATCGGGAATGCATATCCAAGTATCAGCGGAATACGCGTCATACCGGAAGTAGCGACGAAGGCCAGAGCCGCGGGAGATCTGGCAGCGGTCAGCGGATTCGGTAGGCAGACGCAGAAAGGAAAAGTGATGTCACGCTCCCCCATGGAAGAAATCTTACACCACACCCGGCAAGTACTGCGACGCAAGCATTACTCCTACCAAACCGAGCAGCGCTACCTGGCATGGATCCGCAGGTACATGACCTTTCACAGCAAGCGACACCCCGTCCACATGGGGCGCACCGAGATTGAGCTCTTCCTCACGCACCTGGCAACCAAAGAGCGGGTGGCACCCTCCACCCAGAACCAGGCGCTCAATGCCATCCTCTTCCTCTACAAGGTCGTGCTCAACCGTCCGCTGACCTTCCCCATCGATGCGGTGCGCGCCAAACGCGCCAAGGCGGTCCCCACAGTCCTCTCCCAGGAGGAGGTTCACCGGCTGCTCACTGCCTTAACCGGCAAATACCAGTTGATGGCCAAACTGCTCTACGGGAGCGGGTTGCGCGCCTCCGAGTGCCTCAGGCTGCGGATCAAAGACCTGGACTTCGCCCATCAGCAGATCACCGTGCGCAGCGGGAAGGGAGCCAAGGACCGATACACCATTCTGCCCGAAACGTTGATGCAGCCGCTGCGCCAACATCTGCGACGAGTGCAATTGCTGCATCAACGAGATCTGCGCGAGGGTTTTGGCATCGTCGATCTTCCGTATGCGCTCGAACGGAAGTACCCTGCTGCCGGCGGCGAGTGGAGCTGGCAATATGTGTTCCCCTCCCGCGTCCGTTCGCACAACCGTCGCACGGGACGCGTTGAGCGTCATCATCTGAGCGCAAGCGGGCTGCGCCGAGCGGTTCGCCAGGCCGCCAAGCTATGCAGGTTTGACAAACGCGTCACGCCGCACACGCTGAGGCACAGCTTCGCCACCCACCTGCTGGAAAACGGCTACGACATTCGCACCGTGCAGGACCTGCTCGGCCACAAGGACGTGAAGACCACCATGATCTACACGCACGTCCTCAAGCGCGGTGGATTGGCGGTTCGCAGCCCGCTGGATAAGCAGCTCCCGGCGGGGCCGGATCGCGAGATCGGAGAACGACGCGCGCGTTATCAAGCCGCCGAGGCCGCGACTGCCCGGCCAGCGACAGTGCATTGGGCCGACGACAACCACAATGCACCGGTTGCCACCAACGGTGGTAAAGTTGCACGTCACACCCATGGCTGAAGAAACGACCGAACCTAAACGCCACCCGAGCCTGCATAAGGGCATCGGCGAGAAACGGCAGGCAGTGGACCAGTGGCTCAGCGAGGCCGATAGCGAGCAGCGGGTCCGCACCATCGGTACAGCCACGGAAGCCGAGGTACACGAGCACCGGCACCGCCTCGACCAGGCGCTCGAACGCTCCGAATCCGGCAAGCTGGGCATGTGCGAGGTCTGCGGCGGCACCGTGGAACGCGAGCTGCTGGAAATGGACTTCGACGCCAGTGTGTGCCTGGAAGACCTATCGGAGCCGGAGGCACGCGCCCTCGAACGCGAACTGGAGCTGGCATCGTCGATGCAGAAGTCGCTGATGCCGCAGGAGATCCCGTCGGTGGATGGGCTGCAGATCGCAGCCTACAGCCGTCCGGCACAGATCGTCACCGGCGATTACTTCGACTTCTACCAGTTCGACGACGGGCGGATCGGCGCGTCAATTGCCGACGCCACCGGACACGGCGTCTCGGCTGGATTGCAGATGGCCGGCCTACAGTCGCTGCTGAGAGCGCTGGCCAGCACCAGCGGCTCTCCCGCCGAGGTGATGAAGCGCATCCACGGACTGTATCGCCACAACTTCCGCTTCACCACGCTGGTTTCGCTGTTCCTGATGGCGATCGACCCGGCCGACGGGAGCTTGAGCTATGTCAACGCCGGTCACAACCCGCCGCTGCTGGCTCGATCGGGTGCCGGCCGAACCGAGCCGCTGTGGCCCACCGGCCCGGCGCTGGGGCTCACCGAGCAAGCCGAGTACCAGGAAGGCACCGCCCGCCTCGAACCGGGCGACGCCTTGGCGCTTTACACCGATGGACTGCCCGAGGCATTCAACGCCGCGGGTGTTCAGTTCGGGCAGGACCGTTTGGAACGGCTGGTCGCCGAGGCGGACGGCGGCTCCGCCCAGCAGCTGCTGCGCATCCTGCGTGACGAGCTGCAGAGCTTCCTGGGCGAGGCGCCAGCTTCCGACGACGTCACGCTGGTGACGCTGCGCCG
>CAZJUE010000370.1:0-2376 GCA_964549025.1 uncultured Anaerolineaceae bacterium | reverse complement strand
CGGTCGGCGGCAGAAAGCGGTGCGGCGGTTGAGCTGGGGCAAAGGGACCGAGCGCGATGATCAGGAGATTCCTGATCCCGGAAAGGGTTGCGATTATCACCGGCGGCGCCGGTTTGCTGGGCGCTAATCACGCGCTGGCGCTGGCCCAGGCCGGTGCTCGCGTGGTCGTCGCCGATGTGCGCGGAGGCGCGGCCGAAAAAGTGGCTAGCGAGGTCCTGGATGCCACGGGGATCGAAACGCTCGGCTTGGCCACCGACGTCTCCGCTCCGGATTCGGTCCGGAAGATGGTGGAGGCCGCGCTCGAGAAATTCGGCCGGGTGGACATCCTGGTGAACAACGCCGCGCTCGATCCGAAGTTCGATTCCGACAACGCCGGCGAGCACGGAGTTCGCTTTGAGGACTTCCCATTTGACGCTTGGCAGCAGGCGCTAGAGGTCAACGTCACTGGCATGTACCTGTGCGCCCAGGCGGTGGCTCAACCGATGCGGGATGCCGATCGAGGCGTGATCGTCAACGTCTGCTCGACCTACGGCGTGGTCGGCCCGGATCAGCGTTTGTACCAGCGAGAAGGCCGGCCGGATCAGTACAAGCCGGTTACTTATTCGGTAGGCAAGGCGGCCGCGCTCGGTCTGACCCGCTATCTGGCCACCTATTTCGCCGGCACCGGAATCCGAGTGAATGCGCTCACGCCAGGGGGCGTGTTCGCTGGACACGACGATGAGTTCGTGCGGCGCTACTCGGCCAAAACGGTACTGGGGCGGATGGCTGAGAAGGACGAGATCAGCAGCGCGCTGCTGTTCTTGGTGTCAGATGCCTCCTCATACATGACCGGTGCCAACTTGGTGGTGGATGGAGGCTGGACCGCATGGTAACGCCCAGTCACCTTACAAGGGATGCACGTCCGGATACGCCGGCAAACACCGGGCTCAGGGATCAGGCAACCTTCATCTGCGGACACCCGAAGTCGGGCACCAGTCTGGTAATGACTCTGCTTGACTCCCACCCACAGCTGATCGTGTACCCCGAAGAGACCGGTTACTTTCGCCGTTTCCTGCCCGAGGTGCAGGCCTTTCCGGATCGTGACCCGATGGCGCTGGCCGAAGAGCGGATTCTCGGCATCTTTCGTTGGGACACCGACAATCCGCATCCCAGCCAGGTGGGTTTCCTGGATCGCGACTACTCAGATATCGATTACGAACGCGTGCGCCAGCAGTACCGTGAGATTGTCACAGGCGGCGGGCCGTCCTCGCGAGCGATCCTGCCAGCGGCGATCTTGGCCTACGGGCAGGTCAGCGGCGTGCGGCGGCCGGAGGCGAAGCGGTGGGTGGAGAAAACGCCCTACAATGAGCACTTCGCCGATCGCATCTTCGAGCTCTGGCCGGCGGCCAAGTGTCTGCACATCGTGCGCGACCCGCGGGACAACTTCGCCTCCTACCGTCGCAAACATCCCGAATGGAGCGTTTGGTCGTTTGCAGGCTCCTGGAAGCGCTCATTAGATGCTGGCCTGCGCAATCAGAGGCAGTTTGGCTCGGATCGTTATCTGATCCTGAGATATGAGACGCTTGTCGCTCGTACGGATGAGGCGATTGCTGAACTGGTCGACTTCCTTGAGATCGAAAACTCGCCGACTTTGCGATCGCCGACTCGGGCTGGAAAATCATGGGGCGGAAATTCGATGTTCGATCAGCGATTGGAAGGGATCAGCTCCGAGCCACTCGGCAGATATCGGCAGCATCTCGGCACGCAAGCCGTGCGCAGTTTGGAGTGGTTGCTTGGCCCACAGATGCTGAAGTTCGGTTACGCGTTGGAAAACGCGTCGTTACCCGAGCGGGCGCTGGGCTGGGTGGTCCGCGGTATGTGGCTGCTGCGCTCAGAGGTGGTTTCGATTGGCGATGAGGCCGATGACTGACCGGTTGATCTGCAGACGGTGTCGGTGAGCCAGCAAGTTGGAACGTCCGTGTTGGCGATCGTGCCGGCCCGCGGAGGATCCGAATCGATTCCGCGCAAGAACGTGCGTGACTTTGCCGGGCACCCCCTGCTGGCCTACAGCATCGCCGCCGGACAGCAAGCCGAACTGGTCGATCGAGTAATCGTCTCAACCGACGATCAGGCCATCGCTGAAGTGGCCGAGGCATACGGCGCTGAGATCCCATTTTTGCGGCCCGCCAGTTTGGCGCAGAACGACACACGCGATCTGCCGGTGTTTCAGCACGCGCTGGAGTGGCTCGCCCGCGAGCAGGAATACCGTCCGGAGGTCGTCGTGCAGCTGCGGCCGACCTCGCCGCTGCGGCCGCGGGATTGCGTGGACCGGGCGGTGGAGACACTGCTGGGGGAGGCTGAGGCCGATTCGGTGCGGGGGGTGGTGGGCGCTGGGCA
>CAZJUE010000369.1:0-2376 GCA_964549025.1 uncultured Anaerolineaceae bacterium | reverse complement strand
CCCGCGCCATCGTCGAAACCAGCATGGAGCGCGGCTTCATCAAGGAGCCGCCGCCGGAAGAGACCGTCATCTTCGGCGGCTGACCGGCCGAGGACAACTCCAAAGAGCTGATCCCACTGCTCGAGCCTGCGGCCAGAAAGGCCCTATTGGCCGTGACCGTCTCCGACCAGCTGCTGCTTGATCGGTTTCGGGCCTGATCGCTCATCAATTTTCGAGAATTGCGGGCATAAAATACGGTTGAGGCTGCAGCCGAGCCCCTCCCTATGGAAAACGTCATCGAAATCCGCAGACTCAGCCGGAGCTTCGGGCCGGTGCGGGCGGTCCGCGAGCTCGACCTGGCCGTGCGGCAAGGAGAAATCTACGGGCTGCTGGGCCCGAATGGATCGGGCAAAACCACCTTGATGCGCATCCTGGTTGGACTCGCCAAGCAAGACGGCGGGGAGGTTTGGGTGCTGGGACGACGGGTGCCCGACCCGAAACTGCTGTCTGCCATCGGGTACATGACCCAAGCTGAGGCGCTGTACAGTGACCTGACCGCCCGGGAAAACGTGCGCTTTTTCGGCGCGCTCAACGGCGCCGACCACTCCAGCGCAGTGGATCGGGCGCTGGCGCTGGTCGACCTAAGCGATCGCGCCGGTGACTTGGTGCGTACCCTGAGCGGCGGTCTGCGGCGCCGGGTGTCACTGGCTTGCGCGCTGGTCCACGAGCCGAAGCTGCTGGTCCTGGATGAGCCTACAGTGGGCGTCGATCCTCAGCTGCGGGTGAACTTCTGGAAACACTTCCGAGCCATGCGTGACCAGGGCGCAACGCTGTTGATCTCCAGCCACGTGATGGACGAGGCCGAACGCTGTGACCGGTTGGGATTCATGCGCGCCGGGCAGTTGATCGCCGAAGGCTCGCCAGAAGAGCTGCGCAGCCGCAGCGGCGTCAAGGATTTGGAGCAGGCCTTCCTGCGACTGGCGGAGGGATCCGGTGCAGCTTAGGCGCGTGCGCGCGATGGCCGGGCGGGTGATCACCCAGATCCGGCGTGACCATCGCAGCGTCGGGCTGCTGCTGGTGGTGCCTATGATCGTCATGGGGCTGTTGGGCTATATCCTGCGGCTCGATCCGGGCCCGCTACGCTTGGCCATGGTGGTGGAGGACGGCGGCGCAGCGCTGCCCGGTGGGCAGCGGTTGGCGGTGGCCGAGCTGCTCCGATCGGCGCTCGAACAAGTCGATGACTTGGAGCTGAACGAGCTCGATAGCCAACAAGCTGAGAGCCGGCTGCGAGAGGGCGACCTAGATGCGGTGGTAGTGCTGCCGGAAGGCCTATCGCAGGCGCTGATTCAAGGTGAGGCGGCCCAGATCGAGATCGTGGTGGAAGGCTCCAACCCCGCGAAGAGCGAGAACCTGCCGGTACAGATCAGCGCGCAGTTCAGCCGTGCCTTGCAGGAGTTCCGCCTTGCCGCGCAACCGCCCGAGCTGGAGCTCGAAACGCGCTATCTCTATGCCAGCGCCGACTTCGACTTCCTGGACTCGTTCGCCCCGGTCTATATTGCATTCTTCGCTTACTTTTTCGTATTCATGCTCACCGGAGTGTCGTTCTTGCGCGAGCGCACCCAAGGGACGATGGAACGACTGCTGGCTACACCCATTGCCCGGCTGGAGATCGCGCTCGGCTACATGCTGGGCTTCGGGGTGTTCGCGCTACTGCAATCGACGGTTTTCCTGTTCTTCACCATCCTGGTGGTGAAGATTCAGTACGTCGGCAACCTGGCATTGGTTTTCGTGCTGCTGGCCCTGGTGGCGGTCGGGGCGGTGAACCTGGGAATCTTCCTCTCAACCTACGCGCGTACCGAGCTCCAGGTCATCCAGTTCATTCCGATCGTGATCATCCCGCAGGCACTGCTTTCGGGAATTATCTTTCCGGTTGACCAGCTGCCTAGCTTGCTGAGGGGTTTTGCGCATATCATGCCGCTGACCTACGCCAACCGAGCCATGATCGACGTAATGATCCGCGGCTTCGGCTTGCAGGAAGTCGCTTGGGATCTGACGCTACTGCTTGGCTTTGCCGTGCTGGCGTTGGCGCTCAGCGCCACCACCCTGCGGCGGCAATTTATCTAGGCTCTAGCAGCCGCCAGCTGGATGCGCGCGTAGTTGAGCCGCTCGAAGATCTCCTTGGTCAGTTGGCGCAGGATGCGATTCTCCAGGTCAATCTCAACCTGGCACAGATGGTACAGCTTGCCGGCATCAAAGCAGATGCCTTCGCTGGGTTTGGTGACGCTTGCGGTGGCAGTCAGCCGAAACGGTGGGAGCAGCGCCGAGATGCCGAAGAGTTCACCGGCATTGATCTCGCCCACCAGGAACTCTTTGTGTAACTCGGGGTCGCGAATGTCC
>CAZJUE010000368.1:0-2389 GCA_964549025.1 uncultured Anaerolineaceae bacterium | reverse complement strand
AAAGCAGCGGGGCAGTGGCAAAGGACACGCCATGCAGCAGCGCGACAATCATGCCGGACCTTGGGCGCCCATATTCGATGTCGACTGACACGGTCGGGCGAGGTGCGGAGCCCACCTCGGATCTCGAAATTCTGGACTATTCCAGTGCAATTGTGAACTGGCTGATCAGCTCAGGCTGGGACTACTCACCACTGAATTTGGGTTCGCGCTTTTCGAGGAATGCTGCCAGCCCTTCCCGATGGTCTTCGGTGCGGCCGGCAATTTCCTGCAGCTCGGCTTCGTACTCCAGGGCAGCCCGCAGTTGAGGCATTGTGGCGCGGTAGAGCGCCCGTTTGGTCAGGCCGAAAGCCCGGGTCGGCCCGACCGCCAGCTTGGCGGCCAGTTCGCCGGCGGCCTGCATCAGTTCATCGTCGGCCACAACCTGATTGACCAGCCCCCACTCCAGTGCTTGCTGCGCGCCGACCGGCTGATTGGTGAAAGCCATTTCCGCCGAGCGCGCCAACCCGATCAACCAGGGCATCGCCAGTGAGGTGCCGGAATCGGCGCTCAGCCCGATCCCGGTGAATCCGTAGATAAAACTGGCGCTCTCGGCTGCGATCCGCAGGTCGGTGGCCAGTGCCACCCCCAATCCTGCGCCCACTGCCGGACCATTGATGGCCCCGATGATGGGTTTTTCCAGGGCGCGGATCTTGGTGATCACGCGATTGTAGGTCTTATGCAGGTGCCGGCGAAACGAGACCTGGCCTTCCTCTTGCTGAAAGGCGGTGACATCCTGTCCAGCACTGAAAAAGCGCCCCTCCCCGCTGAGCACCAAACAGCGGATATCAGGATTCTGGCCGGCCTGCTTGAGCGTGGCCAGCCACTCCTCAACCATTTGATTGTCGAAAGCATTGGCCTTGGGACGGTTGAGCTTGACCGTCAGCACGTGGTCTGCGGTCTGGGTGATCAGGTACTGCGGTTCACCCATGCGGGATCAGGATGTGGGGTCTAGACCGTCGTCGCTCTCGGCATCGTCGAAGTCGATGCGCACCTGAAAAGGATCCTGGATCAAGCGCACCCACAGCAACAACACCTGTCCTTCTTCGACTTCTGCCCAGCGGGCAGCCACGATCGAGGCCTGATCGGTCATGCCGTCTTCCGAGCGATATTCCAAGGAGATCGGTTGCCGATCTCGCCAGGCCCGATAGCAGCGCTCGACCAGTTCCGGAGCATTCTGGCTGCGCAGGCGGCACATGGCGATTTGAGAGGGGACCGGACCTTCGACCAGGCCGGGAAGCCACGAGTCGGAGTCCAGTTCAAAGGTAGGCGGCGGGCCTTCGATGATGGTGATCTTTTCGGGTTCGCCCACGCTCTCCTCGAGGGACAAAGACCCCGCGCATGCGGCGGGGTAACTGGGCGGTATCTTACCACAGGCAAGTTTTCGAAGAAACGGCGGGTGAGATGAACCTCAACGCCGCCCACCGATCCGACCGTCACCGTTCTGCGAACTCCGGCCGCGCCGGCCCTGCGGCTAGCTCTCCGGAAAGGTCAATGTGACCTTGATCGAGCCCATCCGTTTGTTCATCGAGGTGGCAATCGCCTTGCGATACTCCTCGAATGGGAAGCGGTGGGTGATCAATCCATCAATCTTGATGGCGCCTTCTTGCAGCAGCTCGATGGCCAGGTCAAAGGTGTGGAGGGTCCGCCCATTCAGGTGTTCCATCCCTGCGGTGTAAGAGCCGATCAGATTGATCTGCTGGTACCAGACCGGGCTAAGATCGGCCCTCTCAATATGATACGAGGTGCCGATCGTTACCACGGTGCCATTAGCGCGCGCCCAGCGCAGTGCGTCGGTGAGCGTCCGACCGCTGCTGATGCAATCGTAAATGACGTCGAAGCCTCCGAGCAGCATCCCTCGGTTCAGCGGGGCCCGATAGCGGTTCGCGTTTGTGATCTCGGCAACCTTTGCATAGAGATCTCCCTTATCAGAGATCACCTCATCGGCGCCCAGACGTCGGGCTGCCTCTCCCTGATGCGAGTAGCGGGCCATGACCGTCACATGCGCTTCTGGGGCCAGCGCTTTCAGCGCCTGGAGGGTTAGCAGGCCGATGATCCCGGCGCTGATCACAAGTACCTGGTCCCCCGGCTCGGGCAATCTGCGGAGCACGCTGTGGACCGAACCGGCGATCGGTTCGATGAGCGAGGCCTGATCGTCGTCTAGGTCATCCGGCACCGGCCACACTTCGCTCTCATGCGCGGTGTAGCTGTCCGCCCAACCCGCGCCGACACCGTGGGGCCCTACGCCCAGTGAATTGTTCTCGCACAGACGAGTGTCCCCCCTCGCACAGTAGCGGCATGGTGGGGTGATTTCCTGGGTGATGCAGTTGGGGGCCCCGGTCGGCTTGGATTC
>CAZJUE010000367.1:0-2397 GCA_964549025.1 uncultured Anaerolineaceae bacterium | reverse complement strand
ATCGGAGACCGGGTTTTCGAGCCGGTGGGCGGTTTCTCCGGCGGCGAGAAAGCACGGGTGGCGCTGGCGCTGCTGGCATGGCAGAAACCCAATCTGCTGCTGCTGGACGAACCCACCAACCACCTGGATCTGGAGATGCGCCACGCGCTCACCCTGGCCCTGGCAGAATTCCCCGGCGCCATGCTGCTGGTATCCCACGATCGTCACCTGCTGGCCAACACCACCGACGAGTTCATTCTGGTCGCAGACGGCCGTGCCGAGCCCTACGACGGAGACCTGGACGATTACAAGCAGTGGTTGCTGTCCTTCAAGCGCGACGAAAAACGTCGCCAGGACAGCGGCGTGGACACCGGTGACACCGGGGCGGAGAACCCCGTCGAGGACAAAAAAGCCCAGCGCCGCGCCGCTGCGGCCCTGCGCGAGCAGCTGAAGCCGCTTACCAACAAGCTGAAAAGCATCGAACAGAAAATGGCAAAGGCGGAGAAAGAGCTGGCCGCGCTGGAGAACCAGCTCGCCGATGAGGATCTGTACAGCGGCGGTCAGCAGGACGAAATCGCGCGCCTGACCAAGGCCCAGGGGGAGACCCGGAGCACTCTGGATGAACTGGAGATGGAGTGGCTGGAAATCTCCGAGGAGCTGGAGACGGCGCGCGGCGAGTAATTCGGCGAATTTACTTTGCCCGCGCGCTCAAATTTATTTGGCGAAGTCGGCAGGGTCGTACGGCTCGCGCTGACAACCGTCCTCATTCACCGCCATTCCCATGGGCGTCGTCGGGCACTGGTCGAGATAGTCCGGCACGCCATCGCCATCGCTGTCCATGGGACAGCCACGGAAATCCACATCGATGCCCGGCGGCGTCTGCGGGCACTCGTCCACGTCGCTGAAGACTCCATCCCCATCGCGGTCATACACTACCGGATCGGAACCCCACTGGTAGCCGATGGCGAGACTCAGAAAACTGTCCAGCCCGCCTTCTTCCACGCCCTGGAATCCGCGCGCATCGCCGCGTAACTGCCAGCGCGGCCCGAGGCGATATTTGATACCGGCGCCGAAGTTAACCATGGTCTGGCGCTCGTGCCAGTTGTACGGGTAGCCGTAGGTATCCTCGTTCACACGCAATTCACCGGCCCCCACTACTACGTAGGGCTGCCAGTCGAAGTTGCCACAGAAGCGTCCGGCGAACTGGTACATCAGGTCGAGATGGTAATTCTCGACAGTCACGTCCTCGTAAGAATCTTTCAGGTTGACGCTGAAATAATCGTAGACCCCTTCGACCACCCAGCGATCGGTAACGTTATAGCCGAAACCGATGCCGCCGCCGCTGCTGTCTTCCAGCTCTTCGCCAAAATAGTGGGTACCGGAGAGACGGTCCTTGTCGAACCAGTACTGACCGCCATTCAGATAGAGATTGAGGGTGCCTTCGCGGTCCGCCAGGGTCTGCGCGCTGAGTAGTGCGAGGCAGGTACCGAGTACTAATCTGGGCAGGTAATGACGCAGGTTTTTGCGTACAGCAGTGGGTCTTGTTGTCATTGTTACTCCGGAGCTTCCGTTTACCGGCGGTAGAGTGAAGATAGCACAGTGGGCCGGGTGACCTTGCGACAGGACACTCGGCCGGCTGGCATTTTATTTTCTTTTATACAGCAGGTCCCAGACGCCGTGGCCGAGGCGTTCGCCGCGGCGTTCGAACTTGGTCTGCGGGCGGAACTCCGGGCGCGGGGCATAATTGCCTTTGCCCGCGGTATTCTCGAGCATGTCCTCGGCTTCAAGTACTTCCAGCATCTGCTCGGCGTAGTTTTCCCAGTCGGTGGCCATATGCATCAGGCCGCCGGGTTTCAGTTTGCTGCACAGGAGTTTCACAAAGCTGGGCTGTACGATACGGCGCTTGTTGTGTTTCTTTTTGTGCCAGGGATCCGGGAAGTACAGCTGGAAACGGTCGAGGCTGGCGTCCGGGATACAGTCGTGCAATACATCAATGGCGTCGGCCATGTACACACGCAGGTTTTTGATCTCGGCTTTACCGGCGTTGTTGATCAGTCGACCGACACCGGGAGGATGGACTTCGATACCGATAAAGTCTTTGTCCTGCTCGGCAGTGGCCATTTCCAGCAGGGAGTCGCCCATGCCAAAACCGATTTCGAGGACTACCGGCGCTTTGCGACCGAAAATTTCTTGCGCCTCGATAGCACCATCGTACAGAGAGAGGCCGAACGGCCCCCAATAAGTATCGAACGCTTTGCGCTGGCCTTCCGTCATCCGCCCACCGCGGATCACGTAGCTGCGGATCGACTTCTTCTTGAATTCGGTACGGTAGGGGAAGTCTTCTTCCTCGTTACCTTGTTCGTTGTTGGGTTCTTCTTGCATCTTGGGTTGGCTACCTCTTGGCTTCGGAGCACTGTT
>CAZJUE010000366.1:0-2397 GCA_964549025.1 uncultured Anaerolineaceae bacterium | reverse complement strand
CAGGAACTCCTCGCGCTCCGCCTCGGTCATCGACTCATAGGAGGGCTCGAGACCGAGGTAGGTCGTCATCTCCACGAGAGCGGCTTCGTGGCGGTCGCTGGATTGGCGCAGGTCGAGGCTCGCGAGGTGGAGGCCGAACGTCTCGACCTGATCGATCAAACGTCGGACGAGCTCGGACGAGCTGGCGCGGTTGGCCGACAAGCTGTCATGAACGGGCTCGAGCTCCGCGACGATCGCCTGGGCGTCGCTATCTGCAGCAAGGATTAGATCGGCGAGTTCGCTCACGGGGCAACCTCCTTCAGGGCATACCCATCATAACGGTATTCGGTCTGCGCCAAGGTCCCCAGGCGCGTTCCCGCAGCATATCGGTGGAGTCAATTGCGGAAATGTGCGCCAATCATACCGGCCAATTCATCCCTGACTCTCCGTGGCGCGTGGTGGTCGTGCTCAGCAAGACGGGCATTTCCCCCACGTTGGTGGCGTCAGGTAGCGGCGTTCGAGGCCGTGATATGCTTGAAGCGGCAGCAATGTTCGACCCCTCAACCGGTGATCACTTCGTCGAAGCGCACCCAGGGACCAGATCCAACTCCCTGACCCGGAGTGAGCCTTGCAGCGGGTGAACGCGGCCACCTTCCAGCACCTGTGCATTTTCTACACTGAGCCTGAAGAACTTTGGAGCGGGACAGCCTCGCTGCTTGAAACCGCCGCGCGGGACGGATACCGCTGGCTGTACTTCGCCGATGAGCACGACGTGCAGCGCGTCCGGTCAGAACTTGCTGCGCATCTCCCAGAACCGCTTCCTCCAGGCGAGGTGATGGACACCGGGGAATTGCACCCTGCGGAGGCGCCGTTGTTCACCGCTCCGATCATCGCCGACCTGCGTGCTCGGGCACAAACCGCCCGCGAACAGGGCTTCGCCGGCCTCCAGCTGCTGACCGAGATGACCTGGTTGCTGCGCACCGATGGGTGTCCGCTGTTCAATCCTTTTCAGCCCTTCCAAGAATGGAGATTGCGATGAAGCTTGGAGTCTTTCTTCCGGTTTCCGGCCGGGCCGCCGTACCTGAGGTATTGATCGATGCCGCCCAGCAGGCCGAACAGCTGGGATTCAGCTCGGTTTGGGCGGCCGAGCGCCTGGTCAATCCATGGGAGATGAACACCCGCTACCCCTACAAGGAGGCCGAAGACTGGTTCGTTCCGCCTCAGGTGCCGTTTCTGGAGCCGCTGACGGTCCTGTCGTTCCTTTCCGGTGCGACCGAGAAAGTCCGGCTAGGCATCAGCGTGGCGGTGTTGCCGTTCCGTCATCCGCTTTACAGCGCGCGGGTGGCCACGTCGATTGACACGCTCTCGAATGGCCGCTTCATCATGGGCGTCGGAATCGGCTGGATGGTGGAGGAGTTCGAAGCCCTTGGACTCAACATCAAGCATCGGGCGGGGATGTCCAACGAACAGATGCAGATCTTCGGCAAGCTCTGGCAGGAGGAGCGGCCAAGCTTCGAGGGGCGCTACTACGCGTTTGCCCCAGTGGGGGTCAATCCAAAGCCGGTGCAGCAGCCGCGCTTCCCGATCTGGGTCGGTGGGGAAAGCGAGCCGGCGCAGAAGCGGGCTGCCAAGTACGGTGATGCCTGGTTCTCATATTTCGTGAAGATCACCCCTGAGGATCTAGCCGCCAAATATGCCAACGTCCGCAAGTGGGCCGAGGAGGCCGGGCGCGATCCGTCGGAAGTCGATTTCTGCTGCGTTCGGCCGATCGAGATGACAGATGAACCAGTCGAGCAAGATCCGGAAAAGCTGCGCGGCGACTCGGAGCAGCTGGTTGAAGCGCTGAGCAAGTTCCAGGAGATCGGCGTGCAGCATATGGCGCTTCAGTTTATGGTGGGCAAGTGGCCGGTACGTCGAGAGCAAATCCAGCGGTTCGGCGAAGAGGTGCTCCCCTCGTTGCAGGACTGAGCTGGGGAAGCGAGGATAGCTACCCATGAGCGGGACGCTAGCGGGGAAGGTGGCGCTGATAACCGGCGGCAGCAAAGGCATCGGCCGGGCGATCGCACTCGGTCTGTCGGAGGCCGGCGCCGAGGTCGCCATCTGCGCGCGCAACCTGCCGGAATTGGAGTCCGTGGTGGAAGAGCTGCAGGAGGTAGGTGGTCGGGCCTTCGCCACGGTGTGCGATGTTACCGACGCCGAACAGGTGGAGCGGCTGCCCGGCTCGGTCGAGGAAGCCCTGGGCCCGATCGATATCCTGGTCAACAACGCCGGCGCCGCCGGAAGCCACAAGTTTCTCGGGCACCCAGACGAGCTCTGGAATCGGCTGTTGGAGATCAACCTGACCAGCGTCTACCGGGTGTGCAAGGCCGTCGCACCGGGCATGATCGCTCGCCAATGGGGGCGCATCATCAACGTGGC
>CAZJUE010000365.1:0-2399 GCA_964549025.1 uncultured Anaerolineaceae bacterium | reverse complement strand
GTCTGCACCTCGAACAGCGCCAGGTTGGCCCAGACGCAGCCGGAGAGGTCAACGCCCAGTCCGCTGAGCGTCGGATCGGTGACGTCGACGTCGGTCAGCGCCACGTCACCGGTGTTCTCGACCGTGAACTGGTAGTAAACGTCCGCACCTGCCGCCACGGCCACAAACGCGGTCCATGGCCCGGTCGCCGAAGTCGAAACCTGCTTCAACACCGAGATATCCGGGTTCACAGGGTTGACGGTCAGCGTGTCGCTGGCAGTGTTGCCGCTGCCGACCAGGTCCGCAGAGACACTGCCACTGGTGTTGGCGTAATCCCCGGTCGGCGTGGCAGTGACGTCCACGGTGACCGTGCAGCTGCCGCCGGCAGCTACGGTTCCGTCGCTGAAGCTAATCGCACCGGCGCCGGCAACCGGCGAGTAGGTCGGGGTGCCGCAGCCCGAGGTCGAGGCGCCGGTCGGATTGGCGACCACCATCGCCCCCGGCGAGACCGGGAACGTGTCACTGAACGAAACGCCCGTCAGCGCATCGTCGGGATTCGGATTGGTGATGGTGAAGGTCAGTGTGGACACACCACCGGTCAGGATCGGATTGGGGGCGAACTGTTTGGCGATGCTGGGAGGAGAGATAGCGGTGATCGAATCGCTGGTCGAGCCATCTGCGCCGGTGTTCTGCCCGCTCTCGGTGGCGGAGATGAAGCCGCTGATGTTGAGGTGGGGACCGGCGGTGGTCACCGTAACGCTCACTCCGATCACACAGTTGGCTCCGCCTGCCAGCGAGCCTCCGGTGAATGAGATCGTGCTGGGAGCGGTAGTGGTCAGCGTGCCGCCGCACACTGGGCTGGAACCGCTGGCAACCGTCACGCCGGAAGGCAGCGTATCCGAGAACTGGATCCCGCTCAGCGCAATGCTCGGATTTGGATTGGTGACCGTGAAAGTCAAGGTCGAGCTCCCGCCCACCGCCACCGGGTCGGGCGAGAAGGATTTGCTGATGGTGGGCGGGTCGGGCACGGCGCAGCCGGTGAAGGTTACGTTGTCGATCATCCCGTCCGAACCCGGAACCTGGTTTCCGGCATTGAAGAAATAGATCCGCACGTAGGCTGGATCGCCGGCGGGCACAAAAGTGTGGGTGCCGCCGATGTTGGTCAAAGTCGTGGTCAGCACATTGGCGTTGCTGTACAGCAGTGTGCCGGTCTCCGGATTGCCCGTGGAGCTGCCATGGTAGACCGCAATGCCGGTGGGGCTGTTTGCGCCGGGGGAGCGCCTGCCATCGAAGGTCAGACTGATATCGGTGAAGCCGCTGCTGGCAATCGAGAACTCCAGGTAGTCATTGAAGGTGGTGTTCAGCGTGGGACCGGAGTCAACGTCACCGTCGGTGCCCCAGGAATCGGCGCCGGCACTGAAGGCGGCAGGATCGAGACCGACGCCTGGAGACGCCGTGCCGGATCCGCTGGATGCCGCCGGCGCATTGACGTTGAACCCCGTCGCAAAGGTCCACTGGGCAATTGGAATTCCGGCTACGCAGGGAGGGGGTATCGGCTGGTCGTTGACCGTCAGGCTGTCGCTGGCGGAGTTGCCGGTGTCGTTGGTGTCGATAAACAGGTTGTTTGAGGTGTTGTTGTAGGTGCCGGTTGCGGGAGCAGTTACGTTCACCCGCACCAAACAACTGCTGTTTGCCGCCACGGTGCCGTCGGAGAACGAGATGGAGCCCGCGCCGGCGACTGGCGCGTAGGTCGGCGATCCGCAACCGCTGGTCGAGGCGCCGGTCGGGCTGGCCACCACCATCGCGCCCGGGCTGGTCGGGAAGGTGTCGCTGAAATTCAGGCCGGAGATCGCGACGTCGTTCGGATTCGTGATGGTAAAGGTCAGCGTCGAGCTGCCCCCGACCGTGGTCGGATCCGGCGCGAACGACTTGCCAATCGTCACCAGCGTCGGATCGATAATGGCGGCGATGCGTGCTCCCACGCCGAAGTCGCTGTTGTAGTGGTAGCTGCTGCCGGAGAAGTCATAGATCAGCGTGTTGAGCGTTTGCGAGCTCCCGCCCCCGCCGATGATCGTCACGTTGTAATTCACGGTTACGTCCCCGCCATACTTGCCGGTTCCAAGACAAGAACGGTAATTCGGCGAGTTAGGATCGTTCTCCCAGTCGCAGCCATCGGCGTAGGGCTTGGTGTCGGCATCCGGATCGGTGCCAGCATCGGCGCTATAGGTAGTCGTTACGCTATTGACCCGGAAGATGGTATTGGGGAAGTTGATGAAGCTCTCGATCTGCTCGTAGCCATTGGTGGCGGTGGAGGCGACCAGCTGGATGTCGTAGGTGCTGCCGACCAGCAGCGCCATGGTACCGCCGGGCGGCACCGAAACGCCGTCCAGCCGGACATCGCTGGTGGAATTGCGGTTCTG
>CAZJUE010000364.1:0-2415 GCA_964549025.1 uncultured Anaerolineaceae bacterium | reverse complement strand
GCCAGCGTCGATAGGACGGTGGCCAGCGGAGACTCGGCGGGAAGGACCTGCTGCGCCAAGACCACGCCCAAGAAGTACGTCCCGGCCAGTAATGTGGTCAGCGTCCCGTAGACCAACGTGCGGTTGATGAGCAGATCGATGTCGTACAAGCGATAACGCAGGATGCCGATTCCGATGGTGAAGGGAAACGTCAGCACGCTGGCGACCTCAAATGCGAGCCCGGCCTGCAGTATCACCGACTCCTCTGGCACGGCCCAAAATCCATATATGAGGTTGGCGGTGAAGAGCACGGCATTCACCCCAATTCCGATGGTTGCCAGCATCGCAGAGAAGAGCGGCCACTTGATCTGCTGCCGTTCGACGCCGCGCGCTCGCCGAAAGCGCACGATCAGCGAGATGGGCGCCACCACCGCCGCCAGTACCAGGCCGGTCTCGACGATATCGGCCAGGAAAGTGAAGATCGGCAAGGAGAACGGACTCTGGGATTCCGCGGGCCAGGTTGACGACAGCTGTGGGTTCAGCAGTTTTAGCGCCAGGAGCACGGCCGCGACCCGGGCGAAGGGGCGCCAGCGCGGCGACGGCAGTTCTCCGTAAGGAAAATAGAGCACGGGAATGATCAGCAGCGCCAACCAGATCGTCACGTTAATGCTTATGCGATAGGCTTGGACCAGCCTCAGGCTCATCGGCCATTGGTCCACATCTGCCCCGAAGCGGGCGATATACCCGGCCACCACAGCATCGATGATCGGCTCCAGCCCGAGGAACAGAAGCATCGCAAGGAACGTCCATCCCGCCGGGTGCCTGGGATGCCGCAGGACAATCAGGGTGCCGACCACGCCGAAGACCAGCGGCAGCAATTCGAACAACGTTTCGAAGCTCAACTCGCCCTGCAGGATGTCGCCCACCACCGCAAAGAGTATGCCGGGAATGGCAACGATCCAGATTGCGATCAGGGCGATGGTTAGGCGTTTATCGCGCTTGGTCTCAGCCATTGAGCGAGATGACGACCTTTCCCTTGGCGCGTCCGTGCCCGAAGTAACGCATGGCTTCGGGAATCTCCTCGAACGAGTACTGCCGATCGATCGCTGGAACGACCTTGCCGCTCTCACAAAGCTCGGTGATCGCTAACAGATCGCGCCGATTCTGTGGCACAAACAGCACCCGCAATCGCTTGCCCTTACGCCTTCCGACCAAAGCTCCCAGGAGAACGATCTGCAGCATTGCGGCGACCGAACCCCCCACCATGAAATATGTTCCCTTCGGCGCCAGCGCCCGCCGGACCGCAAACACCGAACGATGAGCGATCACATCCAGGATCAAGTCGTACAGGATTCCGCTCATGGCGAAATCTTGCTTGGCGTAGTCGATCACGTGGTTGGCGCCTAGCGAGCGCATGAAGTTCAATTTGCCGGCGTTGTCCACACCGGTCACCTCGGCGCCTTGCAGCTTGGCAAGCTGAATCGCAAATGAACCGGCGCTGCCGCCCGCCCCGTTGATCAGAACCCGCTGTCCGGGTTGGACCTGACCCTGGTCGCGAATTCCCCGCAGCGCGATCACCCCAGCTTGCGGGATGGCCGCCGCCTGCTCGAAAGTCAGACTGGTCGGCTTGCGCGCCAGCGTCCGACCGCTGGTGCGGACGTACTCAGCAAAGCCGCCTACGTAGCCGGGAAGCTCTCCGAAGACTTCATCGCCCGGCGCAAACTCGGTGACGTTCTTCCCGGCGATCTCCACCCGGCCGGCGATGTCTGAGCCGAGGATTCGTCCCCGAGGATTGCCGAGGCCCGCCCCGATGCGGGCGTAGAGTGGCTTGCCGACCAAGGATTCCCGGTCCGACCCATTGAGCGATACGGCGAGCAGCTTGACCAGCAGCTGGTCGTCGGTCGGCTTCGGTGGCTCGCGCTCTTCGAGCTTGAGCTCATCGGGTCCCCCGAACCTGTGCTGGACGAAGGCTTTCATGGCTGGTTGTCACCCCTCAGGACTTCTCGCCGCTTCGGTCGGCCACCTTCATGCCATCGTGACCCGCGGGGTCCAATTGCTGGGTACGTTCTCCAATGGCCCTCGAATTGCCGTGAAACCGGCCCGACGAAAGAGCGGCTCGGTTCCGAAGTAGGCATTGTCATCGCCGACGCGGGCGTCGCCCGCCCGCGGATAGGCCTCCACAGCCGGGGCGCCGTGCTCGGCCGCATAATCCACCGCAGCCTGGATCAGGGCCACCGCGATCCCACGGCCGCGGGCCGTTTTGCGTACGGTGATGCAGGGGATCACCCAGACCGGTTCATCGTCGACCGGCGGGGTTGCCCGGGATGCCTCGATGCGCGCCAGCTCGGGGCGCGGCGCGATGGCGACCCATCCGACGGGTTCATCGCCGTCGAACGCCAGCAAGCCCGGTGCGAGCTTGCGGCCCGCGAGCTGGGT
>CAZJUE010000363.1:0-2416 GCA_964549025.1 uncultured Anaerolineaceae bacterium | reverse complement strand
GAAACCGGACTGACCATTGAAATCGGCGACTGGGTGCTTGAGCATGCTTGCCTGCAGTTGAAAGACTGGCAGCGATCGGATGGATCCCATCAGGACCTGTGGATGAGCGTTAACCTTTCGAGCCGCCAGCTGTTGCAGCCCGGGCTTACCGAGGCGGTCAAGCGAGTGCTGGATGAATATGAACTCGATCCCGCCAGCCTGGCGTTGGAGGTAACCGAAGGAGCGATCATGGACGAGCCGGAAGCGGCCACCTCGATGCTGGTTGGCCTGCGAGCTTTGGGAGTGCGGCTGCCGATCGACGATTTCGGCACCGGGTACTCCTCGCTGGCCTACCTGCACCGTTTCCCGATCTCCTCGCTCAAGATCGATCGCAGCTTCATTCAACGGATGACTGCCGGGGAAGAAGACGAAGTGATCGTGCGGACCATCATCAGCCTGGCACACAACCTGGAAATGGAAGTAATCGCCGAAGGGGTGGAAACCCGAGCCCAGCTGGAACGCCTGCGCAAGCTCAACTGCGGGCTCGCTCAAGGTTTCCTATTCTCTAAGCCAGTCGGCGCGCTGGAGGCAGTCGCGCTGCTGGAGAGTCGAATCGCGGTCGCGGTCTGACAGTGTAGAATCCGAGTCCACGCACCACGCGCAGTGCAGCCCAGCAGAGGTGTGACATGAAGCGAATTGGGATTCTGACCGGCGGCGGAGACGCGCCAGGATTGAACGCGGTCATCCGGGCGGTAGTGAAATCGGCGCTCAATGAGGGCGGCTACGAGGTGCTCGGAATCAAGAATGGCTTTGACGGCATGCTAGAAGAGGGCGGAGTGATCGAACTCACCCGCAGCGAGGTACGCGGCATCTTGCCCAAAGGCGGCACCATCCTGGGAGCGGCCAACCGAGGCAATCCTTTCGCCCGCACGGTCATTCGCGATGGCGAGGAGGTGGTGGAAGACCTCTCCGACGATGTGGTGGATCGGATCAAGCAGCTCGGCCTGGAAACGCTGATCGTGGTGGGCGGCGATGGCACGATGCGCATCAGCTTGGAATTGGTCCAGAAGGGCTCGCCGATCATCGGGGTGCCCAAGACCATCGACAACGACATCGATGGCACCGATGTGACCTTTGGATTTGACACCGCGGTAAACACGGCCATGGAAGCCATCGATCGGCTGCACACCACCGCCGAGTCGCATCACCGGGTGATGGTGTTGGAATTGATGGGTCGCGACGCCGGATTCATCGCCCTGCACGCCGGAATCGCCGGCGGAGCGGACGTGATCCTTATCCCAGAACTCCCATTTGAATTCGAGAGCATTTGTGAGACGATCCAGGCCAGGGCAGAGCACGGCCGCCACTTCAGCATCGTGGCGGTGCCCGAAGGAGCGCATCCAAAGGGTGGGCAACAGGTATTCAAGCGAGCAGGCGACGAAATGTTCGTGGCGCGGCTGGGCGGGATTGGCCAGACGGTGGCCAAGTTCGTCGAGGAGGCCTGTGGGATGGAGTGCCGGGTGATGGTGCTCGGCCACCTGCAGCGCGGCGGCTCGCCGACCGCGTTCGATCGCTGGCTAGCCACCCGTTTTGGCGCCGCCGCCTTCCGGCTGGCGCAGGAAAAAAACCACGGTCGGATGGTGGGCGTGCGCGGCACTCGAATGACCGCCGTGACGCTGGAAGAGGCGTTGGCGGTTCCGAAGCGAGTCGACCTCAACGGCGACGGAGTGCGCACGGCGCGCAACTTGGGACTGTGTCTGGGCGATTGAGCACAACCCGGCAGCTGGGCCGCCAAAGGAAAGAGTTCGGTTAGCCTATGGTTGAGAAAGAGATGGAGCCGCTAGTAGCGGCGGTTGACGATCAGGCTGAGGTGGAGGGTTCTTCACCGGCGGATGCGTCGGACGCGACGCAAGCTGATGATGCGGCGGCTAACTCGGTCGAGGCGGACGCGTCGGATGCGACGCATACTGAAGATGCGCCGGCCGATCTGGTCGACACCGAACCGCCAGATCCGGCGCCTGCTGTGGAGGCCGCAGCCATTGAGCAGGATGCGGGAGCTGCCCAATTCAAGCTGGACCCCGAGCGGGTGCACCGGTTTGTGGTGGGCTTCCTGCTGGCGGCGGCGTTCTTTTTCGTCGAAGCCGGCGTGGCCGAGATCGCGCTGGCGCGGGATGCGTCCTGCCTTGACTCGCTGAGCCAGTTCCGGCTGGCGCCCGACCCAAATGATTACTGTATGTCGGAATTCGGCCGCCAGCTGGCGTCTTCGGTCTCGCGGGCGGTATTCGACGCTGAAATCCCGCAGATGCTGGCCTGGGCCCTGCTGGCCGTTGGCTACGGATTGCTGGGCGGTGCTTTTGGGCAGCTGAAGCTGCAGCAGGTTATCGCGGGCTACCTGATCCCGCACATCCTGTTGCTGGCCGGGCTGACTTCCCTAGGC
>CAZJUE010000362.1:0-2418 GCA_964549025.1 uncultured Anaerolineaceae bacterium | reverse complement strand
GGCGTTTTGTTTGAGAAAGAAGGAGGCGCCGGTACTGGTTTGCAGGCGGGCGCCGTTGTTGATGCAGCCGCCGCTGACCGGCGTGGTGCCGCTGACCGTGCCGTGCCCCTGATCGGTCAGCCAGGCCTCAACCTGGGCCGGAACGCTCATCGGCGCTGGCTGCAGCTAGTCTGCGTTTTGAGCGGCAAGGATCGTCAACGTGCTAGACCTCGCCGTCCTCCAAAGCATCCAGCAAGCCGGCCACCGAGCGGCGGACGATATGGAAGGTGTCCTCGAAACCGTCCTGCCCGCCGTAGTACGGATCCGGGACGTCCATTCCGTCGGCCCGCGGATCGAATTCGCGCATCAGGCGGATCTTGGCACGGGCTTCGTCGTTGCCGGCTAGATCGGAGAGGCTGCGGTAGTTGCTGGAGTCCATCGCGATGATCAAGTCGAAGTCCTCGAAATCCTGCTCCGACACCTGGCGAGCGGTTCCGTCATAGGAGAGCCCATGGGAGGCGGCGGTCTTCCGCATACGCGCATCCGGCTGCTCGCCAGTGTGCCAGCCGGCGGTGCCGGCCGAGTCGGCTTGGTATTTCCCCGACACGCCGCCTTGTTCGACAGCTTGTCGAAAGGCGTGTTCGGCCAGTGGGCTGCGGATGATGTTGCCCAGACACACAAATAGAATTCGGGTCACTGTGTTGAGTTTCCCTCCATCAGTTCTTGCAAAGGATTTTCGCTCGATCTACAGGAGATCGCCGATGTCCGCGCTAGCGACCAGCCTCAAGCGAGCGGTGGGCAACCGGACCGATGACCTGGGCGATCAGCTCGCCGCCGTCAACCTGCAGCTGGGGTTCCTGCGCGGCTCGCGAGCGAACGCTGCCGATTCCGATCCAGCCGAGCCGCGGCGACCGGGCCACGCTGGTGATCGTGCCTACGGTGCGCTCGCCGAGCTTCAGCGCACTGCCTTCCTGGGGCTGCCGATCGAAGCGCAGCCGCACCAGTTGTTTGGCAAGCTGGTCGCGGCTGTCCATACGGGCGATGATCTCCTGCCCCACATAACAGCCCTTGGAAAAGTTGATCGCCGATCGCAAGCCGATCTCCAATGGAATTGAATCATCCAGCATTTCCTTGTCAGGCGCCGGCAGGCCGGCTTCCACGCGCAGCACGTCGTACGCACGCCGGTCATTGGCTCGTCCACCGTATTCCGCAAGCCGTCGCGCGACCTGTTCGCTGGCAGTCAGAACGGCGAAGCCGGGAACCGGGACGCCGACCGGCCAAAGGAAGCTCGCATCCAGCAGCTTGAAGCTGCCTCGCGCCGGCAAGGCTCCCGCCGCCTGGGCATCAGGCCGGCCTGCGTGGCCGCTCAGATGGCCGGCAACGTCAGCCGCCCGGGGCCCGTATAGACCCCAAAGCGACCAAACCACTTCCGGCAGCTCGAGCGTCACCTGATCTTGGAAAAAGACGTGCTTCTGCAGCCAATCGCGCAGACGTTCTGCCCGGCCCGGAGAGCCAACCAGCAGGGTCCGATCGTCTGCATGCAGGGTTGTGACCAGGTCGATCGTACGGCCTACTGGATCGGTAAACACTGTCTGGCGTTGCTCTCCCGGCGCCAGCGAGGCCAGCTCATTAGTTGACATGCGGTGCAGCAAATCGAGCCGGTCGGCGCCGTGCACGACCAGCACCCCCGGACGGTCGTGTTTGACAGCCAATACCCCGTCTTGGGCGGCCTGGTAGGCCGCCTCGAGGGATCGCGTCTCGTTCGCTTTCGCAGGATTGGACATCGGTCAGGGCGATTATACCGAGTGGTGCCATGTGGTGGATTGAAGACGAGCCGGGGTGCTTATCGGTCCTGCTCACGTGCTGCGCCAGACGGCCGCCGCTCCCAACGTTCTTGCTGCGACTTTGGCACAGTGCAGGGCTGCTCGGTATAATCTCCGGCCCACAGGGGTCTCGAGCAGCGCGGTATTGATCCTGCAGGGCAGCAAGTGATGGCGAAGAGCAAACGGCCGGCCGAAGATCTGTCGATCGAGGAACTGGAAGCTGTGCTGGCGCGCAAGAAGGTCGAGGCGCGCAGCGCTCGTCTGCGCAGGTTCCGCCGCAGTGGGCGTGCGCTGCGGCTGCAGCAGGAGGTCGAGCCGGTAACCGGGACCGAGGATTTCCGCGCCGAACTCGAGCATGACTCACAAGAAACGCCGCGGCCGACAGCATTGCCGGAACGCGCCAACCGCTTGCTACTGGGGGTGGAGATCGGCGCGGTGTTGGCGCTGCTTTTCATCCTGGTGAGTGGATTCGATGCGCTGCAATCACTGAACGAAGAGGTGGCGGAGTCGCGCCTGCAACCGTCGCCTACGCCGTTGATCACCGCAGTGGTGCTGCCTTCCGGCCACACGCCGCCGACCTCCCCCGGCGGAGCGGCACCCAACGAGTCCGAGATCC
>CAZJUE010000361.1:1698-2442 GCA_964549025.1 uncultured Anaerolineaceae bacterium | reverse complement strand
TCACTGGTGCTCCTGCGGCCGCCAGCCGGATGGCAGCCGCCAACCCGCCAAACCCTCCGCCGATGATCAAGACTCGATCGTTCACCGGGCACTCTCCAACCGCAGTTGGTCGGGAGCCATTTTGCGGGCGCGCAGCCAAATGAGTGGTAGCCGCTGCAGCTTCTGTTTGACGCTCAGGTGAGCTCGGCGAGCGAAGACGTCGTAGCCGTTGCTCTCGATGGCGCTCAGGATACCACCGTAGAGCTCGGCCGCGGCCAGTACCGAAAAACGACCGTCGCGGTGTAGCAAGCCGATGCCAGGCAGGGCCTCCTGGTACAGTCGGCGGGCGCGCTCGATCTGGTGCCGCATAAAGTTGCGCCAGCGCGAGTCGACCCGGCCGGAGTGCAGATCGGCCTCGCATATACCGAACTGAGCCAGCTCGTCCTGGGGGAGATATATCCGTCCGGCTTGCAGATCCTCCCCAACGTCGCGCAGGATGTTGGTCAGTTGCAGTGCCACCCCCAGCTTGACCGCGTAGCGATAGGCCTCCGGAGCGCTGAAGCCGATGATGTGCATGCTCATCAGTCCAACGGTGGAGGCCACCCCATAGCAGTACTGCGCCAGCGAGTCGAAATCGTCATAGCGTGCCGGATTCAGATCACGGGCCACGCCGTCGATCAGCTGCTCGGCGTAGACGGTTGGAATGCCATAGCGCAGCCGGGCGTCGTGCCAGGCGAGCGTTACCGGATCGCGCGATACCCCATT
>CAZJUE010000361.1:0-1688 GCA_964549025.1 uncultured Anaerolineaceae bacterium | reverse complement strand
GCTGCAGACTGTGTTCGCGCCACAGCTTCAATGCGGCCGCGGGGTTGGACTTCGGCTCGTCAACCAGGTCATCGCTGACCCGGCAAAAGGCATATAGTGCCCGGATGGCGCGCTGCTTGTTATACGGCAAGAACCGGCTGGCGAAATGAAACGACCGGCTGTGCTCGGCGGTGAGGCGTTCACATACCTGGTAAGCCTGATCCAATTTCTGATTGGACGTCGCCGGCTCGGCTGGATCGCGGAACTCGCCCATTCCCTGCCGGGCCAGGCGCAGCAACCGCTGCTCCCAGCGGGGCATATCGATCATCACTTCAATCACCCATATCGGGAAGCGAAAATAGCAGATCGCACACTTTTTGTCAAGGTATTGTAGTGGTATAATGGGCAAGAACGTGACGGGTAAGGCCTGAATCGCAGGGGCGCTGAAGGGTGCCGGCCGCTTGTCCACATTTTGTGTTGGATTGAATCCAGCCAGCTTGGTAGCATGAGCCTGCTATTGGAGGGTCCGTGAGCAGCTACAACGACGCAGCCAACTTCAACCTCAAAGTAGTGGTTTCCGAGACCGGCTTGAAGCCGGACACGATCCGCGCCTGGGAGCGACGCTACGGACTTCCGGCGCCGGAGCGGACGGCCGGCGGACATCGCATTTACTCCGAGCGTGACATTGCAACCTTGAAATGGCTGGTCGCGCGCAAAGCGGAAGGGATGAGCATCAGCAAAGCAATCGGGCTGTGGACCCAGCTGGAGGCGGATGGCCATGACCCCCTCGAAGAGCTGCCGTTGAGGGAGGACGAGCCGTCAGCCGGCCCACCCACTTTGAGGCCCGGCCGCTCGCTGGAGCAGGCCCGCCAGGCGTGGGTGGAAGCCTGCCTGAACTACCAGGTGGCTGAGGCCGACCAGATCGTGGCCGAAGCTTTCGCCGAATTCCCGGTCGAAACCGTGTGCGTCTCAGTGCTGCAGCAGGGGCTGTCAGAGATCGGAGATCTGTGGTACGCCAATCAAGCCAGCGTGCAGCAGGAGCACTTGGCCTCCGAGCTCGCCAGCCGCCGGTTGGAGGCCCTGATGGCAGCCACCCCTGGCCCTCACCGCTCCGGCACCATTTTGGTCAGCTGTGCGACCGATGATGATCACAGCTTCGCGCCGCTGTTGCTTGTCCTTTTCCTCAGGCGACGCGGTCACCGAGTTGTCTACCTCGGCGCCAACATGCCGCTGGCGCGGCTGGAGGCCACTGTCCGCCAGATCGACCCGCGTATCGTGGTGTTGACCGCCCAGCACATCCTCAGCGCAGCCCGCCTGCAGGAGATGGGTTTCTTCCTCGAACGGACAGGCGTGCGCATGGCCTACGGGGGGCTGATCTTCAACCGCATCCCGGACCTGCGGCGCCGGATCCCGGGGGAGTTCCTGGGCGAGCGGCTCGATCAGGCCGCGGTGCAGCTGGAAAGCCTGCTGGAAACCCGGGCGCAAATCCCGCGGGTACCGGAGCGACCTGCCGAGCTGCAAGCCGCTCTGGAGCACTACCACGATCAGCAGTCAAGCATCGAAGGGCAGGTCTGGGCGCGCCTGAAAGAATCCGGGATCTCCCACGCGAACCTTGAAACCGCCAATCATTTCTTCGGTCGGGGCATCGCAGCCGGGCTGACCTTGGGGGATATCGCCTTCATGGGCGATGACCTGGAGTGGATCGGCGG
>CAZJUE010000360.1:0-2448 GCA_964549025.1 uncultured Anaerolineaceae bacterium | reverse complement strand
TGGGGTCTAGTGCAACCGTACAGTTGCAGGGCGCCTTCCGGTACCGGAGGCGCTCCGGCACATTGGCGAGAATCCCTCACCAGAGAAAAGGAATCAGCCGCTTGGTGCTGTGTCGATACGCTTCGTACTCGGCCCCGAAGTGCTCGGCGAGCATCTCCTCTTCCATCCCGATACGAAAGAGCAGAATGGGGATGATGAGCAACATGGTCAAGAAACCATACAGGCTTGCGGCATATGCGGGCAGAGCGGCGAAGACCATGATCGCGCCCAGGTAGATCGGGTTTCGGGTGAAGCGGTAGATACCGTGCGTGACGAGTTGGTGATCTTTGTGGATGAGCACAAAACTCGAGTAGTTTTGCCAGAGCGTGACCTGGCTGACGAGCATGATCGATAGTCCGATGACGAACAGAGGCAGGCCAACCATGCGCTGCCATGGAAGCGCGAAAAGCTGCGCAGGGTGCTTGATCACTTCCCAGATCGTTCCCCAAAGCCCGGTCAGTCCATCGCCGTGGCTGCCGCAAAGGCGCAGCCCCAGATAGAAGACCGTCAGCCAGGGGAGGAAGAAGAAGAGCAGATCCTTCTTCAGTGCGTGTCGGGCGATCCCCAACCGGGATGCGACTCGTGCGTCAAGGCGGCTCTGCCCGTTCGGGTTCGCCTTCATATCGTCGAATCTCTTCGAAGCGTCCTCAATCTATCTTCCAGCGGCGCCCAGAGGTTCAACGATCCCTGGCACCTGCGAGGGCGATTGATCAGGGTTCCGGCTCCAGCAGCGCAGCAATTTCCTGCATCTGCTGTTCGTCCAGTGGACCAAACTCCATGGCGCCGGCATTCTCCTCCACCTGGGCGACCGTCTTGAAGCCGGGGATCGGAACTGTCACGTCGCTACGGGCCCAGATCCAGGCGAGCGCGCCCTGGGCCATGGTACGTCCCTTGCTGGTCAGGATGTCCTTGATGGCCTCAATTTGCCGGAGGATCTTTCCGGGTCGCCCGTCCTTTAGGTCCCATCGATGGCGAATGTCGTCTTCCGGAAAGGTGGTTTCAGCAGTGAATTTCCCGGTCAGCAACCCCATCGCCAGCGGACCCTTGTTGATGCTCGCCAGCTGATTCTCCTGGCAGAAATCGAGCAGCTCCGGGGCGTCGTAGGCGACGCTGAGAGCCATCTGGATCGCGGCGCAGTGGGGGCCCTGCGCAAACACGGCCGCGTTGACCGGATCGTCCGTGCTCCAGCCATAGGCCCGGATCTTGCCTTCAGCGACCAAGGCCTCAAGTGTGCCGCGCACTTCCGCGGCGTCGCCATCGTAATCGCCCCAATGGAACTGGTATAGATCGATCACGTCGGTTCCCAGCCGCCGCAGGCTGGCTTCGCAGGCGCTGCGGATCAGGGCCGGGCTGGTCTCGTGACCGAAGTAGTGCTTGGCCTGCTCGTCGAACTGCTTGCCGAATTTAGTGGCGAGCACCACCTGGTCCCTTCTTCCCTGGATGGCTTCACCCAGGATCCGCTCGCTGTGTCCGCACCCGTAGGCATCGGCGGTATCGAAGAAGGTGACACCCGCCTCGATGGCCGTCCGGATGGCGCGGATCGATTCGGCATCGTCCACCTCCCCCCACCCCGACGGCTCAGGGACATCGCCGCCGACGTACCACCACCGGCCGCCGATTGCCCAGCAACCGAGACCCATCGGGCTGACCTGAATGCCGCTTCTCCCAAGCTCTCGGTTCAACATCGATCACTCCAATTCGAGGGTGGTCCCATCAAACACCAAAGCCGCAGGCGCCGCTCGCCCTCATCTTACATATGGTCGCGCCGAGGCTGCGGTTCAGTGGAAGCGCGGTCATATGGCCGCTTCAGGTCGGCACGGCTTGTTGCGAAATCGAAGATCTGGCGATCGCCGCCTCATTCCAGGCGAGCGCTAATTCTTGCGGAGCACGAACCAGGTTTCCATCTCCCCTTTTCCTTTTACCTGAATTGCTCCGCGTGGCTCACACTCAAATTCCCCTTTTATGGATCGGTAAGTGTTCCGTGTGACTTGAACCCTGCCGGGCTCGCCATGCGATTCCATCCTGCTCGCGGTATTGACGGTGTCGCCCCAGAGGTCGTAGTGGAATTTGGTCTGCCCGATGACTCCGGCCACCAGCGGGCCGGAATTAATGCCCACTCGAACAGCGATCTTCTTGCCATTTCGCGGCGGGAGTTCACGAATCTCCCGGCACATCTCCAGGCCCAGCGCAGTGATCACTTGCGCATGGTCAGGCCTGGCCCTGGGCGCGCCGGACGCCACCATGTAGTTGTCGCCGATCGTTCGGACCTTCTCGAGCCCGTGAGCCTCCACAAGACGATCGAACCGGGAAAAGATATCATTCAGCCAATTGACTGCTTCGTCCGGCCCCATCTCCGCAAAGAGAGGGGTCGACCCGACGATATCCGCAAATAGGACACTTGCCGATTCG
>CAZJUE010000359.1:0-2452 GCA_964549025.1 uncultured Anaerolineaceae bacterium | reverse complement strand
TGCAGCTGGCCGGCTTCGTCGTCATGGGATCGAATTCCGGTCGCGAAGTGATCCGTGAGTTCTTTGCCCGACTGGACTTCGGCGTGGTTGTGCTGGTGATTTCGGGCGCGCTGGCAATGATCGCGCTGGCGCTGCTGGTGGCGGCCGATGCTCGCTTCAGGCGCAGCCGCTTGGTATTGAGCTGAAGGAATCGCTGCGGCGGAGCGAACGACCAAGCCAAGCGGATCGCCTGGCACAAGAGGACTGAAAAATGATGAGCAATACTGATCCGCTGCTGATCGGCTACGTGGTCTTCGGCTTCGCATTTCAGTCTTTGCTGACGCTCAACTTCGCCGCTCGCAACTGGCGGCCACAGCTGGAGCGGCAGTACGGCTGGATCATCTACGCCCTGGGGCTGATTGCACTGGCCATCGGGGTGTTGATGCTGATCGACCAGCGGGTCTGGTACTTCGTGGCCGCTCCCCTTTCGCTCGCGCTGTGGGCCGCCTATGGCTTTCGAGTGGACGTATGGCGGCCGATTGCCTGGCGCAGCCCACCGCGCTGGTCGATCTTCGGGCCGTACGTCGGCCTGTTCGTGGCCAGCCTGCTGCTGTACTGGGCATCGATGTGGGCCGTCGGGGTGGGGTACTGGATCGCATTCGGTGTGATGTACCTACTGCACACCGCGCTAAACGTCTACTCGCATCGCCGCAATCCGCCGGTGGAAAGCCCCCGCGGGGTATGAGCCGATCCGGATTGCCATGGTTGCAAAGGAGAGATCGATGAATGACAACCGTCGACTATGGTACGGAATCGCAGCACTGGTTCTGGTGCTGGGCTTCATTGGCGCCGGAGTGGCCACCGTGCTTTCTGTGAGGGCCGACCTGCCGAGCGTTCTCAAAGCCTTCGCAGAACCGACACAGTATGTATCAGTGCCTGGCTCTGGCGAGCTGAAACTCGCTCGCAGCGGCGCCTACGCGGTGTACTTCCAATCCTCCTACCGTCCGACTGACCGACCACCGGCGCTCACTTGCAGCTTGACCTCCAAGACCACGGGGCAGTCGATCTCGCTGGCTGATGACTTCGTTCCAACCAATATGAACGTCAGGGTGGGCGGGCGCCAGCTCGGCGTCTTGATCTACAGCGCGACGATCAAGGATCCGGGCGTTTACTCGGTTGCCTGCCGCTCGATTGGCGGCCAGCTGGGCTCCAACGCCTCAGTGGCGGTGGGCCCGAACTACGTTTTTGAGTTCCTGCGCGGCGCCTGGAGCGTAGCCCGGTCGGTACTCATAGGATTGGCGCTGGTCTTTGCCGCAAGCCTGCTCTCGCTGTTCGTGGTGGTACTGGCTTTGCTACAGAGCCGGGCGCGCAGCCGAGCCGCGGTCGCTGCGGCCTGAAATTGGATGGAATCTGTGCGATCCCGCCTGATCGCGTCGGGACGGATAGCGTTACTGCTCGCGGCCGCGGCTGTTTGGCTCCGCGGCCGCGAGCAGCCAATCCTGGGGGCTCGGCAACCCGGCTGCGCCGGATCATGCGGTGACCAGTCGACCGCCGGTTGCACGGTGTTCACCCTGTCGAAGGGCGATCAGGTCTTCTTCGGCGGCAACGACGACGGCACCCAATTCGAAAGCTACTATTGGGTGGATCAGAGCCAAGGGAGCAGCTATGGCTCGATCTGGGTGGGCACGCCGGACAACGTCCAGCAGGGTGTCAATGAGATGGGTTTGGCCTACGACGCCAACGGCCTACCGCGGGTGGATACCAACCCGCACCTGGAACGGACTCCGGTCCTGGGTGGCTACGGCAGCTATCCGATCCAGATACTGCGTGAAAGTGCCACCGTTGAGGAAGTCATCGAGTGGGCCCAGACCCACCAGTGGCACTCCTACATGCATGATCAGATGCAGTTTGCCGACGCCAGCGGGGATGCGGTGATCATCAGCGCTGGAAGGGACGGTGAGCTAGTTTTCACCCGAAAGCCTCCTGGGGATGCCTATCTGGTCTCGACCAATTTCAATGTGGCGAACCCCAGCAACGGCATGCCTGACGGCCGCTATGCGACCGCTGAAGCTGCCCTGGACGAATTGCTGGCCCAGCCTGGTGCGCTGAGCGTGGGAGAGGCGGCCAGCGTATTGGAGGCAGTGCATGCCGAAGGCGGCAGCAGCTGGACCCGATCCTCGTTGCTGGCCGACCTGGCCAACCGGAAGCTGTACCTGTACTACTTCTATCAGTTCGACCGGCCGCTAGTGCTGGACCTGGATCAACAGTTGGCGAATCCGCCTAGGCCGGGACCTCTCAGTCAGCTATTCCCGGCAGGCGTGCAGCAGGAAGCCACTCGGCGCTATCACCGCATCCTGGCACAAGCCGAGAGCTGCGATCGATTGGGCGTCTTGGTGCTGGCAGTGATGGCGGCCAGTCTGGCTGCCTATCTATTTCTGGTTCGAGGCCCGCGGCGTGAACGGGCCTTCTGGGG
>CAZJUE010000358.1:0-2453 GCA_964549025.1 uncultured Anaerolineaceae bacterium | reverse complement strand
CTCGCTGGGGCGATGATCCGCGCGGTGCTCCAGGCCGACCCGTTCCAGTTGTTCCATGGCGCGGGCGTTGCGCTGCTTGCGACCGATGCCACTGAAGCGCAGCGGCAGCGCCACGTTTTCCAGCGCCGTCAACTGCGGCATCAGGTGAAAGGACTGAAAAATGAAACCCACCCGATTCCTTCGATAGGCGGCCAGCGAGTCCTCGTCCAGTTCATTCAGTGCTTCGCCCGCCACCTCGACGCTGCCGCTGGTCGGCCGATCGAGCCCGCCCAGCAGGTGCAGCAGCGTGCTCTTGCCCGAGCCGGAAGGGCCTAGGATGGCGACAAAGCTGCCGCGCTCGACGGCCAGCTCCAGGTTGGACAGCGCCCGGACGGTCGAGCGCCCGATGGCGAAGGTCTTGCCCAGCGAGTGGGTACGGATCAGGGGTTCGGCGCTCACTAGAATCCGAACGGACGGATCACGTTCAGGCTGCCGAGCTGCTGGCTCAGCATCGGCGGCACCGCCTGCAGCACCACCGCCGCCAGCTGCACCACGATCACCGCCACCCAGCTCTTCCAGGCGGCAGTGTCGTTCCGCGAGCGCAGGCCGATGAGCAGCAGCGCAATATGCCAGATCCAGTACAGGTCGACGAATCCCAGCACGGTTTGCATGAAGGTCGGTTCTGCGGCGATCACCAGGCCCGAGAGACCGGGATGCTGGATCAATTGGCCGCCGATCAGCACGTAGCCCGCCCGCACCAGCTCGCGCAGCGCGAAGGGCAAGCCGGCCCAGGCCGCCAGGTTGAGCAGTGAGCGACTCGAGATCCGGCCACCCAGAATGGTCAGTGCCAGGTACAGGCCGAATCCGCTGAACAACCAGCCGATCAGCACGCGACCCAGCGCGGCGGCGGCCGGGAATACGTAGATGTACAACGGGCCGGTGGTGGCATCCAGTGCCCGCTGAAATTGCTCCTGCTGGGCCTGGGTGTAGTACTGGAAATCCGGCGGTAGCGGAGGCTGATTGGCGATCGCCAGCTCGCGGGCGGCCGGACCGGCGGCGATGGGCAGCAGGATTGCGCTCAGCGCGATCAGCAGCAGTGGAACCGCCCAGGAAGGCGTTTCCCAGCTGAGCAGATCGCCCAACGTACGGCGCGGCCGGATAAACAGCGGCGCGACGCGGCGCAGGTTCAGGCCACGGCGGTCGGCGGGTAGCTCGGGTGCCAGTTCGGATTGGGTCATTGGGAATCCTTCCTCGTTCTCAAGTGCATGGGGTTGCAATCCATCAGCTCCGACCGCCATCTCGCGGTTCCGGAGCGCGGTTCAAGCCTCCGGTTTGGCCACCACCACCAGGCGGTGGGTGTTGTTCCAATACGGCCAGCAGGTCACTAGGGTGAGACGCTCGTCATCGGTGGCAGCGATCCAGCGGGCATTTTCCCGCCGAGCGTTCAGCGACAGATCCCGCTCCTCGAAGCTCACCACCTGCGAAACCGAGTAGCTGCGGTCTCCGGAGGCGGTGCGTACGGTGATCTGGTCTCCGTTCTGCAGCAGCCACAGGTCCTTGAAGACCTCGCCGTAGATGTTGTTGTGACCGACCATGACGGTGTTGCCCGGAACTCCAACCTGGGCAGACTGGGTGCTCCAACCGGCGGCGAAGGCGTGAGGCGTGTGCAACTGGGTGAAGGCCTGGCCGCCGATCGTGACCGTGTTCGGTTCGGCCGCCACCACCGGGGCCTCCAGCGCCAGCTTGGGTATCCACAGGTAGTACAGGCGCGGCACATCGGCGCCCAGCAGGTTGTCGTGCACCAGCTCGTCGGGCGCGAACATTTCATACGGTTCGGGTTCGGTGCCGCCAAAGCGGGCGAGCATGCCTTCGACAAACGACCCGACCACCCCGCGCGGCATCAACACTCCGGCTGTGCCCACGATGATCACCACCAGGGCCGCCATTACGAATATGCGGCCCATATCGATCAGTAGCTGCGCCGCTCCGCGCATTAGTTTCCCTCTCCGCCTGCCGGTTGGCGCTGGTTCAGCAGGCGCCCCGCGATCCAGAGCAGGGCCCCGGCGGTCATCAGTACCGCCGCGCCACCCAGCACCAGCAGGCGTGGAGGCAGGTTGCCGCCCGATTCGGGCAGCAGGCCTGGATCGATCGATTCGTCCGGCGGCAAGAACGGCCCGTCGTAGACTTCCGGATCGACTTCGGGATCGGTCGGCTCGGGCGGGTCCGCGGACTCATCAACCGCTTCGGGGGTGGGCTCAACCTCAGCCTGCTCGCTTTCCAGCGCGTTCACCAGCAGCTCCAGCAGCTGAACCGGCTGCAGCCCGATCTGCAGGTTGAGTGCGCCATCTGCGGCCTCCAACACGTCCAGCTCGATGCCCTCCGGCACCGCGTACTCGAAGCCCTCCGGCGGCCGCAGCGCGGCTCGCCACAGACCGGGCTCGACCGCAATCGCGAAGCTGCCGTCTGCCGCGGTG
>CAZJUE010000357.1:389-2464 GCA_964549025.1 uncultured Anaerolineaceae bacterium | reverse complement strand
CGCCGCTCTACGATGCGGGCGGCAAAGTGCTTGTCGTCCAGGCGTAACAGCCGATGGTAACACATATTGCGGCCCAATTCGGGGTCCTTAATGATGACCACGTTGCTGGCTACGTAATGGCCGGCATCTTGGGGCAGGTGGAGCAGGATCGGCAGCTCATGCAAGTCGAATTCCTCCAGGATCACTTCCTGGCAGGGTCCGCCCTCGACGATCGGTGGAGCGTCGCGGCTACTCAATGCGCTGGCAAGCCGATGCATGAGCTGATCGATGGGTACGTCCAGGCTCATGCTGAAATAACGCCTGTCGGAGCAAGGGCCCGCGCACACCCGCCAGCCTGGGTGATTCAAGACGTTCGTGAAGAGGACCGGACGGCCGTCAAGGGCATGGGCTACGTTAGCCAACTCATAGTCGACAGTGACCGGACGGTCGATGGTGATCAAGTCACCGCTCTTGTCGGCTTGATCGATAAAGTCGCGGAGGCTCATATGATCGCTGATTGTAGAAGGTAGCCAGGGGAATGACAAGCGATCAAGATTACTGTTGAGAATGAGAAGCTCCCCCTAACGGTAGCAGTCAGAGGGAGCTCTCAGAGAGGATGTTGAGTAAGCGCTGGGGATAAATGATCAGCGCACGAGCACGTGACGCCAGATACTTTGTCTGGCAGCTATTTCCTTCTCAAAAACGCAGGAATATCAAGGTTGTTCGGCGCGAACCTGGGCTGCACTGGTTCCTGTTCGGCCGCTTGTCGCTGGGCGGGCGATGGTTCAGCCTCCCGCTGCTCGAGTCTGTGACCGTACTGCTGCTCCAGGACCTGTCGCCGAGTTAGCCGGATTCCTTCGAAGCCCGTAGCGATGACGGTAATGCGCAGTTCGTCTGCCATGGACTCGTCGATGACAGCGCCAAAGATCAGGTTTGCGTCAGGGTGGGCCGTCTCGCGAATAATCGAGGCAGCCATATTGACCTCGTAAAGGCTCATGTCTGGTCCGCCCGTGACGTTGAACAAGATCCCTCGTGCGCCATCGATGGTTACGTCTAGCAACCGCGAGCTGACCGCCTGCTCGGCCGCCAAGCGAGCTCTATCTTCGCCTTCACCGCGGCCGACGGCCATCAGAGCCGCACCGCCTTCGGACATGACCGTCCGCACATCGGCGAAGTCGAGGTTTATTAGACCAGGCACTGTAATCAATTCGCTGATGCCTTGAATGCCCTGACGAAGTATGTCGTCTGCCATGCTAAACGATTCGGTCAAAGACATGCGCTTGTCGGTAAGCTCCAGAAGGCGATCATTGGGTATCACGATGAGAGTGTCGACATGCTCTTTCAGTTTTTCGATTCCAACAGCGGCCACCTGGGCGCGAGGGGTGCCTTCAAATAGAAAAGGCCTGGTCACGACACCGATGGTCAAGGCACCCTGCTCTTTTGAAAACTGGGCTACAATCGGTGCTGCGCCGGTTCCCGTGCCGCCGCCCATGCCGGCGGTGAGGAAGACCATGTCCGATCCCTTGATCACTTCGTAGAGATTGTCAGTTGATTCCTCGGCCGCTTTCTCACCAAGCTCGGGGTCTCCGCCAGATCCCAGGCCGCGCGTGAGCTTCTCGCCAATGTTAACCTTGATCGGCGCCTCGGAGCGAAGCAGGGCTTGGGCGTCGGTGTTGATGACGACGTAATCGACGCCGCTAATCCCCTCCTGAATCATGCGATCGACGGCATTGCTTCCGCCTCCGCCTACACCAAGTACCCGAATACGAGCGAAATTTTCAGTCTCTGGTGCTCTCTGCATTTTTGAACCCTCTCTTCTCAGTGGGGAGGACCGGGGAATGAAGATCGAGCGCGAAACAACAAAGTGTGGCTGTCAAACCGAGTTCCTCATAATAGCGTTGCTTTATTGCCAGGCCGCGGATCATAGTGGCTGGCGAACTGCTCCAAGGTTGCCTTGTCAACTAGCCACTTGTTTCCAAACTTAATGGCCGGCAATTTCCCCTGCCTTATTAGCCGTCTTACGGATTCAGGGTGAATGCTAAGCCGTTCGGCCGCCTCGCTGACACCAGCATAGCTCTCTAATAACTCTTCCTTGC
>CAZJUE010000357.1:0-379 GCA_964549025.1 uncultured Anaerolineaceae bacterium | reverse complement strand
CTCATGACATGCGGGATACTACAACAATTGCACTGTTGCAACAATACAACAAGAGTCAGAATATGTCAAGTAAATCTGACCGAGCCACTGCGGATGAAGTTGACCAGATAGTTGAAGGCCTCCGATTGGCACATCTGGGGATCTTCGCTCCATGCCACCCTTTAGTCGAGCAGCAAACCGCAAATAGAGACCAAGGAAGTATCCTGGAAGTCGGCCGGGCAGTGCCGGTAGGCGATCTCCCGACCCTTTGTGCTACCAAGGAAGCGCAGCATCAGGTAAATGGAGGAAAAGCCACAAATTCGAAAACGATCTTCGACCATAGCTACCTCCCTGTAAAAGCGGGCCGCGTCGCCTAGCGAAATCGCTTCTATGAGGCTCC
>CAZJUE010000356.1:0-2480 GCA_964549025.1 uncultured Anaerolineaceae bacterium | reverse complement strand
GGCGCATGCGGGAGCTGTACTTCAAGCCTTACCCGTGCTGCCGCTGGGCGCAGCCAGCGATCGAGGCCGCCCGCTCATTGTTGGAACAACACCAGCTGGAGCCGAGGGCCATCGCCGGGCTGGAGGTGTTCACCTTTGCCGAAGCGGCGCGGCTGCAGGTCGCCCGCCCACAAAACACCGAACAGGCCCAGTACAGCCTGCCGTATCCGCTGGCGGCGGCGCTGGTCCACGGACGGCTGGACCCGGCCCAGGTGCTGCCTCCCAATCTGAATGACCCACGGGTCCTGCAGCTGGCCGACAAAGTGGTCATGCAGGTCGATCCGGAGCTCGACGAGTGCTTTCCGGCCGAAGCGCTGGCCCGGCTGCGGCTGACCACCGCTGACGGGCGCACTCTGGAGAGCGGTGTGATGGCGGCCGCCGGCGAAGCCGACAATCCATTGAGCGACCGGCAGATCGGCGAGAAGTACCGTCGGGCGGTGACCGGGCTGGTGGACGACCAACGGGCAGAGGCCATCGAGCAAGCCTGCTGGCAGTGTGGCCAGCTCCGGTCGGCCCTCGAATTGGTGGAGCTGCTGGCCGATCCGATTCGGCAGGCTGCGGCGGAAACCGAGCGGTGAGGCCGGGCAGCCGATGCTGATCGTGGGTGACAGCGAGCGGCTGATGGGCGGAGCCGGCGCGTGCTGACCGTGCGGGAAGCGCTGGCGCTCCCGGCGCTTGCGCCAGCTGTACTGGTGGCCGGCGAAGGCGGCTTGGACAACCCCGTGCGCTGGGTGCACATCGTTGACTTGCCGCAGCCCAAATTCGAGTGGGTGCAGGGCGGTGAGCTGCTGCTGACCTCCGGTTACGGGTTGGCAGACGATCAGCCCGACACGATCGAGCTGTTAGCGGCCAAGGGATTGGCCGGCATCGTGCTCTCGTTGGGCCAGCGCTTCGAACATACCCCGAGCACCCTGCGAGCCGCCGCCGATCAGCACGACCTGCCGATCATCGAAACGCCCCCCGAACTGCCCTTCATCGATCTCACCGAAGCGCTGCTGACCGAGATCCTGGACCGGCAATCCGCGTTGCGCGAGCAGGGCGATCAGATCCAGCGCTCGTTGATGGAGCAGGTGCTGCAAGGCAACTCGCTCCAGCAGGTGGCCGAAGCATTGGCCGAGATCTTGGGCCGCTCGGTCACGGTGGAGAGCGCAGCCTTCGACGTGCTCACCGCTGTCGAAGCCGGTCCGGTCGATGAGGCCCGGATGCGCAGCGTGCGGGAGGGGCGTACCAGTCCCGACTTGGCCCAGGCGCTCATCGAGCGCGGGATCTATGCCCGGCTGCTGGAGACCCGCCGGCCCAGCCGGGTCCCGCCGATGCCTGAACTGGGCATGACCATGGAGCGCATTGTGGCGCCAGTGCTGGTGGCGCAGGAGATCGTAGGCTATGTGTGGATCATCGCCGGCGACCGTGAACTGACCGAGCTGGACGAGCTGGCGATCGACCACGCCGCTACCGTCGCGGCGGTGATTTTGCTCAAGGAACGCGAGGTGCAGCGCGCCGAGCTGGAACGGCGCGGCGATCTGCTGGAGCAGCTGCTCGATCTGGCGGATGCACCCAAGCCGGCGCTGGTGGATGAAGTGCGGCGGCTCGGCTTTCGTTCGGATCGGCCGTTTCAAGTGCTGATCATCGAGGGTACGCCGGCCGCCAGCGAGCAGCCGCGGGCGCTGCCCAGAAACGTCGAGCGTTGGCTGGAGGAAGTCAATGGGCCGGCGATGGTCGGCTCGCGCGGCGAGCAGGTGGTGGTGCTGGTGCAAAGCCAGGCCCCGGGCCTGGGCGGTCCGCTGGCCGAGCGCATGGTCTCCGAACTCAGCCACCCCAGCCTACCGCTGCGGGTTGGGGTCGGCGCTCCGGTCGGGGAGTTGAGCGCGCTGCGCACCAGTTTCAGCCAGGCCCATGAAGCGCTGGAGTTGGCGCAGGTGTTGGGCCGGGCTGAAGGCACGCTCACCTTCAAGGACCTGGGAATGTTCCACTGGCTGCGCCATTTGCCGACGGAACTGCTGGAGGGCAACAGCTACTACCAGGCGGTGCGAACGCTGGCCGCCCATGACGAATCACACAACGGTGAGCTGCTGCACACGCTGGAGACCTACCTGCAGGCTGGGGGCAACGCCACCGCGGCGGCCGGGCGCCTCAACCTGCATCGCAACACGCTGGCCTACCGGCTGCAGCGCATCGAGCAGGTGCTGGAGCTCGAGCTCGATCAACCCCGCGCCCGTTTCGAGCTGTACACTGCCATCGAAGCCTACCGCTTGCGCGGCGCCGGTGAATAGACCGGCACTAGGTCTCCAACTCCTGCCCTCCGGAATTTGGCAGTCCAGTGGCCCAGCCACGCAAGCCGCCAGCCTCTGCGAGCCCCGCGGACCGCACCCCCTTTGCCTTTGTGCACACTGCACAAAAAGCCCGACCGCGCCTTGGCTAGCGGGCACGTAGCCAGCCGGCCC
>CAZJUE010000355.1:0-2487 GCA_964549025.1 uncultured Anaerolineaceae bacterium | reverse complement strand
CTTCATTAGCTCTTGGGTGACCTGGTAGTTGGCCGGAGTCATGCCGACCTCGCCGGTACGCTCGTCGCGCGACTTGGTGTAGTCCGGCTGCACCACCGGCTCCATGTAGATCACGTCGGCTTCTCCGATCACCTGGTCGATGTGCTCGACCTCTTTGTAAATCAGGTTGAGCTCGTCCAGCTCGGCTTTGAA
This sequence comes from uncultured Anaerolineaceae bacterium, assembly GCA_964549025.1. GTDB lineage: Bacteria > Chloroflexota > Anaerolineae > Anaerolineales > E44-bin32 > JADFRG01. The sequence goes on along the minus strand of CAZJUE010000355.1, from coordinate 2,295 downwards.
CTCGTCGGTCAGCGACATGTCTTCCGGCGCGATGTAGCTGGCGGTGACATCGAATTGGCTCATGGCGTAGCTCATTGAGTGCATGGTGCGCATCCGCATGTCGCCCACCAGCACGAAGTGCAGCCCGTCCAGTCGACCTTTCTCCTGCCGGATGGTGTACATGTCGGTCAACACCTGGGTGGGGTGCTCGCCCCAACCGTCGCCGGCGTTGATCACTGGAACGCTGGCCCAGCGAGCGGCCTCGGCCGGCGCACCCTGCTGGAAGTGGCGCATCACGATCACGTCGCCGTAGTACTCGAGCATGTGCACCGTGTCTTTGATCGATTCCTGATAGAAGTCGCCGGCGCGAGTCATCTTGGCGTCTGAGAAGCCGGTGACTTTGCCGCCCAGCCGCAGCATGGCGGCCTCGTGCGCCAGCCGGGTACGTGTGCTGGGCTGGTAGAAGGCAGTGACCAGGATCTTGCCGGCCAGCAGATCGGTGCCGCGTCGATCGCGGGCAAACTGCGCCAAGCGATCGGCGGTCTCAAACACCCGGAAGTACTCGGCTCGCTCAAAACCCTTCAGCGAGAGTATGTCTCGCCCTGCAAAGCTACGCATCCAAGTCTCTCCTTAACTGAGTCCATCTCGCCGCTACCCACGCGGGCTGAACAGGTGTGGCGGTTATTCGGCCGCGGCCGGCGGCAGTGAAAAGCCCGCGATTCAAGCTCTACCCACCGGGCGCCACCCGCCGCAGCACGTGAAAACGAAAGGTGTCCGGCAGGAAGTAGCTTTGCGATCGATCGACGATCCGACCCTCGCGGTCGTATAAAAGCCCTTCCAGGCGGAGCAATACGGTGCCCGGCTCCACGTTCAGGCGCTTGGCGGTGGCTGAATCGGCGCCCACTGCGGTGATTTCGGTCTTCGAGAAATCCAGCTCGGGAACTCCGCGCGCCCGCAAAATATCCAGCACCGATCCGTGGAAGTCGCGCTTGAGCTCCGCTGCGGTCAGCAGTTCGCTGGGGACCACGTCCACCAGGTAGGCCACCGGTCGGCCGGCGGCCAAGATCACCCGTGCGATCTTCCAGTAAGCGCTGTCCTGGGTGATTTCCGACTGACCCATCGAGACCTGCAGCCCGATGCGCTCGGCCAGCTGCTCGATGCTGACCAGCTCCTCCAATCCAGCCTCGATAATCCGCGGGCGTACGTAGGTTCCGACACCCTGTCGGCGCTCGATCCAGCCACGGTCCACGAAACTCCGCATTGCCTCTCGCAGGGTGGCGCGCGAAACCCCAAGCTGCTCGGCCAAGGCCGGCTCGGAGGGCAGCAGGCTGCCCGGTGCGCTGCGATCGAGCAGCTCCGCCAGCGCTGCGGTGGTGCGCTCGTATGGGGCGACTTGCCTGCTCATCTCGGCACTCCGGTGTGACCGCTGCCGCGCTGGATTTGGCCGTCCTGCTCGCCTGTTTTTCTCATGCCTGCCCCTCGACCAAAGGCACTAGCTTGAACTGCTCGACGTCCACCAATCCCAGATCGGAAATACGCATTTCGGGGATCACTACCAGTGCCAGCAGGCTGAGCTGCATGTTGGCGCTGTTTAACTCACAACCGCACTCCCGGAACGCAGCCAGCAGGTCGTCGGCCTGCTCGGCCACCAGCTCGGCCGGCTGGTCAGACATCAACCCGGCGATCGGCAGCTCGACCAACCCGATCACCTCGCTGTCCTTCACCACGATTTGCCCGCCGCCGATCTCGGCCAATCGGTTAGCGGCCAGCGTCATGCTGGCCTCGTCGGTGCCGACCACCAGCAGGTGGTGCGAATCGTGCGCGATCGTGCTGGCCGCCGCGCACGGTTGATCGAAACCGAAACCATGCACGAAGCCCAACTGGATCGTCCCGGTGCCGCGATGGCGCTCGATCAGCGCCACCTTGGCCAGGTCGCGCTCCAGATTAACCGGGTAACGTCCATCGGCCGCGCTGAGCTCCATTCGCAGATGGCGGGTCGGCGCCTGATTTTCGATCACTCCGATAACGTTCAGCTGTTTCGGATCGGTACCATCAGCCGGGATCCGGAAATCGTCCGGCTCAAGCGGGCGCTGCAAGTGCACCGAAGCCCGGACCTGTTCCGGATACTCAAATTCCGGTTTATCGATTAATAGCTCGCCGGACCTCACCGCCACCCGACCCCTTGCAATTACCCTGTCGATGGTCAGGCTGTCCAGCTCATCGACAAGCAACACGTCGGCCGAGCGACCGGGCGCAATCTGTCCGACCTGCCCTGCAACGCCGAAATGTTCGGCGGTGTTCAGGGTCGCCATCTGG
>CAZJUE010000354.1:0-2506 GCA_964549025.1 uncultured Anaerolineaceae bacterium | reverse complement strand
TCCCAGGCCGGTCAGCACCAACGCTAATCGACCCACCCCCGCCGCCCGGCCGGCCGGTTCACGCCTCCGCTGTGGGGGTGCAGTAGTTCGTATGAGAGGGGGTCGATTTGCAGGCGTTGGGATTGATCGTCGGATCGATAGTCGGCCCAGGGGTGCCGGTGGGTGAAATCGGGGTGCTGGTCGGTCCGCCCGGTGTATCGGTCGCCGGCGGCGATGTCGGCGAAGCTGTGGGGGTAGGCGTCGTCGATGGGCCGGGCGGCGGTGTGGTGGTTGGGGTGCTGGTCGGTCCGCCAGGCGTATTGGTTGCCGGCGGCGATGTCGGCGAAGCTGTGGGGGTAGGCGTCATCGATGGGCCGGGCGGCGGCGTGGTGGTTGGGGTGCCGGTCGGTTCTCCATCCGGCAATACGAGCGTCGTCGGCGTGGCGGTCGGTGTGGCGCTCGACGTCGGCGTCGGCGTTGGCGTTGGCGTGAGGCTCGGTACTGGAGTTGAGCTGGGAGGCGGCGATTCCGTGGCGCTCGGCACCGCCGTGGCGGTAGCGGTTGCAGCTCTGCGCTCAGCCCGCGCGCTCGGCCGCACCTCGCCCAGCAGGTTGGCTACTAATAGGACCGCACCGGCGAGCGAGACCAGCACGGTGACGGCGATGAGCCCCCACGGCGGCCGGCCACCGCTAGCGAAATCCATAACGGCTCCTTGCTACCCACGGTCTTGCGAATGGATGTGCATAAATCCTACGAGTGGCTCAGGCCAAGTCTCGCAGCGCGGCCGCCAGGTCTTCATAGATCGACGGCGCACCGTCTCCGTTTGCCTGCAGCTCGGGGGCTTGCTCGGCTCCCAGGCCGGTCAGCACCAACGCTAATCGACCCACCCCCGCCGCCCGGCCGGCCTCCACATCGGTGAGCGCATCGCCGATCATGATCGAGCGCTGCAAGTCAATGTCCAGCATTTGCGCCGCTCGCAGCAGCATGCCCGGCTTGGGCTTTCGGCACTGGCAGCGCTGCTCCGGGGCGTGCACGCACATGCACACCACGTCGATGCGGCCTCCGGCCTTGTGCACCTCCAGTACAAGGCGGCGGTTGATGTCCTCTGCCGCTTCGACTGGCATCAGCCCACGCCCGACTCCGGACTGGTTGGTGACCATCACGACCTTGTAGCCGCTGCGGCTGGCAGCGGCCAGCGCCTCCACCGCGCCGGCGTAGACTACCGCTTGCTTCCAGCTACGCACGTAGTCCGAGCGGTTTTCGATCAGCACCCCGTCGCGGTCAAGGAATATGGCCGGATTCATGGGCTAGACGGATTCACTAGCGCCGATCTCGAACCGGGAGCGCATCCCCATCGTCATTGCCAGGCGCAGGTCGTCTCGCCAGTCGGGGACCACAACACCGAAATGGGCCGCCAGTTTGGAGCTGTCCAGCGCCGAATAGCGCGGCCGCTTGGCCGGGGTGGGAAATTCGTCCGCCATCGCAGGGATCAGCTGGGGGACGCGACCCGGCGGCAGCTCGCCGACGATAGCTTGCGCCCAGGAGTAGCGGCTGGCTGAGCCGGCCGAGGCCAGGTGAAACAAACCTTTGCAGCTGGAGGGGAAGATGCTAGCCCGGCTGCAGCTGCGCAGCAGCTGGACCGTGATCTCCGCCACCCGCACCGCCCACGTCGGCCCACTGACCTGGTCGGCCACGATCTGCAGCTCTGCATTTTCGGCCGCCCAACGCAGCACCTTGTTAACGAAGTTGTCGCCATGCAATCCGTAGACCCAGCTAGTTCGCAGGATCAGGGCGTTGGCAGCCGTGGCTTGCACCGCCCGCTCGCCCTCCAGCTTGGTGCGGCCGTACACGTTGAGCGGGTTCGGGGGATCGTGCTCCAAATAAGGCTCCCCCTTCTCACCGTCGAACACGTAGTCGGTCGAGTAGTGCACCAATACGGCGTCAAGCCGGGCCGCTTCCTCCGCCAGCACCATCGGCGCAATAGTGTTCACCGACCTGGCCATTTCGGGCTCACCCTCGGCGCGATCCACCGCGGTGTATGCGGCGGCATTCACGATCAGCTCCGGCTCGAGCATGCGCACCTTGGAGCGGATCCTGGCGCTATCGCGCAGGTCGAGCTCCTCCCGTCCTAGGGCGATGACCTCACCCAGGCTGGGCAGCTGCGCCGCCAGTTCCGAGCCCACCTGGCCCCGCTTGCCAATAAGAAGAATCTTCACAACTGATCAGCGAACTGCTCGAGCGGGGCGACTTCTACACCCTCAATCTGCCCCGGCTGGAATTGCATAGGCCTCCTCTTCCAACATGGTGCGCAGGTAGCTGGCATAGCCATGGCCAGGCGCGGTTTCGGCCAGCCGGCGGAAGTCCTCCACGCCGATGAAACCCATTCGGTAGGCGACTTCCTCCACACAGGCAATCTTCAATCCCTGCCGGTCCTCCAGCGCCTGTACGAAATTGGCTGCCTGCAGCAGCGCTTGCGGCGTGCCGGCGTCCAGCCAGGCGAAGCCGCGGCCGAGCAGGACCACCTCCA
>CAZJUE010000353.1:0-2511 GCA_964549025.1 uncultured Anaerolineaceae bacterium | reverse complement strand
GCGGCGCGTCCTTGGAGCCCGATCCGCCGATCCAGGGATCGAGGTGCTCGTCGTACAGGTCCTGCAACAAGTGAACCACGGCGCGTGCCCGGCTCTTGGCGCTGCCTCCCACCTTCTGCAGGGTCTCCCGCCGAACACGGTACAGAGCGGCGCAAGCGGCCAGCAGCTCGTTGGATTCCAGCGCACCATCGAGTTCGGTCCACAATTCCAGCAGCCGCGCGGCCCGCGGCCCTAGCGACGGCCCGGCGTCGGCCTCCAGTTCGCCGCCTCCGTCGAGCTCGCGCAGCGATTGGATGCCATCCTCCACCGGCGGCAGCCGCAGGAACGATTTGATCGCCGCCAGCAGCGTGCGTTCGAGGTCGAGCGTCTCCCCATCCTCCAACAGCTCAGCCGCCTCCAGCCGCCGCTCCAGCAGGCGCGCCAACACCGCGCCAAGCTGGCGGGGCGAGAAGTCTCGGAAGAGCTCGGCCGCTTCCGGATCGCTGGCTGCCCAGGCCAGCGCGTCGGCGACCGCCCGAGACTTGAATGTCATTCCCAGCCCCTCGTCGATGACGTTGAAGGCCGGATCAACCCGCGCCTGGGCCGGATGGGCCCGCAGCAGCTCAGCGCAGAAGCTGTGGATCGTGCCGATGCGCGCAGCGTCCATGTGCGCCTCGATCTCCAGCCAGCGCTTGCCATCATCGTCGCCAGTCGTGGCAGCCAGATCGGACACTGCCTTCCGGATTCGGTTGCGCATTTCGCGCGCGGCCTTCTCGGTGAAGGTGATTGCTACGATCTGGCGCTCGCTGAGGCCTTGCGCCAGTAGGTAAACATAGCGGGCCACCAGCGTACGGGTCTTCCCCGTGCCGGCGCCGGCGCTGAGCAGCACGTCGCGCGCTAGCTCGGTGGCGGCCTGGTGCTGCTCGGAGGTGAGACCGAAAGAAGACAGTGAATCCATCAGAAGAACGATCGGAGCGCTTTGCGTCGGGGCGACCGCCCGGAGAATCGGTGCCTGGTGAATTGGCAACCTCGAAAGGCGGAATTCATGCTAGCCCCATCTGGCCGGTTGATAGCGCCAGCACCAGGCGGCAGCCGGGCAGTAGCTCGGACAGCCACCCGGCGGTGGAATCGGCGGGAATTTGCCGCGCTTGACGCCGTCGACGATGCGCCGCACGTGTCCCCGCGCCACTGCGTAGGCAGCCCTCGGCCCAAACTTTGCACCGGGGCTTGATTCGATGCTCGCTCGCTCGCGCTCAGTCGATTGGTCGTCGTCCTGCCCGGTGCTTTCGCCTCCGTTCGCGGGCAAGCGGTATTTGCTCAGCCGCAGCGAGCTGCGCTGGGCCGCCAAGATCGCCCAGTAGAAGCCCTCCACTACTTCACCCAAGTCGAGCGCTTGTTCAGCCGCCAGTGCATACAACGGCAGCTGAATCCGACGACCGTCGTTGAGTTCACCCACTCCCAGCCGGCTGCGCCCGGTTTTGTAATCGATCACCCGCAGCTTCCCATCCGGCCTTCGATCGAGCCGGTCGATCAGCCCACGCACCTGCACCAGGCGACCATCGTCCAGCTCGAGCTCCAACGCCGGCTGGCCATCGATCCCGAATGGCAGTTCGAGCCCGATCGGCCGCCAATCTGCGCCCTGCTCGGCCAGCCCCCGCACGGTTTCTCGCAACGCCTCGGCATACTGGGCGCGCTCGATCGACCACAGCGGAGTGGGACGGAAGCCGTGACGCTGCGGTGCAGCGTCAAACACCGGGTCGAACACCTGATCCATAGCCGCCAACACGCTTTCGGCATCGGTCGGGTCGTCGGCCGCATCGTAGGCCGCCTCCAGGAGTTCATGCAGAATCGAGCCGAGCTGGGCCGCATCCAGCCCGGGCTCGGGGGGCTCACGCGGTTCGAGCCCCAGCAGGTAGGCGGTGAAAAACATGTGCGGACAGTTGCCATAGGTCTCCAGCCGGCTCGGGCTCCAGGTGTGGTCGCTTCCGTATCTGGCCGCCAGCGATTCGGCAACCAATTCCAACCCACCCTCAAAGCGCCCTTCCGGCGAGGTCGCGCTGCGAGCGGCCAGCACGTCCCGGCCATGCTGTAGTTCGGTCCAGCGGTGCCGGTGCGGCTCGAGCAGCGATGCCGGCATCCCAGCTCGCCGCACGCCCCAGAACAGCAGCTCCTGCGTCGATCCGGCTTCAGGCAGCGGGCGCGGCTCCTCCGGGCGGATCCTCTTGGTCGGCTGGTCGAGCAAGCGCTCTACCGCGGACCAGAACGGCGATGGTTCCCACAACTCTCCGTCGTCCGCCAGATATGGTCGGGTAAGCAACAGGTGGGCGTCAGCCCGGGTGACCGCCTGGTAAAACAATCCGGGCTGCTCGCGGCCCAAGCGCGGCTGCAGCCCCAGCGTGGCACGTGCGGCTTCGCTCAAGAAGGGATCCTCACGCTCGACTTCTGGCAGCACCCCTTCGGCCAGGCCCATGACTACTACCGCTTGATAGCGGCCACCGCGCGCTTCCGGCAGCCCCAAAACGTTGACCGCGG
>CAZJUE010000352.1:0-2515 GCA_964549025.1 uncultured Anaerolineaceae bacterium | reverse complement strand
GTCCAATCCAGGCCTCTGCCGCTATTGGCAGGATCACTGATTGATCCGTCTGTGTCGCTGGGTGCCTAAACGACTAGCCGATTCTCGCCCGCGCCGGGTGCCGCTTCGGACAGCGCGTCGGGCATCAGCACCGGTAACGGATCTGCAGTGCAAATATGCGGCACCGCGCAATTAGCTCCCGGGGGGACATACGCCGCCCACTATGTACCTGGATCTGCTGTTTTAGCACAATGCGACAGGCTGGTGGGATCAAGGGGGCGGATTGCCGCATCCACTTGCCTGGCGGTCTGTTTCCGGTGGTCGGTCTAGGCATGCGGTGCGTTGCTCCGACGCGGATTTTTGAGTAGCGTGGCGATTACTATAACAAGAGCTACCTGACCATGAAGAAATCCCTGATCGCTGCGATGGCAGCCACTTTCATTTCTGCAGGCGTTTCTGCCAAGACCACCATTATCCATGCTGGAGAGCTGCTCGCCGTACCCGGCAAGGCACCACTGAAACAGCAGAGTATTTTTGTCGAGGATGGTGTAATCACGGATATTCGCGCAGGCTTCGTGCGCGAGGGCTCCGCCAACGTGATCGATCTGCAAGATAGCTTTGTTATGCCTGGTCTGATGGATATGCATGTGCACTTGCAGGGCGAGCTGGGACCTGAAAATGATACGGAAGCGCTTAAGATGTCCATGCCGCTGATGCAGATGCGCTCGTATATGTTCGCAATGCGCACGCTGCAATCCGGCTTCACGACTGTGCGCGACGTCGGTTCCAGTCCCCAGGAAATGTATGCGATGCGGGATGCGATCAACAACGGTTGGGTCGATGGGCCGCGGATCATCGCTGCGGGCGGTGTGGGCATAACCGGAGGCCATGCGGATATCAGCGGTATCAGCCCCGAGTATATGGCCTTCCACGATGACAAGAACAAGACCATCTGTGATGGCCCCTACGATTGCCGCCGCGCCACCCGCCACGCCATTAAGTACGGCGCTGACCTGATCAAGATCACCTCTACCGGCGGCGTCCTTACCGATCGTGCTACCGGCACTGGCCAACAGATGGAGATGGATGAGCTGAAGGAAGTGGTTAGCGCGGCCAAGCGCATGGGGCGCAAGGTGGCCAGCCATGCACATCAAGAGGCGGGCATCATCGCCGCGTTGGAGGCAGGAGTCGACAGTATCGAGCACGGGTCCTATGCCGGGCCGGATTCATATCGTTTATTCAAGCGCACTGGCGCTTACCTGGTGCCGACACTACTGGCGGGCGATACGGTGGTCGCTATGGCGAATAACACCGAGGTGCTGACGGATGCGCAGAAGGCCAAGGCGATCCGCGTCGGCACCGACATGAAGGGTAATTTCGGCAAGGCCGTCCAGGCCGGCGTCAAGATCGCCTTCGGTACCGATAGTGGTGTGTCGAGGCACGGTGAGAATGCGCGCGAGGCGGTACTGATGCATGAGGCCGGCATGAACAGCATGGCGATCATTGAGTCGGCCACCGTCAACGCCGCCGACCTGCTCGATATGAGTGATTCTCTCGGCACTCTGGAGGTGGGAAAGCAGGCGGATATCATCGCCACCGATGGCTCGCCGCTGGCGGATATAGCGGAATTGCTGGATGTCGACTTTGTGATGAAGGGCGGCAAGGTGTTCGTGCAGTAGTTGAGCGCAACAGACCCGCGTTGGGGCAACGTCAATTCATCCTCAAGTACGGAAATTGACTAAGTGATACTTCGCTGGAGGAGAGCGTAATTGGCCCTCCTCCAGCGGCTGGTTTCAGCTTCTAGGAATTACTTCCAGAACTGCCACCACTTCTTGCTGTGCTCTTCGCGGGCAGCCTGGCCTTTCTCGGAACCTTTATCCATTTCCTTCCGGGCCTGCTCGGCTTTTTTCTCTTTCTGCTTGTCGAAGCCGCTGCGCTTTTCCATGTCCTTCTTGTGTTCTTTCTTGGCCTTACCCTTGGCTTCTTCCGCGGTCATCTCCGCTTCGTTGCGGTTAGACTTTGCCTCGATGCGCTTCGCTTCGCCCTCGGCGCGCTTCTCGGCGGCCATCTGGCGATACTCTTCTGCGTTAGCCTGCCCGTCAGCGGCCTTGGCTTCCATCATCTCGTGATGCGCTTCCATGTGTTCGTGTGAGGCCTTGTCCTTGCCGGCGGACTCGGGCTTGTCGGCCAGGGCTGGGGAAGCAGTCAGAGCTGCGGCTATGGCGGTGGCAATGAGTTTATTCATGTGGGACTCCTGTCGGTGGCTGTGATGAACGTGCTGGTGCTCCGTTAGCATTTTGCGACTCGACTCGGAAATTGCAACGACTACGTAAGCTTCGCTGTGACAGCATCGCTGACGACTTTGTTCAATTAGCAATGAAGTACGATGGCAAGAATGTACTAGCCGCTACGGCCGAAAACAAAGCAAGCCAGCGGCATCGTGTGCGAGATTGCTTCGAGGCGGGACGACCTTCGGATTTTGCGCCATAAAAAAAGCCCCACCCTTGCGGGTGAGGCTTTTTGTATGGTGCCCAGA
>CAZJUE010000351.1:0-2524 GCA_964549025.1 uncultured Anaerolineaceae bacterium | reverse complement strand
AGCGACGTCGGTTGGGCGCTGAAGCGCAGCCGGATGGAGTATCTGGTGCCGGCCCGTTTCCCGGACCAGCTGGAAATCGAAACCTGGTTGACCTCGCTCCGCCGGGCCAGCGCCGAGCGGCATTATGAGATCTACCGGGCCGCCGACCACCAGCTGCTGGCGCGCAGCTTCTCGCTATGGTTGACGGTGGACGTGGAGAGCGGCCGGCCGCGCCGCATCCCGGTCTGGATGTCGGAGGCGCTGGCGCCGAATCTGGCGACCGGCGCGGGAGCCAGCGCCTCGGGCTAGCTCACACAAAGCAAAACGGGGCGGCGATTGCCGCCCCGCTGACTGTGCTGGCAGTTTGCGGCTACAGTTCGGCCTCAATCCCGCTGGGACTTCGCCTACTTGTGCCCTAAGGGTACTGCTCAGCGAGCTGCTCGTAGAACTTCCAGCGCGCCTGTACGTCGGCTTGCAGCGCGTTGATCAGTTTCTCAGCCCGCCGCGGGTCGGCCGCGCGCAGCATCCGGAAGCGGTTCTGCTTGAAGGCGAATTGCTCCACCGACTCACTGGGCGGTCGCGAATCCAGCTTGAGCGGACTCTGGCCCTCCTCGGCGCGCCGCGGATCGAAGCGGAATAGCGGCCAGAAGCCGCTCTTCTCGGCATCGATGTGCAGATCGGTCCCGGTCTCCATGTCGATGCCGTGGGCGATGCATTGCGCGTAGGCGATCACCAGCGCCGGGCCATGGTACTCCTCGGCCTCCTTCAGCGCCTTCACCAGTTGGGTCATGTTGGCCCCGTAGGCGACCTGAGCGACGTAAATGTTGCCGTAGCTCATGGCGATCGAGCCCAGATCCTTCTTGGGCATGTCCTTGCCGGCAGCGGCGAACTTGGCTACCGCGCCGCGTGGGGTAGCCTTGGAGGCCTGGCCGCCGGTGTTCGAGTACACGCCGGTATCCAGCACCAGCACCCGCACCTTGCGGCCCGAGGCCAAAACGTGGTCCAAGCCACCGTAGCCGATGTCGTAGGCCCAGCCATCCCCACCTACGATCCACACCGACTTCGGCACCAGGTAATCCACGATACCGAACAGCCGCCTGGCGGCCGGCGAGTCGAGCTGCTCCAGCGCCGGCCGGAGCTGTGCCACCCGCTGACGCTGCACTTCCAATAGCTCCTGGGTCGAGAGGTTGGCCTCCAGGATCGATTCGATCAGCTCCCTCTGTTCGGCCAGTTGGTCCGCGTCTTCCTCCGCCACCTTGCGCAGCAGGTCGATTGCCATCTGCTCCAGCTTGTCGACCGTCAGACGCATGCCCAGGCCGAACTCGGCGTTGTCCTCGAACAGCGAGTTCGACCAGGCTGGCCCACGGCCATCGGCGCGGGCAGAGTACGGAGTGGTCGGCAAGTTGCCGCCAAAGATCGAACTGCAGCCGGTGGCGTTGGCGATCAGCAGCCGGTCACCGTAGAGCTGGGTGAGCAGCTTGAGGTAGGGCGTCTCGCCACAGCCTGCACAAGCGCCGGAGAACTCGAACATCGGGGGCAAATACTGCGAGCCCTTGGTGGTGAAGCGATTGAACAGCGCCGGGTCTGGATCGGGGATCGATAGGAAATAGTCCCACTTAGCTGCTTCGGTCTCACGCAGCGGTGGCTGAGGCTCCATGTTGATCGCCTTGCGTTCGGTCTTCTGTCCGCTTTCGTCCTTGGCGTAGGCCGGGCAGACGTAGACACAGTTCCCGCAGCCGGTGCAATCCTCTGGTGCCACCTGGAGCGTGTACAGCATCTCGTCCAGTCCGCGTCCCTTGGCCGGCAACGACTGCCACTCCGGCGGCGAGTCGCCATCGGCGTATTCCGCCGGATAAAGCTTGGCACGAATGGTGGCATGCGGGCAGGCCAGCACGCACTGGTTGCACTGGATGCACACCTCGGGATCCCAGACCGGGATCTCCTGGGCCACATTGCGCTTCTCGAAGCGCGCGGTTCCGACTGGATAGGAGCCGTCGTCCGGCAATAGCGAGGTAGGCAGCAGATCGCCACGCCGGGCGATCATCTCGGCGGTGACGGTCGCTACGAATTCGGGCGCATCGGCCGGCACCGGCGGCCGCATCTGGAGTTCGCTGCTGGCAGCGCTCGGCAGCTCGATTCGGTGGATGCGCTCGCGTGCCAGCTCGGCGGACTGCAGGTTGCGATCGACCACCGCCTGGCCTTTAGCTCCGTAGGTTTTCCTGACCGCCTCGGCCAGCAAATCGGCTGCCTCCGCCTCCGGAAGTACCCCAGAGATTGCGAAAAAGGCCGATTGCATGATCACGTTGATGCGCGAGCCTAAACCCAACGACTTAGCCAAGGTGTAAGCGTCGATCACATAGAACTGAGCCTGTTTGTCAATCAAAGCTTGCTGCACCTCGATCGGCAGCTGCTCCCAGACCTGGTCTGGTTCGTAGGGGCTGTTCAGCAGGAACACGCCGCCCGGTTTCAACTGTTTCAAGATATCGATGCGCTCCAGGAACGGAAAGGAGTGGCAGGCCAGGAACTCAGCCTGTTCGATCAGGTA
>CAZJUE010000350.1:0-2533 GCA_964549025.1 uncultured Anaerolineaceae bacterium | reverse complement strand
AGCCGGGCAGCTGTATCAGCAGGTGCATCGCGGCCCCCAGCACGACGCCCCAGGCCAGCCCCTGCACGCCAAGCCGCGGAACTAACAGCAGGGTACCGACGATCCACCCCAGCCAGTGCAGGGTCGGCGCCAGCCCGGGCAGCAGGAAGTGTTGATGGGCGTTCAGTATTGCCATCAGCAGCCCGCTGATCCCGAAGATCACCGCCGCTGCCAGCTGCACACGCAGCAGCTCGACCGTTAGCCCAATCTGCGCTGGATCGTCAAAGCCGGGGGTCAGCAGATTGGGGACGATCCACGGCGCACCGAGCCACACCAGCGCGGCCGCTACCGACAGGCTCAAGAACACCAGATTGCCGATCGCCGAAGCCAGCTCCCAGGCACGGGCACGATCGCCTTTGCTGAGCAGTCCGGTGAAGGTGGGCAGGAAGGCGGAGGCCAAGGCGCCGCCGGCCATCAGATTGAAGAGTATGGCGGGGACCCGATTGGCGGCAAAGAAGGCGTCCAGCTCGAGGCCGGCGCCGAAAGCGCCAGTGTACAGCACTCGGTTGATCAGGCCGACCACGTTCGACAGCACGAAGCCGAGCATAACCACGCCGGCGCCGCGGGCGATCAGCGTTTGATCGGCTGAATACGGCCTGGACACAGCGCGGATTATACAAGCGCACCCAATTCGCCTGATACTTTCCACCGCCCGTGGTGTTATAGGGAGTTAGAGGCCCCGAATCCGCTCGGGGCGAACGTACGACGATGTGTCTAAAGGGAGGCATTGTATGACCGACTTTCTTGAAGAGACGGTCAATACGTTGGGAGAGTTCCTTCCCGACGTTTTGATCGCCCTCGGCATCCTTATCGTCGGCTGGCTGGTGGCGCTGCTCGGCCGCGCCATAACCCGCGGTGCTCTGCGCCGGACCGGGCTAGATCGCCGGCTGGCCGGATGGTTCGGAGGACCCGAGGAGGCGGGCGCGATCAATCTGACAGTGTGGATTTCGCGCATCGTTTACTACCTCATCCTGTTGTTTGTCGTGGTCATCATCTTGGAGCGGTTCGAACTAGGCTTGGCCGCCGAGCCGATCCGCACGCTTTTGGATCAGGTGCTGGGCTTCCTACCGCAGGTGCTGGCCGCAGCAGCGCTGCTGCTGGTGGCTTGGATCGTCGCCAGCGCGCTCCGCTTTCTGGTCAAGCGCGGCTTTCAGGCTGCCCGGCTGGATGACTGGCTGACCCGCCAGGCCGATGTCGAAACCCCCGAGCAGAGCTCGGTAGGCGACATGCTGGCCAACGTGCTTTACTGGCTGGTGTATCTGCTCTTCCTGCCGGCCATCCTCGGTGCGCTGCAGGTCGAAGGCCTGACGGAGCCGGTGTCGGGCGTGGTCAATGAGATTCTTGGCGCCCTTCCCGGCATCCTGGGGGCGGTGGTTATCCTGCTGTTGGGCTGGGTAGGGGCACGCATCGTGCGCCAGGTGGCTACCAACCTGCTGGCCGGCGCCGGCCTCGACCGGCTGGGCGAGCGCTCGGGGGTGAGCGAGGCGCTGGGCGAGCAGCAGCTGTCGGCGGTGGTGGGAACCATCGTCTATGTGCTGATCTTGATCCCGGTAGCGATCGCCGCGCTGGACGCGCTGGAGATCGAAGCGGTCTCCGGACCGGCCTCCGAGATCCTGACCACCCTGCTGACTGCGGTGCCGGCGATCTTCGCCGCCATCCTGCTGCTGGGTGTGGCCTACTTCATAGCCCGCGCGGTCGGCAACTTCGTGACCGGTGTGTTGACCGGAGTCGGTTTCAACAACGTGTTGGGCTGGATCGGTCTCGGCATGGAATCCGAGGGTCGTGGCCAGACGCCGTCACAGGTGGTGGGCTATCTAACCACGCTGGCGATCATGCTGTTTGCAGTGATTGAGGCTGCCGAGCTACTTGGTTTCACCATCATCGCCGAGTTAATCTCGCAGTTCTTGGTGGCGGCAGGCGGCCTAGTGGCGGGAGTGGTGATCTTCGGCCTGGGTTTGTACTTCGCCCGCGTGGCCGACCGGGTGATCCGGGGAACTGGCGGGTCGCAGGCTCACCTGCTAGCGCCGGTCGCTCGGGTGGCGATCATCGTCTTCACCGGGGCGCTTGCGCTCCGCCAGACGGGCATCGCCGAGGATATCGTGAACCTGGCTTTCGGCATCGTGCTCGGCACGATCGCGGTGTCAGCCGCGCTGGCCTTTGGGCTGGGCGGACGCGATATCGCCGCCCGGGAGATCGATCGCTGGTTGAAGTCGATACGTAGCTAGGACCGGCGCCCGCGAATCTGGGGCGAGGAAGCAAGATGGCCTGCCCACAAAGGGCAGGCCATCTTCTTTTTCTAGCCAGGATCTGAGGCCGAGTTGAGCGATTACGCCGGTTGCACAGTCCCTAGAATCGAGAGAGCCGAGGACGCCGACCCCGGCTCTCTTGTAAGGAGGAGAAGAAGAGATTTCCACCCTTCCGAACATAGAGTAGCCGATGGCAGGTTTCCGTGCTGGTCGGAATCACCACGCCAAACCTACGTGAATCCTACGCA
>CAZJUE010000349.1:0-2542 GCA_964549025.1 uncultured Anaerolineaceae bacterium | reverse complement strand
GGCCCGCCACGAGAGCGCGCTTGAGAAGTTCGAAAAGCTGCCGGCCCGCTGGCAAATTGGGCGCACGCGGCTGGAGCTCGGCCGGCTGGCGCAGGCCCAGCGCGACGGCCAGACCGCGGCCGAGCAGTTCCGGCGCGCGCTGGCCGAATTCGAAGCGCTGGGCGCCGCTCCGGATGTGGCGCTGACCCGCGCTGCGCTGGCCGAACTCGACCCCGACTAGGACCTCCGTACCAAAAACTTTAAGGCGGATTCACCCTCGCGGGGGTTGGCGCGTCCAAACCCGCATGCTACAATCTGCGCCCCCTGGCCGGAACATCTAAGGGAAGTCGCGACCGTAAGCAGGACATATGGCGGTCGCGAAAGTGTTCTGGAATGGGACCAGCCAATGCAATGCCCGTACTGCGAAGGCACCAAGACCCGAGTTATCGACACCACTCACGACTCCAAGGGCGGCGTGCGGCGGCGGCGGGAATGCAAGATTTGCGGCGAGCGGTTCAGCACCTACGAACGAGCGATCCTCACCGCGCCGCTGTTGATCAAGACTGACAACAGTCGCGAGGAGTTCGACCGAGAGAAGCTGGCCCGCGGCATCCGGATCGCCTGCGCCAAACGTCCGGTATCCGCCGCCGACATCGATCGGCTGGTGGGAGAAGTAGAAGCTCGACTGCAATCGTTGGGGAAGCCGGAGATCGAATCCCGGGTGGTGGGAGACCTGGTCATCAACGGCCTGAAGCAACTCGATCACATCGCCTACATCCGCTATGCGATCGTGTACCTGGGCCTGGACGACCTGCGCTCACTCCGGAACGAGATCGATCAGCTCCTTGAGATCTAGAACAATCTGACAGCGGAGAGTTGCCTCCGCAAGGCCAATGGCGCGCTACGCCGGGCCCGATGGGCCACAGCGCGACCGGCGGTCGGTAGTTGTCCGGTGCCGTGCACCGGAAATTGGAGAGAAACCAACGCACTCCGGGGAGGAGCGGAGCGCGGGGGGAGGGTGGAATGTTGGAAACGACGGATCCCGAGGTGAGGGTCCAGGCCGAGGACTTGCGGCTGGCGCCCACGCCTCCCATCCCGGACGGACTGCCACATATCGAGCTGGCCGATAACGCTCGCACGGTGCTTTCCAAGCGCTACCTTCGACGCGGGTCGGATGGTGAGCCGGGCGAGACGGTCGACGAGCTGTTCTGGCGGGTGGCCTGGCACATCGCCGCCCCCGAGTCCGAGCTGGGTGGAAATTCGGAATCCGTCGCCAGGCAGTTCTACGAGCTGCTGACCGCCAAGCGCTTCTTCCCCAACTCGCCCACCTTCACCGGCGCCGGCACCCCGCTCGGCCAGCTGGCGGCCTGCTTCGTGCTGCCGATCTCGGACGACATGGGCCGCGAGCACGCCGGCATCTTCCAGACCCTGCGCGACGCGGCGCTGATCCAACAGACCGGCGGCGGCAACGGGTTCGCTTTCAGCCGCCTGCGCCACAAGGGCTCGCTGGTCAAGTCGTCCGCCGGCTTCGCCACCGGCCCGGTCGGCTTCCTGCGGGTGTACGACAAGGCCTTCGGCGAGATTGCCCAGGGCGGCACCCGCCGCGGCGCCAACATGGCCGTGCTGCGGGTCGACCACCCCGACATCCGCGATTTCATCACCTGCAAGACCGATGAAAACCACATCACCAATTTCAACATTTCGGTCGGCGTCACCGACGCCTTCATGCAAGCGGTGCGGGAAGACGGACCGTTCGATCTGGTCGCCCCGCATTCCGGCGAGGTGGTCGAGACCGTGCGGGCGCGTGAGATCTTCGACATGATGGTCGAGCATGCCCACCACAACGGCGAGCCGGGCATCCTGTTCTTGGACGCCGCCAACCGCCAGAACCCGGTGCCGCACCTGTACGAGTTGGAAGCCACCAACCCCTGCGGTGAGCAGTGGCTCGGACCGTACGAGAACTGCTGCCTGGGCTCGATCAACCTGGCCCAGCACTGCGGCGAGACCGGCGCGGTCGATTGGGCCAAATTGGAAGAGAGCGTCGTGCTGGCCACCCGCTTCCTCGACAACGTGGTCAGCGCCAACGCCTACGTGCCAGCGGTGCCGCAATTGCGGGAGGCCGCCGACCGGGCCCGCCGCATCGGGCTGGGCATCATGGGCCTGGGCGACCTGATGTACAACGTCGGCGTGCGCTACGGCTCGGAGGAGGCCCAGGAGTTCGCCGCCCAGGTGATGGAGTTCGTGCGCTTCCATTCCATGCGCACCAGCATCGAGCTGGCCGAGCAGCGCGGGCCTTTTGAGGCCATCCAGGGTTCGATCTACGATCCGGATGATCTGAAGTGGGCTCCTCCGACCCCGCTTACTTCTTATCACCGCCACTTCGGTCGCCCCGATCTCGACTGGGATACCATCACCGCCGGCATTCGACAGCACGGCATCCGCAACGCCGCCCAGACCACCATTGCTCCCACCGGCACGATTGCAACCGTCGCCGGCTGCGAGGGCTATGGCTGCGAGCAGGTGTTTGCGCTGGCCTACTTCCGCCACGTCGACGACCACGGCG
>CAZJUE010000348.1:0-2543 GCA_964549025.1 uncultured Anaerolineaceae bacterium | reverse complement strand
GACCACTCGGACCACTCGGACCACTCGGGATCCGGGTGGGCACCCATGTCAACAGCGGTCTATCCGGTCCGAGCGGTCCAAGTCTAATCAGGCGCGCAAACAAAAGCCACGCACCTCTCCCCTCTGCGTTTCCGTCAGCTACGCGCGGCACCAACGAGTGCCGTAGCACGAACCGCGTATACGTTCGGGCGCCCAGGCACCGCGCGACCCAGCCTGAACTGCAGCCCATCGCCCTTCTGGGTCTTGAGATGACCAGCGGCTTTGTGGATGCGCGCCACTTCAACCGCATCGTCGTTCTGATGGATCCGACGCCAGCACTCAGGACTGATGTAGATCCAGCCCTCGTCCCGCCAGCCGTCAAGAGGCTCACCGTTTCCAGTGCCGACCACAGCAAAGCGCTCCAGGTTCTCCAATACATAGGATTGAGTCCGCTCAATAGCCACGTTCATCTCGGCACGGGTGGCACCATCGCGTGCATCAAGCCAGCTCTGGAACAGCTCGAACGCAGCAGATTGCGCCGCGCCGCGGGGCCAGCCGGTGAGTCCAAATTTCGTCGCCGTCTCGCCAGCGACCGCAGCGATAGCAAAACGAACCATAACGCGCTGGACCTGGCCAT
Organism: uncultured Anaerolineaceae bacterium; assembly: GCA_964549025.1. Lineage (GTDB taxonomy): Bacteria > Chloroflexota > Anaerolineae > Anaerolineales > E44-bin32 > JADFRG01. Next base: position 1,927 of record CAZJUE010000348.1, on the reverse strand, counting down.
CGGGCGCAAGATCTACGTTCTTATCCCACATGCGACAGTAGCCACTCACAACGCGGGTGAAGCCTTCCAGCTTGTCCCGGTTCTTCATGAGCCTCTCGACAAATGCCGGGCCGGCCACGCCATAGTTCTCCTGCCCGGCCTGCTTCATCCGCTCAGCGAACGCACGACCTTCCGGCTCTCCATGCAGACAGTCGAATGCGCCATGCCGGCGGACATCAGCGGCAAGGTCAATCAGCCGGATGTCCTGCCCCGCATACATGGTGCGGCCGCCGCTCGCCATGTGCTCTTCCAAGGAGAGCTCTCCGCTCGACAGCACAGGCACAGTCCAGTGCAGCGTGCGCTGGGTCCTGCCGTTCGAGTTCGAACGCGCCTTCCCACGGCCATTTGCCAGCATGTAAACGATCTCCCCGGCAACGCTCGGATCTACCTGGTGGAGCTCGTCGAGCACCAGCAGACTGTCGTTGCATGCTGCGGCGATTCCTTCGATTCCGTTGTCCGTCCCGCGCCAGCTCTGCATGAAGGAGGGCGCTCCCCACACCGAGGCCGCAACACCCAACAGGGTGGACTTGCCACGCGAGGAAACGCCACGCAGGTGGAATCCGCCGCCATCACGTCCCAAGACCGACAGAAGCGGACCAGTGAACGCATGCGACAGCGCGAGGATCATCAGCGAGTTGTCGACGCAGGGCTCTGCCACAGCCTGACGCCAAGTCTCCAGGCTACCCCTTGTATGCATCGCGGCGGCGACATCATCCGAGACCGCATCAGTTACCACCAGCCCCTCGCCGAGCACGCCACCATCCGCCAGAGTGAAGGCGCTGAAGCTCTTGTCGGCCCATCCCAGGCGATCCGAGCGCAGATACCGCGCCTGCGGCCTCCAGTTGGCGATCAGTTCCGCTACGCTCTGCGCGGCCTTCTCGATAGGCGCAAGCTCCATCCCACGATCGAACAAGGGGCTCAGTGCTGCGACTGATTTCTTCGAGACGTCCCGCGCCTCAAGGATCACCTCATTCCAATTCCCGTCCGGATCCTCGACCGCCACGACACGCCCCCAGCCGGTGCTTCTCGGCCAACGGCACATTCCTTTCACGATCAGAGGCGAGCAGATCCGCACCGGCACAAGGTCGTCGTCCTCACCCTGCCGCAGCTGATAGACGCCATCGGTGTTAAGCGAATAGCCACCGGGCAAGCCGTCAAGCGCTGTGTCCATGTTTCCGCGCGGCGAGGAACTTGCAGACGATCCGGCATTCAGAGGAAAGGAGACGACGTTTTCGATGTCGGTGCCGGGACGGGAGGAGATGGTCTGGTCAGTCATTACAGTCTCTTTTGTAGACATAGGAATAGCAATCGGTGCGAAGAGGTCCGCACCGCCGAGGAGCGCTGCGCCCCGCCTAAGCAGGAGCGCTAAATCAATTTGAAGACGGGGAGGTCGTCAGCGTGCCATCAAAGCTTCCGGCTCGAACTCCAAGAATGCGACAAGACCACAGGCCAGCTGGCTCTCCCAGTTCTCAATGTCAGCCAGCCGCCAGCGGGTGGTGGTCCCGCCCAGCTTGACGGGCGCCGGGAAGTCACCCTTGCGTTTCCAACGCCAAATCGAGTCCTTGGATACGCCGAAACGCTGGGCAACCTGGTCAACAGAAAGGTAAAGGGTATTTGCGGCTGCAGTCACTGCGGATAATCTCCAGTTTAGGCACAGTAAGAGAGCCTGCCGCAGAGAGTTCTCCTCGTCCGGCAGAGCTATCCAAGTGCACGTTGATGTATAGTTGGCTTATAGCAAAAATTTTTTCGAATTTCCTGAGAATTCGAGAGAATTCTCAGCGAATTCGGTGTTTCCATAGTTCGTGATCGGATCACGTTAGGGCTCGCAACGGATACGGCCCGTCGCCGGAAGAGCAGAACAGGCCCAGCAGTATGAGAACCACTTCAG
>CAZJUE010000347.1:387-2574 GCA_964549025.1 uncultured Anaerolineaceae bacterium | reverse complement strand
CAACGCCGCTCCGCAGTGCGCTCGACGTACTGGCTCAACACCCGTACCGTCTCGCCCTGTGCATCGCGGATGCGCACCTCCAGCGGCATCTGCCCGGGTAACGAGTGGGTGGCACAGCCAAAGCACGGATCGTAGGAGCGAAATGCCATCTCGATCCGGTTGAGCAAGCCCTCAGTCACCACCGTGCCTTCGGTGATCAGCGCCTGGGCTGCCTTCTTGATCGACATGCTGATCGGCGCGTAGTTGTTGGTGGTACCGACAATCAGGTTGACTTTGGTCAGCACGCCGCGTTCGTCGGTCCAGTAGTGGTGGGTCAGTGTGCCTCGAGGGGCTTCGACGATACCCACCCCTTCGGTCGGAGTCTCGGTCACCGGCACCCGAAACCGATCGCTGGTGATCTCCGGATCGGTGGCCAGCTCCACCCAACGCTCAGCTGCATAGAGCAGCTCGATCAAGCGCGCCCAGTGAGCGGCGAGCTGCAGGTGCACCGGCCTGCCGCCCAGGGTTTCGTAGAAGCGCTGGTACTCGGCCTGCGCCAGCGGGGTGGCCATGCCGTCGGCTGCATTCAGCCGCGAGAGCGGCGTCGCCGAGTAAATGCCCGAATGCTCGCCGCCGACAAAACCCTTCCAGCCGACCTGCTTGAGGTAGGGGAACTTCAGGTAGGTCCACGGTTCGACCCGCTCGGCAATCCAGTCCTGGTACTCGGCCGGGGCGTATTTGCCAAGCCGCTTGCCGTTGGGGTCAACAACGCTGACCAGGCCGTCGTAGAAGTTGACCTGGTTGTTGTCGTCCACCAGACCGATGTAGTGCATGCGGTGGGTGTAAGCCTCGTTCAAGATCAGGTCCAGGTAGTCCTGGCTTCCCAGCACCAGATCGGTGAAGAGACCCAGGCTGAACTGGCCGAACTCGATCGCCCAGCGCCCCATCTCTTCGATCTCGGCTCGCTCCTCCTCGTTGATCCCGCGGGTTTGGCCGCCGGGCACCGAAGTGCAGGGGTGCACCTTGCGTCCTCCAATGACCTCGATCACCTGGTGGCCGTACTTGCGGGCCTGTAGCACTTTGCCGGCGATCTCCATACCGACCTTGTGGATCACTCCCAGAATGTTGCGTTCCGCGACCGGCGCGTCGGGCCCCATCACAAAGTCCGGCCCGCCGAGAGCGTAGAAATGGGTGGTGTGGTCGGTGACGTAGAAGGCCATGTAGAGCAGCTCGCGCAGCTTCTTGGCAGTCGGCGGCGGGTCCACTTTGTAGACCGCGTCGGCGGCCTTGGCTGCCGCCATGTGATGCGCTTCGGGGCACACCCCGCAGATGCGGTTAGTGAGCACCGGCATGTCTTCCACCGGACGGCCGACGCAGAACTGCTCAAAGCCGCGCAGCTCGGGGATCTGGAAGTAGGTGTTGGCGACGTTGCCCTTTTCGTCCAGGAAGATCTCGATCTTGCCGTGACCTTCAAGCCGGGTGATCGGATCGATGCTGATGCGTTCGGTCATGGGTTCAGCCTCCCGTTGGCGGCGACTCGGCCGGCTTTCAGCAGCGAGCGCGGCATGCTGAAACGATAGAACGAGCCGGCCGGATCGACGATGCCGTCCAAAATGGCGTCCACCTCGTCGGGATCCTGGCTTTCAATCACCGAGGCTAATGCGGTCATCAGGCGTGCGCCCTGGTCCAGCGTGCCCTCTGCCGGGCCGTAGCAGCCGGCGCACGGCGCACCAGCCGAGGGGCACTTGGCATGGCACCCGCTGGCGGTGGCCGGTCCGCAGCACAGGATGCCCTGCTCAAGCAGACATAGCGTCGGGTCGATGTGCTCGAGCTGCTGGATTCGCACAAACTGTTTGATGTGCTTTACCCCCCGTTCACGCGGGCACTCATCGCACACGGTCGAATCGCCGACCCCCAGGAATGCTCCTTTCGGGGGTAGCTCTGCCTCGCCGGCCAGCACTGCCAGCACCGCGTCGATCACTGCCGCGATCTGATGCGACTCTGGAGGACAGCCGGGAATGTAGTAATCCACCTCCACCACCTCATCGAGCGAACGCAGGGTGGGGCAGAACTCCGGAATCTCGAGCTCTCCCTCTGGCACCGGGAAGTCGAACCGCGGGAGCACGCCATCGTCGTTGACCGTGCTGGGGCTGTGGTATACGGTTTCGAAGATCTGCTCGGTGGAGCTCAGATTGGCCAGCCCGGGGA
>CAZJUE010000347.1:0-377 GCA_964549025.1 uncultured Anaerolineaceae bacterium | reverse complement strand
GGTGGAGCAGGAGACGAAGGCCACCAGCAGCTGGCTCTTCTGCCGCAGCAGCTTGGCCATGTGTTCATTTTCGGCGTTGCGGATGCCGCCGTCGAACAGGGTCAGCAGGATTTCTCCGTCCCGCATGTCCTCAACATCCCTGTATTTGGCGTCCATCGCCACCGGCCAGAATGCCACATCGAAGCTGGCGTCGACCTCCAGAATCTTTTCGTGGATATTGAGCACCGCGATCTCGCAGCCGCCGCAGGAGGCAGCCCAGTACATAGCGAACTTGGGCTTACCGTTTTCACTCATGCCGGCACCTCCATTGCCTCCGGTTGCCACACCGCGGCGCGCTTTGGCGCGGTCGGCCAGTTCAGCGGACCGAGTGCTTTGAT
>CAZJUE010000346.1:1183-2580 GCA_964549025.1 uncultured Anaerolineaceae bacterium | reverse complement strand
GAAACATCGGCCGGGTCAGCCGGCCGGTAAACGTGTTCTGTTGGCTGGGGTGGTAGCTCACCAACAGCTGGACATGATCGGCGAGCGAGTACTGCGCGCCGTGGGCGAACTTCAACCTCGGCTTGAACACCTGACCGCTGAACTGCGCCCAAGCCGCCTGAAACCCATTGAAGGCGATCTGGCCGAGCGCCAGCACAACCTGGAGGTTCGCCATCGTGGCCAGCTCGCGCACCAGATAGCCGCGGCAGTTTTCGAGCTCCAGGCGGACGGGCCGATTGCCCGGCGGGGCGCAGCGGGCCACCGCGCTGATCAGCGCATCCTTAAGCTGCAGGCCGTCGTCGGCCGCGCTGGCGCTAGGTTGATTGGCGAAACCGAATTGGTGCAGCGCTTCGAACAGCCAGTCGCCGCTGCGGTCGCCGGTAAACATGCGTCCAGTTCGATTGGCGCCGTGCGCCGCCGGGGCCAAACCAACGATCAGCAGCCGCCCGGCCGGATCTCCGAAGGCCGGCACCGGGCGCCCCCAATAATCCTGCTCGGCAAAGCGGCGTGTCTTGCGTTCGGCGATCTGCTCGCGGTGGGCCACCAGCCGCGGGCAAGCGCGACAGGCGATGACCTCGGCCTGGATGGCCTCGAAATCAGCGCCGGGCTGGAACACCAACCGCCAACAGGAACATCACCTTCAGCCCGGCTGCGGAAACGCCGAAGAACTGCTCCACCATCTCGTCGTAGAAAGTCAAACCGGTTGCGCCGAATCCCAGCGCATAGGCCGCCAGATATCCCCTTCCGGCCATGACGGCAGCCTCCATTTGAGCCAGCCGGTAGCCACGCTCACCGTAGAGGTCGAGCACCTGCTCCAGCGGCGACATGAAATAAAGGTTGGCGGCCGCGTCGCCGCCCAGCGCCTGGCCGAGCGCCAATTGGGCGGCCAGCGTGCGGAACTCCCCCGACCGGACCTGCCGCAGGCGGACCGGATCGCCACCCAGCACCTGATAGAGGCCTGGATCCAGTCCATCGACCGCGTTGGCGATCAGATAAGGGCGGACCAACTCGATAGGTCGTTCGTAGTCCACCGGGATCGACCGCACAGAGCAGTTGAGGAGCGCGGCAAGCTGGCCAGAGCTAACCGGCAGCGGGGCAAACGCTCGGCTCGATCCGCGGCGGCGGATCACCTGCTCGAGCGAATCCGTGGGCATTTCGGAGATCGGCGGAACCTCAAGCTCAATAGCCTGCGAACTGCCGGCTGCTCAGTTACCGCTCTGATCGGCCAACTGCCCGGCCGACCGGTGCCGCGCAAGCCACTCTCGCACCTGCTCGCCAGTCGCGAACGAAGTGGCCTGGTGGATGCGCGGGATCGCGGGGTAGGTCCGGCTGCCGGACGGCTGCCGCTCCACCTCCGG
>CAZJUE010000346.1:0-1083 GCA_964549025.1 uncultured Anaerolineaceae bacterium | reverse complement strand
TATCGGTGGCGATCAGCGTCGCCGGAGCCCGCCCAACTGTCTGCTGCCCTGCGGCACCTGCCAGGTAGGCACGTTGATCGCCGTCCCGCAGCCGCAGCAGGCGCGAGCCTTCTGGATCGTAGTGGTACAAACCCGCCGCCAGCCCTTCCAGTTCGCCGCACAACACGTACAGTTCGATGTGATACAGGGCGCCGGTGCAAGCCGCGGCGCGGAAGGCGTAGCCTCGAATGCGCTTGGTAATCCCAGCCGAGTAGTACAGCAGCCGCGCCAGCTGATCAAGATCGGGCTCCCGGCCGTCCGCACGCTGCCTTGGTGTGTCACTTGGCGCGGGCGACCGGCCGGCCTCCGAGGCTCCTTCCCATTCCCCTCCAATGGCGGCCAAAGCCTGGGGCCGATCTGCGGGCGGCCCGATCTTCAACCGCACCTCCGGCAGACCACGATAGCGCTTGAACAACACCGGGCGCATGCTGGGCAGGTAAGGCCTCCGCTGCCGCATCAAGGCGCCGTCCGGGTGCTGCGTGCCGAGGTGGTATTCGAGCGCGCTCCAGGATTTCGGCATGAACAGCGCAATCATATCAATCGGGTCCGGCTGATATACTCGCGCCGACATCCACAAGAATGAGCAAAGCCACGCCTCCCACCGTCCCCGGCCGCAAATTCCTGGTCGGCCATCTCACGCAGTACCGGGCCAGCAACCTGGGAATGCTGGTGACCGCCTCCCGCCATGGGCCGATCGTCAAGTGGTATTTCGGGCCCTTCCCGGTGTTCCAGGTCAACCACCCGGATCTGATCCGGGAAGTTTTGGCCGGCAAGGCCGATCACTTCTATAAGACCCGCCAGCAGAAGCGCATCCTATCCGAAATCCTGGGGCGCGGTCTCTTGATTACCGACGGTGCGTTCTGGCGGCAGCAGCACAAGCTCATTCAGCCGGCGCTGCACGCACAGCGCATCCACTCCTACGCTGAAATCATGGTCGAGCACACGCTGCGCCGGCTGGACCGGTGGCAGCATGCACAGGAACTCGAGATTCGCGACCAGATGAGCTCGCTCACGCTGGGTATCGTCGCCAGAGCCCTGTTCGAC
>CAZJUE010000345.1:0-2582 GCA_964549025.1 uncultured Anaerolineaceae bacterium | reverse complement strand
TGTTTTCGTTGTGGTTCTCGTTCTCGTTTTCGTTCTCGTTCTCGTTTTCGTTCTCGTTCTGGTTCTGGTTCTCGTTCTCGTTCTGATTCTCGTTCTCGTTCTGGTTCTGATTCAGATTCCCGTTCTGGTCCTCGTCGCCGGGTGATCCCTCATCAGCTCGCTCGATCTCGAGCGCCACAAACGAGCCGTCCTCCGCAGTAAGGGCCTCCACTTTCACCGAGTCTCCGACTGAGATGCCCTCCTCGATCTCTGTCTGCTCGGTGATCGCCACCTCCACCAGCGAACCGTCCGCAGCGAGTTCGATCTCCCACGTATCGGGTCCGATGCTGATCACAGTTCCTTCAAGCTCAACCTCGATATGGCGCTCGGATACATGCAGTGCTTCCTCGAGCGACGGCTGCGCTTCGGTCGGGGCCAGGCCGTAGAGTTCCGTCAAGCTGGAAGCGTAGCGTGCCAGTGCCTCCATAATGGCGATCATCAGGCGCTGAGCCTCACCGGGGTCGTGCGCTGCAACCGCGCTCAAGCCGCCTGTGGCTTCGCCGATGTGCTGGTCAAATGCGGCGACCGCAGTTGGCAATTCATCGAACCGCTCGACGTCGATCAGCTGCGCAATCTCGTCCAGGCGCTTCTCGGCAAAGGTCAATTGCAGTTGCACCTGGCGTGCTTCGTCCCATGATAGAGCGATCTGCGCATCCTCCAGGCCGGTCTTCACTCCGTACAGCGCCGTACCCGGAAGGGCCGATTGGGCTGCAGATGCGGTCACCACCGCCCCGCCGAATAGGGCGGTCAAGCCAATCGCTGCGGCCAACACGGCATACACAGACACGGTCTTCCAATTCATGATCCGAATCTCCTTGTAGCGGTTTCGCTCGATCCACTGCTTAAGACGCAGAAAGCTTGAAGGAGATACGCTTTCCCCGGAGAAGGCTCGTGCCTCAGCCAGGAATCGCCGTCGACCGCCCTCCATGGCGGCGGGATCTCGCTCCGGCATGTGGCGCAGCGGCTCGAACAGCTCAGTGCCTGAGTCGCTGCCCGTCGGTCGTTCGCTCACGTCCCTGCCTCTTTCGATTCCAGCAGCCGGATGAGTTTCTTCATCGCACGGTGCTGCAGCGCCTTTACGGCCCCAACGCTCTTGTTGAGGCTCAGGGCGATCTCATCGTTCGAAAATGCTTCCAGGTACTTCAACACCACCACCTGCCGCTGGTCGGGGGTCAACTCGAACAGCGCCGCCCGCAACCGTTCACGAAGCTCCGCCTGCCGGACCCGCTCGGCCGGCAGATCACCGGTGTCCGCGAGCTGTTGAGCGTCGAGTGAAACGGCAGGCGGATCCGCCCGGCGATAATGGTCGACGATCCAATTATGAGCCACCCGATAAAGATAGGCCCTCAACGCTTTGTTGGGCCCTCCACCCCCACGAAGCGCCTGTAGGAACCGGGTGAAGGTGTCGGCGACGCATTCCTCGGCCAGATCCGGCCGGCCCAGCATGCGAAGCGCGTAGCGGTAGACCAGAGGGCTGTAGCGGTCATAAATCGAGCCTAGCGCCTCTTCGCTGAAGCGGCGCGCGCCGGCAAGCAAAGTCTGATCGTCTTGTTCTTCAATCATCCGTTAAGACGGATTCCACCGCCTCTAGATACGGGTTCTGGTCCACGCAACTGTCGGGAAACTGCCTCGGCGGCGAAATTCCGATTAGCCTATCACGCCCCGCCAATGTGCGCGGTCCAAACAAAAGCGGAGCGCCTCAGGCGCTCCACTTGGATTGCTGACCATTCTATTGGGCGTTTTAGCGCAGCCAATCAAGACTGCGCCAGGCGATGGCGCCCAGCTCGCGCAGCACTTCCAGCGCCTGCCAGCGGCTGAATTCCAGGTTGTCTTCAAAGCGGTTCCAGAAGCTTTCCCACCAGCCGGGCGGCTCGTGCTTGGGGCCATCGTACTCGGTGGGCCGATCCGAAGGCCCGTCAACCACCAGGCTGCCAACGTAATCCGCCTCTTCATACACCCGGTCGATCTGTTCAGCGATCGCCCGCATATCGGCCTCGCTGACGATCCCGTTGCTGGTGGCTTTGTAGAACTGCACCGTCACCCGGATCGGGAAGCGCGGGTCGCGCTCGATCGCCAGGCCGTCGATCTCGGTGAACGGACCTTCCACCTCGCCGTGCCCGATGACCGCTTGCTCGACGTCGCTGTCGGCGCTCATTGCGCCCGCCGTGGGAGCGGCCGCCTCTTCCATAACGTCGCCTTCGTAGTAGCTGCGCATCGGCTCGCGCTGTTTGAGCGGCACCTGGATCAAGAGAACCATGTTCAGCCCGGCCTCGCCGGCCGCGGTCGGTGACACCGAATCGCCGGGGTCGGTGCGCTGATAGAAGTCACTGATGCGCTCGCCGGTGAAGCTGGCCCGCTCGCCGTCCAAGTTGAAGAACAGCCGCTGGCCCCACGACCAGCCGGCCGGGAAGGCGTCGCGCGTGTTATCGATCACGGTGGCGCTGGTGCCTTCTCGGGTGGCGACGATCGCCAGCACCGCCGGGTCGCCCTGGTAGGACTGGTAGTTGAACAGCACCGGGTTAAAAGTCGCTTCCCCTTCCTGG
>CAZJUE010000344.1:0-2594 GCA_964549025.1 uncultured Anaerolineaceae bacterium | reverse complement strand
CGCAGACTCGAAGATCTCCATCGCTTCAACCAGCTTGGGCCGGGCTGTGTCTGGTAATCCGCTACTAGCGTCCAGCGCGGCCCACTCCAGCAGCGTCTTACCTGCCATGATCTGGCTGTTCCATGCTCGGCAGATTTCCAGTGCCTGGGAGAATGTCGTGTCCGCCTGCTCGCTCTCGCCGCGCTGCGCCAGGACTCGCCCGAGCACCCGCATCGCTTCGGTTTGCACAATCGGGGCGTCGGCTTCCTGCGCGATGCCCAACACCTCCCGAACCAGCGCTTCTGCCGGCTCGACGTTTCCGAGCTCCAACAGCGCCTCCGCATGCGGCGGGCCGCTGACCAATGGAGCCAAGCGGTTCTCGGTGCCCTCCGACGCCTCGGTCGTGACCTCGAAGCAAACCAGTGCCCGATTCCAATCTCCCTGCAGTGCATGAACATTGCTCAATGCAGCTTGCGACATGGCGATCATGTATACCTGCTCGAGTTCCAGCGCCCGCTCGGCCGCGACCCCAGCGTATTCTTGAGCGATGCCCAATTCCCCTCGGTCGGCGTGCGCCCGCGAGAGCTGCTCCCCGGCGAGCACCGCCAAGCGTGCATCTCCTGCCGTTTCAGCCTGTTCCAGACAGTAGACGCCGGCTTTGATGGCTTCGTTGATTTGGCCGAGGGGGCGCAGCGCCCAGATCTTGACCAGGTGCGCCCAGCGAACCCGCTCGAGCAACCCGTTCTGCTCTCCAAGTTCCTGATCTCGCGCAGCGTGCTCAAGCGATTGCTCCCACTTGCCCATGGTGCTGTAGTTTTCTGCCAAATACTCGTGCCCCACCGCTTCCATGAACACGTAGCCAGCGCGGCGCCCAAGCTCGATCTGCCGCTGTGCCCACTCGTTGCTGCGATCGAACTGCGCCAGATGCTGATAGGAGCCAGCCAAAAAGGTGTAGACGTAGATCAACGTTGGCAGGTCTTCCAGCGGGTCGGCGATTTGGCGTGCCCTTTCCAATTCCTCCAGCGCTTTTGCATGCTGGCCACGGTTATGGTGAAAGCGCGCAATGGAGGCCAACGCCTGGGCCAGTTCGTTGCCGTGCGTTTGTGCGTCCAGCACCCCTACCGCTTCACGGAGCATGGGCAGACCCCGCTCTTCACCGGTGACCGCATGCACCCTGCCAATTTTCATCTTGACGATGGCCTGATGGACCGGGTCCCGCGCGAGCTTGAGCGCCTGCTCGTAATGCTCCAGCGAGCGGTTGAAGTCCGCCACTCCCTCGATTTCACCCAGTCCCATGTAGATTTCGAACAGCTTTTCCGACCGGCCCTCCGCCTCTGCGATCTCGATCGCCCGGCTATAGTGCCGTCTGGCCTCGATGTTGGCGGACAGCTTGAGCGCCCGCTCTCCTGCCTCCAATGCGTAGTCGAGGCTCTTCTCCACGTCGCCGCTTTCGTAGAAGTGGTGGGCAAGTGTTTCGAAGTCGTCCGGACGCAGCTGCTCGATGGCTTCGGCCACCTGTTGGTGAGCTCGCCGGCGACGGAGCCCGCTCAAGCCTTCGAGCAGAGTGGCCGCCAGCAGCGCGTGTGCAAAACGAAAGGTCCCGCCGCGATCCCGGCTGATCTCGCGTATCAATTGCGCCCGCTCGGCCAGCTCCAGCGCGTCGATCAGCGCATCTTCCTCCATTTCGGAGGCGGCGATCAGCGTGTCGAAATCGAACTCGTGTCCCAACACGGCCGCGATGCCCAGGCCATCTTGAATCTGCTGCGGCAGCTTGCCCAGGCGGGATTGAATAGCGACCCGCACGCTCTGGGGCAAGTCCAGGTCGGCCATGTTGTCCGGTCGATGCCAGCGGCCGTTCTCGAAGTAGAGCTGTCCACCCTCGACCAGAGACTTGCATACCTCTTCGACGAAAAACGGATTGCCTTCCGTTTCGCTGTAGATTCCATCCAAAAACTCGGGCGTAATCTCTTCCTGAAAAATGGCGGCCAGCAGCTCGCGGGTATCTTCCTTTCCAAAGCGAGTCAACTTCACCCGGCTGGCCAGGCGCTCACGATTCAGCTCCACCAGCATGTCCTGCAGCGGGCGAGACTCATCGAGCTCCACCTCTCGGTAGGTGGCAACCAGCATGACCGGCTTCTGGCGCGATCGCCGGGCCAGGTAGCGCAACATGGACAGCGAGCCGCTGTCGGCCCAATGAGCGTCCTCGATCACCAGCAGAATCGGGCTGCGCTCGCTCAAATCCGAAATCAACGTCACCATGCTTTCGAATAGGCGTCGCTGCTCGGACTCGGGATCCAGGCTGGGAAGCTCAGGCAGCTCTGCGAATTGGGGGCGCAGCTCGGGAGTGATGCTGATCAAGCTGGCAATCAGGAATTCGGAGACGTTCGCACCGTTGCGACTGACGCTCGGCAATACACGCCGCAGCACTTGGGCGAAGGCCGAATACGGAGCGCCGCCTTCCGCATAGCACTCGCCGATCAGCACCTTGCCGCCGGTGCCCTCCGCCTGAGTTGCCAGCTCGCGCGTCAGGCTGGACTTGCCGATTCCCGGTTCTCCGCTGATCAACAGCGTCTGGCCGGACCCGGACACCGCCTGCATCCAAATCGAGCGCGCCT
>CAZJUE010000343.1:0-2600 GCA_964549025.1 uncultured Anaerolineaceae bacterium | reverse complement strand
GACGTCATCCTTCAGGAAGCGAAGATCCTCCGTGGGAATGTGCTTGAAGAAAAGCGCCAGCCTTTCTCGGTCTTCCTTTTCCATGACTCGCAGGGCCACTTTGGTCCCGTCGTCAAGGACCCAGGTCTTGGGGAAATCGGTCAACAGCTCTTGTGTCTTTATCATGGCTCACCTCCGCTCGTTCCACACGGCTTATTCCGCGGTAGTCTCTACCGTAGGACCTCAGCAACAAGCATTCCACTGGCTAACAGCGCATAACCTCTTGTTTTTAAGGGGGCGAATGCCAACGTGGTGGATGAGCAAGGACAGTGTTGTCCAGCCCGGATTATCTTCTCAGCCCAACGCCTTGTTTTCTCTAGCGGGAAATCGGAATACTAGTGGGGCTTTCTTTCCTCAATGGGACAATTGGGTCCCATCCTATGTATTACACGTATGTCCTGCAGAGAACCACAGATGGCCGGTGGTATCGAGGAATAGCCCGGAATAGTTGGAACGGCACTAGCCGCTTGACACCCCGCGCACAGTGGGGGGATAGTTAAACGTCGCCTCGGACTTGAGGGACATCACCATCGGGCATGGGGATAATGTCCCTGGTCGGCCCGCGAGTAAATCGCCATGAGAGCCTGGTCCCTTGTGTATGAAGCATTCGATCCGGAGCGGGAACGGTTGCGCGAGGCCCTGTGTACACTGGGGAACGGATACTTTGCCACCAGGGGGGCAGCACCTGAAGCGGAAGCCGATCCAACGTTCTACCCGGGCACATATCTCGCCGGTGGTTACAATCGACTCGCGACGAACATTGCCGGGCGGCTGATCGAAAATGAAGATCTCGTGAACTTGCCGAACTGGTTATGCCTGACCTTCCGCCTCGAGGGGGGTAATTGGTTCAGCATCCGGTCCGCGGACATCCTCTCGTATCGCCAGGAGTTGGACCTCAAACAGGGGGTGCTTGTTCGCACCCTTCGGTTCCAGGATCCAGAGGGCCGGCAGACCAGGGTCGCCAGCCGCCGATTCGTGCATTTGGGCCACCAACACCTGGCGGGTATTGAAACAATCATCACGCCGGAAAACTGGTCCGGACGCCTGGACATTCGCTCAGCACTCGACGGGCGCGTGATCAATGCCGGCGTGGAGCGTTACTACGCGCTCAATAACAAGCACCTCGACTTTGTGGAATCGAGGGCGGTGGGTGATGAAGGGATCTACCTCAAGGTCCAAACCAACCAGTCACTTCTCCAAGTTGCCGAGGCGGCTAGAACCCAATTCTTTCTCGGGGACGAGCGCGTCGAGGTCGAGCGGCATCTCGTTGAAGAGCCGGGGTTCATTGCACACGAGTGTTCCATCCACATGCAAGAGCGAACCTCACTGGCGATTGAAAAGATCGTCGCCCTCTATACGTCGCGCGATCGCGGGATTTCCGAATGTGGCCTGCAAGCTCGAGAGGCGATCACCCGAGTGGGTCGCTTCCAGCCTTTGCTGGCTGACCACATCAAGCGATGGGATCGCCTGTGGCAGCGGTGCGACATCACCATCGAGGATCAGCACAAGTCCCAACACATCCTTCGCCTCCATCTGTTCCACCTGCTGCAAAGCGTCTCCCCGAACACGATCGATTTGGACGTGGGCGTGCCGGCGCGCGGTCTCCACGGCGAAGCCTACCGCGGGCACATCTTCTGGGATGAGCTCTTTATTTTTCCCATTCTGAACCTACGCATTCCCGATATCACCCGCGCCCTGCTGCGGTACCGCTATCGCCGGCTCGATCACGCCCGCTGCAACGCCCGGGACGCAGGCTACCGGGGCGCCATGTATCCATGGCAAAGCGGCAGCGATGGGCGCGAGGAAAGTCAAACGCTGCACCTCAATCCCCGATCGGGGCGGTGGACGCCCGACAACTCCCGCCTGCAACGCCATGTCAATGCCGCGATCGCTTACAACGTGTGGCAGTACTACCAGGTCACCGGCGACTGGGAATTCCTGTCCTTCTATGGCGCAGAGATGATCCTCGAAATCACCCGGTTCTGGGCCAGCATTACTACCTACAATCAAGCCCTTGACCGGTACGAAATCCTCGGAGTTATGGGACCTGACGAATACCACGACCGCTACCCGGATGCCACGGAACCTGGGCTCAATAACAATGCCTACACCAACATCATGGCCGCGTGGGTGATGTGCCGTGCGCTAGAGGTTCTTGACATGTTGGCCGGCGATCGCCGCGCCCGGTTACGCGAGGTGCTCGGCGTGAGCCGCGAGGAGGCTCAGCTGTGGAAGGAGATCAGTCACAAGATGCGCGTGGTCTTCCATGACGATGGGATCATTAGCCAGTTCGAAGGGTACGACCAACTGGAAGAATTCGACTGGGACCGGTATCGCCGGAAATACGGCGATATCCAGCGCCTAGACCGCATCCTGGAGGCAGAAGGTGATACGACCAACCGCTACAAGGTGTCGAAGCAAGCCGACGCGCTGATGCTGTTTTACCTGTTTTCGTCCGACGAGTTACGTCAGCTCTTCCGGCGGGTTGGATACCCTTTTAAATACGAAACCATTCCAAAGACCGTTGACTACTATCTTCGCCGCACGTCGAACGGATCGTC
>CAZJUE010000342.1:0-2603 GCA_964549025.1 uncultured Anaerolineaceae bacterium | reverse complement strand
CATGACGTCGGATCCCTTCGTCAATCATGTCCCTGTCATGACAGGTGGCGTCGGCGCTAGTGAAGTCCGCCACTTCTACAGCACTTATTTCATCCCAGGACATCCACCGGACACCGAGGCCGTACCGTTCGCTCGCACGGTTGGAGAGGACCGCATAGTGGACGAACTGACCCACAAATTTACCCACACGATCGATATGCCCTGGATCCTCCCCGGGATACCACCTACGGGCAAACGGGTCGAAGTTGCCGTCATCGTGGTTGTGGAGTTTAAAGACGGAAAGATCGCAGGTGAGCGTATCTACTGGGACCAAGCCTCAGTGCTTGCGCAGATCGGCTTAATCGACGCGGAGAAGCTGCCGGCGACGGGGATCGAAGCTTCCCGCAAAGTCGTCGACCCCGCACAGGAACCATCTAACAGGTTGATCAAGCGGGTGACTAGGTGACAGTTTCTGCTTAACGCGAGAGAAGAGAATTTCGGGCTAGGCGATCCCATCTGCCTTGTTACCGCCCCAGGCGAAGTCAAGTGGAAGCAGAAACTGCAGTGAGCACCCGACATTCCGCGCCTGCCGAACAATGGCAGACGCAATGCTGCGTAGTCGGCGGGGGGCCGGCGGGGATGATGTTGGGGCTGCTTTTGGCGCGCGCGGGCGTCGAGGTGGTCGTGCTGGAAAAGCACGCGGATTTCCTGCGTGACTTCCGCGGCGACACGATTCATCCCTCGACCATGGAGGTCATCCACGAGCTGGGTTTGTTGGACGACTTCCTAGACCGGCCGCACCAGCGCGTTTCCGAACTCCGCGGCCTTATCGGGGGTATTGAGTTCGCGGTGGCCGACCTCCGGCACCTACCGACGCGCTGCCCCTTCATCGCCATCATGCCGCAATGGGATTTTCTGGATTTCCTCGTCGAACATGCCCGGCGCTACCCGACGTTCCGCCTGCGCATGCAGGCTGAAGTCATCGATCTGATCGAGAGTAGCGGCGTTATGGCGGGCGTACGGGTAGTGACACCGGAGGGGCCGCTCGAGGTGCGGGCCGGGCTGACCATCGGCGCCGACGGACGCCATTCGACGGTGCGCGCACGCTCCGGCCTGGGGATCCGCGAGCTTGGGGTTCCCATTGACGTCCTGTGGATGAGGATACCGCGTCGGACGAGCGACCCGGACGTCCCCTTCGGCCGTTTCGATCGGGGGAAGATCCTGGTGACGATCCCACGCGGCGACTACTGGCAGTGTGGTTTTGTGATCCACAAGGGCGGGTTTGAAGACATCCAGCGACAGGGCCTTCAGGCGTTGCGCGATCAGATCGGGCTGATTGCACCAGGGCTGCGAGACCGCCTCAGTGAGCTGCGGGATTGGGGCGACATCAAGCTGCTGACCGTCCGGATCGATCGCCTCGAGTGTTGGCACCGGCCTGGGCTGCTTTGCATCGGCGACGCGGCGCACGCGATGTCTCCAATCGGCGGCGTGGGCATCAACCTGGCCATTCAGGATGCTGTAGCCACGGCCAATCTGCTGGCGGTCCCTCTTCGCAGCGGCACACTCACATCTGACCTTCTTCACCGCGTCCAGCGCCGGCGTGAGATACCCACCCGACTGACACAGCGTTTGCAGGTTTTCCTGCAGAATCGTATCATCCGCCCGGTCCTCGGTGGGCGAAAACCGGTGTCGCCGCCTTGGCCGATGCGGATGCTGGACCGTTTCCCGATGCTGCGGCGCATCCCCGCACGGCTGATCGGTATGGGCTTTCGGCCCGAGCACATCGGGACCGAGAATGCCTTTGCCGGAAGTTGACGTGAGACTTATTGGAGGAAATTGGAATGCATAAGAGGAGCATTTCAAGCGTGCCAAAGCGGGTGCGCCCGGGCTTGGTATCGCACATCTTGTTACAGTCCGGCGACACGCCAACCAACAACCTTGCGGTGACTTGGGTGGAGGTTGAGGCAGGCGCGAGGCAGCAGCCACACTCTCATCCGCCAGAGCAAACGTACGTTATCGTGCGTGGCCGAGGCCGTATGCAGGTAGGTGCCGAGTTCGCCGAGGTGCAGGCGGGTGAGCTGGTGTATATCCCTTCCAACATCGAGCACGCGATAGAGAATACCGGCACAGAGACGCTCGTGTATGTTTCCGCTTCTGTCCCCGCGTTCGATCTTGAAGCACTCTACGACAGCGGTCAGCTCAAGTCACCGGCTACCGCAGCCTAACCGTCATTTGATAAAATGGCCAACCGCCGCCGGTTCGGACGGGCGAGATAGGCGGACCAACCTACGCAATAGTTGTGTGAAATAAATTGAAGAAATGGAAAACAGCAGTGATAGCGATTGGTTCAGGACTTATCGCATTTCTGTTCTTCGTTGCCGCGTCTTGGTTACCACTTCAGCCGTATGGTAGCTCCACCTTACTCATGCTCTTTCCGATCGGAATATTCGCTGGGATGATTGCTATCGGAATTGGAGGCATTTCCCTCCTTTTCTGTATACCTAAAAGGAAGAGAAATATTTCGTTTAAGGTGTTTATATGTTCAGCCTCGATTGTGGTGTTTTCTTTCCTAGGATTACAGGTTGGTGAAATATGAAGCAGACATTGTCGCTGGATGCGTTCCT
>CAZJUE010000341.1:0-2612 GCA_964549025.1 uncultured Anaerolineaceae bacterium | reverse complement strand
CGTTCGACTTGCATGTGTTAGGCACGCCGCCAGCGTTCATCCTGAGCCAGGATCAAACTCTCCGTAAGATCTTCATCCCACCGAAGTGGGAGTCAGGTCAGTTAGAGACTGAGCCCGAACTTCGTTCTGGCTTCCTATCACTATTCAGTTGTTAAGGTTCTCCGCGCAAGGACACGATAAAGACACAAGTGGCCGATGTTGTCTTGCTCGACATCGGCTCACCTGGCAGACCAAACAGGCCTCGCAAACGGGGCCCCGGTCTCTGACCATCTTCACTTGTCAAGGTCTGTCCCCGAAGGGACGAAACCGCGAGTGTCCTTCGCCCCCAATTATAAGGGGTGAGGTATGGGTGTCAAGGGTGTTCCAGCTGCGTCGCTTACCGTCTCTCCCGGCGGAATCTTCTCGTGCGGAAGACTGAAATCAGGCTCGGCCCGCAGGTCGTCTCAGATCCCTGATCGGCCTCTAAAGCTCGCGCCGACCCGCCATCGCCTCGGCCAGGGTCCGGCTGTCGGCGTACTCCAGATCGCCGCCGGAAGGCAAACCGCGCGCCAATCGCGTGATCCGCAGCTCCTGCCCCCGCAGCGCCTCCTGCAGGTACATCGAGGTCGCCTCCCCTTCAAGGGTCGGGTTCATCGCCAGGATTAGCTCCTGCACCCCTTCCTCGCCGACGCGCTGCAACAGCTCGGCGATTTTCAGGTCATCGGGGCCGATCCCCTCTACCGGGGAAATGGCGCCGTGCAAAACGTGATAGCGGCCGCTAAAGCTGCCGGTGCGCTCGATAGCCAGCACATCCAGCGGCTCCTCGACCACACAAAGCGTTTCGCCTTGGCGAGTTTCGTCCTGGCAGATCAGACACGGATCCTGTTCGCGGGCGGTGATATTGAAGCAGCGTGAGCAGAAACTGGTTTCTTCACGCAGCGCCTTCAGCGCCTGCGCCAGCTGTCCGCTCTCTCCCTCCGGAGCGCGCAAAAGATGATAGGTCAGCCGGGAGGCGGTTTTCGGCCCGATGCCCGGCAGCCGCGAAAAGGCCTCAATCAACCTTTCGACCGATCGAGGCATGGCGCTGCTCATATCAGGGGGCCCGACCGAAACAAGGTTATGCCGCTCGGGAAGTGGGCTGGCCCAGCTACGGCCCGAGCTGGTCAGTGAACGGGCTCAACCGGCGGGCCGCTAGCAGCTGGGAGTCCTTGATGGCCTGGTTAACCGCCAGCACCAGCAGCTGTTCGAGATCTTTGCGAGCCTCATCCTCGTACATGCGCGGCTCGATCCGAATCTGCAGACACTCCTGCGTGCCGCTCATGCGCACGGTGACGCCGCCCTGGCCAGTGCTGGCCTCCACGCTGGCGGTCTTCAGCTCTTCTTGAGCCTGCCGCAATTCCTCGCTCAACTGCTCAAATCGATCCGCCTGATCGCTCACTCCTCCTCCTCGCGATAGTCCACGATCTGAGCGCCCAGATCACGCAGCGCGGTAGCCACCATGCCGCCCTCCTGCATCGGAGGCGGCGCCGCCATATTCTTCAGATCACGGTCCCAGTCTTTGAGCAACACACACCGCAGCCGCAACTCGGACTCGAATACTTCCTGCAGCGATTCGTTCACGGTTTCCAGGTTGCGCCCCTTCTCCATCTTCTCTCGCAGCAGGTCGCTCTTGAAACCGAGCACCAGCGCACCCTCCTCCAAACCGAGCGGTTTGCAGGAGTTCAGCAGCGCCTGAGTCTGTGGATTGCGTCGATAGGCAGCCGCCAACAGCTGCGGCCAGGCCCCCATCACCGCCTCAAAGCCGAAGCCGGAGTTGGATGCCGGGCGATCGCCCTCGCGGACAGTGTGTTCGACTTCAGGCTGCTCGGCTTGATGGTCGATCTCTTGCGGCTCGCCCGGCCTGCCGGCCGCATCCGCTTGAGCTGGCGGTTCTGTGCGCTCAAGATCGGATATCGGCTCGCTGGGAGCTGGGCCGGGACCGGAGGATTCCTGCTCAGCGCTCGCCGCGCCAGTGGCCTCCAACCAAGCCAGCTCCAATTGCAGCCCCGGCTGCCAGCTGCCTGCCCGGCCGTGGCTGGCCTGGCTAAAAGCTCGTATGCCGCGCAGCAGCAGCTCGACCGGCATCTGGGTAGCCAGTTCAGCCATTGCAGCCCGGTCCTCGGGGCCGACCTCCGGCAGCTCAGACTGACCCAGCCGAGTCAGCAGCACGCCGCGCAAGTAAGCAACGACCTGACGGGCCAACTGACGCGGATCCGCCCCACCGTCCATCGCCTGGTTGAGCACACTCAAGCCGGTTCCAATTTGAGCATTCGCCAGCGCACCGACCAGCTGGCCCACCACTGCATGTCCGGCCACTCCGAGTACCTGCCGGGCCTGATCGAGGGTTACCCGCTCGCCGATCGACACCAGCTGATCGAGCAGCGATACGGCATCTCGCAGGCTGCCGGTCGCCTGGCGGGCAATCAGGTCCAGCGCGGCCGGCTCCACCTCAAACTGCTCTTGCTCGACCATCTCTGCCAGGTATTCGGTCATGGCCGCCACCGGCAGGCGGCGGAACTCATGCCGTTGGCAGCGCGAGAGCACGGTAGGCGGAATCTTCTCTGGCTGCCTCTGTACGAGCGAGGACGACTGCC
>CAZJUE010000340.1:0-2614 GCA_964549025.1 uncultured Anaerolineaceae bacterium | reverse complement strand
AGCGTCCTTGCATTCATAGATGATCATCTATATATTTATCAGAAGTAAAACGGATTGTCAAGGCGAGAGCTCAAATTGCCGCGTAGATTAGGAGTCTGCCTGCTGGTGGACCTCGACCATCCACTGGTGCAGCGGTGTCAGCACCTGCGCATGCCGGAGGCAGGTCTCGATCAGGTGCTTCGACTGCAATTCGGTCGGCTCAATCTTCGGCCCGCGGGCGAACAGCCCTTTGTAGCGCAACAGCTCGCCTCGCTGATGGTCCTTTGGATAGCCCGGGGGGACCCGCTTGAGCTGCTCTCCACCGTACGTGAAGTCTGGTGTGATTTCGAGTTCGTCGATAATCGTCTGCAGCCGACTGCCAAGCGCCTCGCCCGCCACTGCATCTCGATATGCCAGCAAAAACGGCTTGGGAAAACTGTGCAGGCCTCCGTACACTGTCGCCCTGCTGGCATCCATCCAGAAATGAAAGCCGGGGGCGCCCTTCTTGCTGGCGCCTTCCCAGAAATTGATGCCCAGGTGGTTCTTATAGGGGCTTTTGTCCTTGGAGAACCGGATATCTCGATAAATGCGCATCAATGAGCCGGCTCCGTTGGTGCGGGTGTCGAAGTTGATGCCGGGGACGATTTTCCGAAGCCTTTCGCCGAATTCCACCAGGAAAGCCAGCGCCGGGGCCTGTAGATGATCGAGATAATCTTGCTTGTGCTCCTGGAACCATTCGCGGTTGTTATTGGCGGCGACTTCCCTGAAGAAGCGCAAGCCTTGCTTGGAAAAACCGGTGAATGCTTGAACATCGGTCATCGGATTCGTCCTTTCAAAGCCATTATTCCCGCCCGTGCCGGGGCCGTCAAGGGAATTGCCGAAAACTGTGGCAGAATCAGCTTGATGGGTGAGCGATACGGCAACATCGTGGGTTGGGGCATGCACGTTCCCGAGCGGGTGCTCACCAATCACGACCTGGAGGAGCTGGTTGATACCAGCGACGAGTGGATCGTCGCCCGTACCGGAATTCGCGAGCGTCGGGTGGTGTCGCCAGGCGAAACCGCCTCGGGTTTGGCGACTGAGGCGGCCCGCAAGGCGCTCGACATGGCCGGCGTGCGGCCCCGCGATCTGGGCTTGATCATCGTCGCTAGCTC
This sequence comes from uncultured Anaerolineaceae bacterium, assembly GCA_964549025.1. GTDB lineage: Bacteria > Chloroflexota > Anaerolineae > Anaerolineales > E44-bin32 > JADFRG01. Next base: position 1,481 of record CAZJUE010000340.1, on the reverse strand, counting down.
CAGCCCCGACTACCTGACCCCGCCGGTCTCCTCCCAGGTGCAGCACGCGCTGGGCGCCAAGGACGTCGGCGCCTTCACCCTGGTGGCCGGTTGTCCTGGATTCGTGTACGCCATTGCCACCGCGCAGCAATTCATCAGCTCGGGCGCCTGCGACAACGTACTGGTGGTTGGCGTGGAGCTGATCACCCGCTACGTCGATTACACCGATCGCACCACCTGCGTGCTGTTTGGCGATGGCGCTGGCGCGGTGGTGATGCAGGTCAGCAACCAGCCCTCCGGAGTGCTGTCATACGTTTTGGGCTCAGACGGATCTGGCGCCGAACACCTGATCCTGCCCGGCGGTGGCACCGTCGCCCCGCCGACCCATGAGACGCTGGACGCCGGACTGCAATTCCTGCGTATGAATGGCAAGCAGGTCTTCCGCTTCGCCACTCGCATCCTGGGCAAAGCGCTCAATCAAGCCATCAGCCAGGCCGGCTTGACGGTGGACGATATCGACTTGTTCATCCCACATCAAGCCAACAAGCGCATTATCGACAGCGCGGCCCGCCATGTGGGCCTGCCCGAAGAGCGGGTCTTTGTGAACATCGATCGTTACGGCAATACCTCTGCCGCTTCGATACCGATCGCCCTCACCGAGGCGGTCGAACAAGGTCGCGCCAAGCCGGGCGATACCCTGGCATTCGTAGCTTTCGGCGCCGGCCTGACCTGGGCCGCCTCGGTAGTGAAACTGGGTGAACGTGCCCAGCCAACGGCGCTTGAACGGAGCTGGTGGGAGCGACTGCTGGCCGTGCCGCTCAGCAGCGTGAGCTGGGCCAGGCGCGCGGCCGGCCGACGCCTGCGGCAGTTGACCGGTTTGCGTCTTTAGTCTCAACCTGCCTTCCGCAATTTATCCTAACGAGGGCGCTGCCGGCGCCCTCGGTTTTTGTAGCGGGCCTCGCGAGTCCGCGATCTGCTGGGAGCCCGCTGCGCCTAGCCTAGCCGACGCGCTGCTGGTCTTCGGCTTCCAAGCGCGCCAGGAACTTCGGGTTGGCGATTTGCAGCCGCTCCATGGCGCTGGCCTTCAGATGTTGCATCAGGCGAGCGCGCTCCGGGCCACGATCGAATTGGCCAGCCGCCACCCGCTCCTGCAGCCGCCGGGTGAGCAGCACCAGAGGTTCCGAGCCTCCCGGTTCGTCGAGTAGCTGCTCCAGCCGCTGGCGCTGCTGGCGTGCCTGCGATGGGTCGAGTTGGAGCTCGCGCTGGACGATCGCCAGCAGGTTGGCCGCAATGCGGGTGCGGAACCGTAGGCCGGGGTCGTGAATCGCCGGTATCAGTTCTGCTTGGAGATGTTGCGCTACAGCGGTAACAAGTTGCTGCCAGTTCGGCGGATCTTGCATGGCTATCCCCTCCGGCTTGCGGCCCAGTCCTGAGGACCCTCTAGGCCTCGGCCTGTTCGATCAGCCGGGAACAACAGGGAGCAATGGCCAGACGCGGAGAAA
>CAZJUE010000339.1:361-2616 GCA_964549025.1 uncultured Anaerolineaceae bacterium | reverse complement strand
CTGCGGCCAGCTCTCCCTGGCGGGCGAGCAACCGTGCTTGCAGGGCATATAACCAGGTGGTCAAGCCGTAGCTGAGCTCGATTGCCCGGGTCAGCGCCTGTGCTGCGCGATCGAGCTCCTGCCCTCGCTCAAGCGCGAGCTCGGCGAGGTAGATCGCGGTCACCCAGGTATTGTTCGAGTCGTTCACCGCGGAGGCGTCCTCAAAAAGCGACCGCAGCGCTTCCAGCGCTTCATCAGTGTGCCCCATGAAGCGCAGTGCCACGCCACGATAACTCTCGATCATCCTTCGGCTGGTACCCGGATCGGCCAGCTCCTCGCTTGCCGAAAGCAGCTGCTTCAACTCGGCATCGGCGGTCTGTAATTCTCCTGCCCACATGCTATACCAGACCGAGTTGGCGGCGTAGAAGATCTCGATCCCCGCGGAGCCGGTGGATTGCGCCAACTCTACGGATTTGTTGGTTTCCTGTATCGCCCGGTCGAACTGGCCCAGGCCCCACCCCAGCGCCACGGCGCTGTTGTTGCGAGCCCGGGCTTCTTGCTCCGGCAGCTGGCTGTCGTGTGCCAGTTCGGCGGCTTCCTGGAGAATGGCGACCGCCTCCGCCAGAGGCAGTTGCGAGAACGTGCCGTGAGTGATCATCGCCTCGACCCGGATCTGCAGCGCATTCACACGTTCGGCCATGGCCAAAGCTTTCGAGACGGTTTCGCTGCCCGCTTCCTCTTCCCCGTTGAAGAAATGTGCACGGGCTGCTTCGTGATACAGCTCGGCCATTCCGGGGCCATCCGGTCCCTCGCCGACTGCCTGCATGCCTCGGCGAGCGATCTCAAGCCCACGCTTGAAGTCCCCCGCCTCCCAGGCTGCCCTGGCCGACCGTCCGTACAAGAGTGCCACTTCGTCAAGCTGGCCTGAGGCCTGGTAGAGCTCAATGCCGCGGGCCCAGACATCGATCGCCTCCTCGTGGCGGCCGAGCCTGTCGAGCATCAGCCCAAGCTGGGCCCGAATGTCTGCCTCCTGTTGCTGATCGTCGACCAGGTCGAGCGCCGAGCGGAAGTGGTTCTTGGCCTCTTGGTTAGCGTATGCGGAGGCCGCGCGCTCCCCGGCCAGCAGGTATGCACTCAGCGCTTCCGCGTCCGCTCCCGCCTCCGAATAGTGATATGCCAGCGCTTCGTAGTCATCAGGGTGCAAGGCTGCAATCGCCGCCGCGGCTCTGCGGTGGAGCTTGCGCCGCCGCAATTTGCGCACGCTCTCGACCAGCGCGGTCGGGATGAGGGCGTGCACGAACCGGAACTTGGTCTCATCTGCATCGCCGCTCTCTTCGATCAGTTGGGCCGCCTCAGCCGATTCGAGCGCGTCGATCAGATCGTCCTCGGCGAGTGCACTGGCTTGGGCGAGCACCTCGAAGTCGAATTCCCGCCCCAGGATTGCAGCCAGGCTCAGCAGCTCCTGATGCGACCCGGGTAAGCGGGCGAGGCGGGTCTGAATCGCGACCCGAACGCTCTGGGGGATCTCCAACTCGGCCATGTTCTCCGGACGGCGCCACTGTCCGTCCTGGTAATACAACCGGCCGTCCTCGACCAGCGCCTTGCAGACTTCCTCGATGTAGAACGGGTTCCCCTCGGTCTCGCGGTAGATGCCGTCCAGGAACTCTGGCGTGATCTCTTCCTCGAAGATAGCGTACAGCAGCTCCCGGGTCTGCTCTTTGTCGAACCGCTCCAATTTCAAGCGACTGCTCAAACGCGCCCGATTGATGTCCAGCAACACTTCGTGGAACGGTCTCGCAACATCTAGTTCGACCTCCCGATAGGTCGCCAGCAACAGCGTGCGCTGAAGTTGTATGCGGCGGGCCAGATGCCGCATCATCGCCAGCGTGCCGCTGTCCCCCCAATGAGCGTCGTCAACCACAACCATCAGCGGCCAGTGATGCGCCAGGGTCTCGCAGAAGGTCACCATGTTCTCGAACAATCGCTGCTGCTCGGCTTCCGGTTCGAGAGGAGGGTTGGCCGGCACATCGGGGTAGTATGGCCGCAACTCGGGTGCCAGGGTGAGAAGGTCAGCCAGCACAAAGTCCGGCAGCTCCAAGCCGTTGTGCGGCTGCTCGCGCAGTGCATGGCGCACGATCTGGGCGAAGGCCGCATAGGGCGCGCCGCCTTCGGCATAACACTCGCCGATCAGCGCTCGTCCGCCGGAAACTTCAACATGCGTGGCCAGCTCTCGCGCCAGCCGCGTCTTGCCGATCCCGGGCTCACCGCTAACCAGC
>CAZJUE010000339.1:0-351 GCA_964549025.1 uncultured Anaerolineaceae bacterium | reverse complement strand
GTTCCGCCCAATGCCTTGCTCCAAGCCGACTTGGCTTGTCCCAATTCCTGCTCGCGGCCGACGAACCGACCTCGCACGATGCGGGCAATCACCGAGAGCTGCTTGTCGGTTTCGGCCTGCGGGTCGAGCAGCTCCGGCGCGTTGAGCAAACCCGCCAATGCCGCGGCGGATTCGGGTCGATCGGACGGATCCTTTTCGAGCAGATTCAGGATCAACTGCTCCAAGAGCGGAGGAATCTCTGGATTCTTGGAACGGGGCGGCAGCACGGTGGCATGCAGGTGCTGTGAGACGACCGCTAGCGGATCCTCATGCACGAACGGCAGTTCGCCGGTGGTCAGTTCGTACAGGATC
>CAZJUE010000338.1:0-2620 GCA_964549025.1 uncultured Anaerolineaceae bacterium | reverse complement strand
GTCGATGTGCTCCAGCGAATGACGCTGGGCGTGGGCCTTGGTGCAGGCACCCGGTGCGAGGACGATGCGCCCGCCGGAAAGCTCATCCATCGATGCCAGCGTCTGGGCCATGATGACGGGCGTTCGGAGACGCACGACCTGCGTGAATCCCAGTTTGATCGTGCTGGTATTGGCGGCGAACACGCTGACGGCGGTGACGGAGTCACGCACCAATCCAATGGTTTCCGAGAAAAAGCCGAACTCGTAGCCCCGCTCCTCGGCCTTCCGGATCCAATCCGCCATCTCCGGAATGGTGAGCGTCGGGTCATAGCCGGTGGCAAAGCCGATCCGCGTCATCTTCTTCCTCCAGACTTCGGACCTAGATTTGGCCCAAATTGATGACCAGTTCATTGTCGACCAGCGCACGTAAGGGGCGTAACAACGGCCGGCTCAGTGGATGGGCGCGACTCAGAATTAGGCGCTGCGGCTGGCCGCGTGAATCGAGTTGTAGACAGCCTGGGATATGAAAGCCATCACGGATCAAGCGCAAGATGCCCCAGCCTTGCCAGTGGGGATCCACGTCAGTCAAGTGACGAGCTACCCAGATTGTGGGCCAACTCAGCCAGCAATACCAGCATCTCTTGGGCCGCGAAGCTCTTCTTGTTGCGTTTGGTCAAGCCCAGGCCCTGCTTATCCTGGCAGTTTTGCGTTTCGGCACCGCCACCGCGCAGGTCGTAGAGATGGGCCACAGCCAAGGCTACCTGGGCGGGGTCCAAAGGATACCGGACGGTTGCGCCAAGCATGGAGACTATCTCGACTTGAGGCAGACTAACCACCAGCCCCGGCTGCGTCGGTTTCTCGCCCTCCTGCTGGGACTGAATGGCAATCTGCAATGGCGGACCGGCAAACGGGTGCGGCTGCTCGATCCAGCCGACAGACCGGCCGGCGACTTTAGGGTCCGGATACCAGGTCGCCACCGACTGGATCAATTTCCGAGTACGCTGATAGTTCTTCAAGTTCGTCAACACCTGGTAGCCTCGCTCCAAGGCCCAGTTGATCTGGCGCGCTGTGCCAGCGCCGGCATCACTGCGCAGCAGGGTCATCCGTCGGCGTTGCGGGTGGCGATGCAGTCCCACGGCCGGCGCGGCCAGCTCGACCAGCTCACAAAAGCTTTGACTCAACTGCTTCTTGCCAGGATCCAATCGCTGGACCACGATCTCGTCGTAGGCGCTCGCCACCACCCGCCCCAGTTGGCGACCGCGCCCGCCAGGCGCCCCCCAAAAGTAGCCCCTCGTTGCCCCCGCCGCTTGGCGGCCACACGGCAGTCCAGTCAAGTCCACGTCCAGAATCAACCGCCCATGCCGTCGTTTGTGACGCGCTCCGCGCCCATGGCGCCGGTAGATGTCCGTAACAGCCGCCCGCATAGCGGCAACGCTCTCAGCCGTACACGCATTCAACGTGTCACTCAGTATCGACTGGTCCGGGAACGTCGTGAAGCCCAAGGCCCGGTACAACGCTTCATCCCCGCGGACCCGCGTGTTGGCTTCTACCAATCCACCGGCTCCACTCAGAAGCGTTACCAGTACCCCCAACAGTTTCTGCACCGGTGTATAGCGCACAGCTTTCTGCACAATCTGCACTTTCTCGGCGACCCTGTCCCAGATCTTATGCCGGCCCATCCACTCCACGACGCCGATGAGTGGACCATGTACCGAAAACCGTGTATACTCTTGCATCGGAACCTCCTGACGCGTGTTGTGTAATGTCTATCCCTCGTCAGAAGGTTCCTCTTCTTTGTCAACTGGCCGCTAATTTGGGCCAAATTTGGGTCCGAAGTCTGCGCTGCTAGATCGGGTGCAGGCCGGGGAACTCAAGCCCGGTGGTCTCTGCCCAGCCGTACATCAGGTTCACCGCCTGCACCGCGGTGCCCGCCGCACCCTTCATCAGGTTGTCCAGGGCGCTAATGACGACGACGCGCTCCGAGTCGGGGTCGGCCTTGAACCCCACGTCGCAGTAGTTAGTGCCGGCCAGGATCTTCGGCTCCGGGTAGCGGTAGACGCCCGTTCGGTCCTTCACGATTCGGACGAACGGTTCATCGCCATAGGCCGTGCGGTAGTGCTGCCACAGATCCCGCTCCTCCAGCCTGTCGCGGAGAAAACAGTGGGCGGTGCACAGCACGCCGCGCACGAGCTCGATTGCCGTGGCCGAGAAGTGTAGGGGGAACCTGCCCAGGATCTGTTGGACCTCGGCCTGGTGCCGGTGGCCCGTGGGAGCGAAGCTGCGCACAGCGCCGCTCCGCTCGGAATGGTGGCTGGCCAGGCTGGGTTTGTTGCCGCCCTCGGAAGACCCCACCTTCAGATCGACCACCACGTGCGCCAGCAAGTCGCTGCGGGCCAGGGGCAGCAGCGCCAGGTTGACGGCCGTGGCGTTGCAGCCCACGCCGCTCACGTATCTGGCGTCCCGCAGCTCGTCGCGGTTAGCTTCCGGCAGCCCATAGACGAACCGCCCCAACCACTCCGGAGCTGGGTGCTCGCTGCCGTACCATCGGCGGTAGGCGTCGGCGTCGCGCAGCCGGAAATCCGCCGAGAGGTCCACGATGCAATCAGCCATCGCGGCGAAGTGCTCGATTCGGCCGGCGGCC
>CAZJUE010000337.1:0-2634 GCA_964549025.1 uncultured Anaerolineaceae bacterium | reverse complement strand
AGGTAGGACACCACCTGGCTGGCAGCGCTGACTCCCGCCCGCACGCCGCCGATGATCCAGAGCAGCAACGTGACGCCGACTCCGACCACGTACGCAGCGGCCGGGCTGGAAAACATGCTGGAGGTAAGGATGCCGATCGCAAGCATCGCGCCGACCAGCGCAACCAGCCCGATGTAGGCCGAAACCAGCACACCCTGATCAATGCCGGGATCAGTGAAACGGTTGACCAGAATCGGGAAAACCCAAGTGCCCGCCAGAATGGTGAGCATGAATCCCATAGAGCCCAACCACTTGCCCAACACCAGTTCCCAATCGCGTACTTGGGCAGTGAGGAGCAGCTCCAAGGTGCCCATGCGCTGCTCTTCGGCCAGCAAGCGCATCGTGAATGCCGGCGTAACGAAAAGCAGCACAAAGACCAGCGGCTGTATGACCATGCGTCCGTCAGGACTGATGTTGCCGGAGGGCAACCCGAAGCCGACGTTGAGCGAGAAGATGCCTCCCAGCACCAGGAAGATGAAGGCCGCGCCGACGTAGGCCAGCGGTGAGATGAAGTAGCGGCGGAATTCGCGGGATGCAACCGTCCAGACTGTGCGCACGATCAGTGCTCCATCAGGTCATTTTCTTCGCGGGTCAGCTGCAGGAAGATGCTCTCCAGGCTGATTCCGGTTGGCCGCAGCTCCAGCAAGTCGAACCCGGCCTCGACGATGGCGCGCGCTGCTTCGGGACGCAAATCCTTCCCGGGGGGACCCTCCAATTCGACCGCCCCTTCCCGCCCCACGGGCTGCACTGAATTGACCCCGGGCAGCTTCTCCAGCAAGGCCGCCAATGCCTTGCCATCGGCCGAAGTGCGAATCATGATCTTTTCAGCCCCAGCCAGTTGAGCCTGGAGGTTGGCTGGCGTGTCTTCCGCCACAATTCGTCCTTGATGGATGATCATCACCCGATCGCAAAGCTGCTGCGCCTCAGAAAGGATGTGAGTGGACAACAGCACGGTCCGCTCCTCCCCCAGGTTGCGGATCAGGTTGCGGACTTCGGTGATCTGAGCCGGATCAAGTCCGATGGTCGGCTCATCCAGAATCAGCAGCTCCGGTTCGTGCAGCAATGCTTGCGCCAGGCCAACCCGCTGTCGGAGGCCTTTGGACAGATTGGAGATGAAGCTGTTGGCTCGCCGGGTCATGCCGACCTCGCTGAGCACTTGCTCGATGCGCGGCTCGAGTTCTTCCAGTTGCCTCAGTGAGCCCATGAATTGCAGGTATTCGGTGACTGCCATCTCCGGGTACAGCGGCACCGTTTCCGGCAAGTAGCCGACCCGCCTGCGGACCTCCATCGAATCGTCGACCACGTCGAAGCCCGCGATCTCCGCCTTGCCGCTGGTCGGCGGCATGTAGCCGGTGAGTATGCGCATCGTGGTGGTCTTCCCCGCCCCATTGGGTCCCAGGAATCCGAGGATCTCACCCCGATCGGCGTGAAAGGAGATCTCGCGCAGGGCTTGGAAATTGCCGTAGGTTTTGGAGAGCGAGCTGACTTGGATCACGTGCTTTCCACTCTGTCGGGCAGCGAGTCCAACCGCCTGCGGCACAAAAAACGGCCCGCGGCCGCCGTCGCTGGAGTGCGCTCAGGACATCCGGGGCGTTGGTCTCGACTAGCGCTGACCACTATACAGAATCACCCGCCGGGGAGTCAATATCGAACCCAAGTTCTCATCCAATCCTTAGGCGACCGGAGCGGCCCGCTTCGACGCCCAGCGGCCTTGCGCTTTCCCCAGTTCCCCGGCGCCAGCTGGGCAAATTGCGAACGCCTGTCCGATCGGCAGGGCCGAAACCGCCCCCGAAGACCCCGAACCGACCATGTGCTTGACAGCGTTCGTGCAGACTTGTACAATCGCCGGGCTTCCCCCACAAGGAGAATACATGCAATGCAAGGTCTGACCGCCTTTGAGCAGGTCGCGGTGCTTTCGGTTGTCGGCATCGCGATTTTGGGACTGCTCTACGCGATCTTCCTGCGATCACAAACCCTTCGAGAGCCCAAAGGCACGCCCCGGATGCAGGAGGTCTGGGGCGCAATTCGTGAAGGCGCCGACACCTACCTCGGGCGACAGCTTGGCAGCATCCTGCCGCTGATCGCGGTGCTTACGGTCGCCCTGTTTCTTTCGGTCTATATTGTTCCCCCTACTCCAGAAGCATTGGAGCGTTTCAGCAATCTGAGTGACGACAGCGTCCGGCTGGTGATCGGGCTCGGGCGCTCGTTGGCCTTTGTCATGGGCGCGCTGTTCAGCGTCACTGTCGGCCAGATCGGCATGCGCATGGCGGTGCAGGCCAACGTCCGGGTGGCCGCAGCGGCTCGACGGTCGTTTGGCGACGCGCTGCGCATCGCCTATCGCGCCGGAACCATCACCGGGATGTTGACCGACGGCCTGGGCTTGTTCGGCGGAACGGTGATATTCATCATCTTTGGGATCGCTGCGCCGGATGCGCTGCTTGGTTTTGGCTTCGGCGGCACGCTGGTGGCGCTGTTCATGCGAGTCGGCGGCGGCATCTACACCAAGGCGGCGGACGTTGGAGCCGATCTGGTGGGCAAGGTGGAGGCCGGCATTCCGGAAGACGATCCGCGCAACCCGGCGACGATCGCCGACAA
>CAZJUE010000336.1:0-2671 GCA_964549025.1 uncultured Anaerolineaceae bacterium | reverse complement strand
GAAGCTCAAATTAAGGTCGATCTCGGTGTCGCCGAGATAATAGAGGTTGTAGTGGAGAAGATACAGTTCTGGCGAGAGCAGAAGCGACGGGACCGAGCCGAAACCGAGCATGTGGAGCTTGAAAACGTAAACCTCAGAATCGAGGCCGCGCGTAATGCCATCAATCTTAGGCAGGAAGCTGCGGAGGAGGGTATCTCGGGCGACGTGATCGCAGGATTGCTGGCTGGCCCTCTCCAGACCGCCCTCGGTGTTGACACGCTTCCTGACGACCTGTTTGAGGAAGGGAGTCTTGAGGAAGGAATCGTGGATCAACGTCTACTTCCGGCAGGGACTGACCTTGTGGCGGGTGATGATCTCGACTTCGATGTGCAGGTCGATGAAGAGGATGAGAGCTAGCGGCCTAACAACTCGCCGGAGCGGACGCCGGCTGGGGAAGAATATGGGATGGGAGTAGATCAGCGGCGCCGCTCAGCTCGCAGCCGTTAGGCGCCCATGAGATCCTGGTTGAGGAGGGCAAGGGCATGAGAGAGCTGGTTATTGGAACCTTTCTGACTCTGGATGGAGTCATGCAGGCGCCAGGCAGCCCCGATGAGGATCGCGAAGGCGGCTTCCAGCACGGCGGCTGGCTAGTTCCTTATGCCGAAGAGAAGTTCGTCGGAATCATGAACGAATGGACCAAGCGGGCTGGAGCTTTCCTGCTCGGCCGCAAGACCTATGAGATGTTCGCAGCATCCTGGCCCAATTCCACCGACCCGACGGACGAAAGTGCCGTGGCCCTCAATACCCGGCCGAAGTACGTCGCGTCGCGGACACTCAAAGAGGTCCGCTGGAACAATTCCCGCCTGCTACGGGGTGACGTGGCCGAGGAGGTAGCCAAGCTCAAGTCAGAAGACGGCGGCGAGATTCAGGTTCACGGCAGCGGCAACCTCATCCAAACGTTGCTGAAGCACGATCTTGTCGATGTCCTTCGCCTTTGGCAATTCCCACTTGTTCTCGGTGTTGGCAAGCGCCTGTTCGCAGAGGGCACAATATCGCGCAGCTTCCGACTTGTCGAAACAGACAAGGCCGATACGGGTGCAGTACTGCATGTGTATGAGCGCGCGGGCGGACTCAAGTACGGGGGAATGGAAGTTGGCCAGGAGACTGTAGTCTTCAATTCGGATGCGAAGTAGAAGTGGCTGAGAAACCCGGGGCGCCTAACAACTCGCTGGAGCGGACGCCGCCTGGGGCGCGTATAGAGTGAGTATAGCTCAGCGGCGCCACTCAGCTCGCAGTCGCTAGGCTGCCTCGCGATCCCCACATGCCATTCTTTGTGCTAGCTAGGCACGCGAACCGTTTGCAGTGCTTTCGTGTTGTGATTTTCAAGTGAAGGAGGCGGAAATGCACACCAAGAATGCAGCGATAGGAATCGGCATACTGATACTGTCAGTCCTTGGCGTGTTCTTGTTTGGCGGCGTCGATGTTGCCTATGCAAATGCTGGCGGATGCCCACCTGCCCCCGCGGTCGGCGGCGCTGATGTCAATAACGGCGCGGCCAGAGACAACGGGCAAGATGCTCCAACCCTGGCCTACGAGAATCAGGTCGGCCGAAACCCGACGCTGACCAGTATTAGCGCCGAGGAGGGCGGTCTTGGCCACGGTGCACATGGCGATCACTCGGCGCACGGATTCGACAAACAGACCGAACGCGGCTGCTAGCACGCGCCGTAGGGCCAACTATCACTTGCTAACCTAGGGTATTCGCCCGCCGATACTCGAGCGGTACCAGCCTAACAACTCGTTGGAGCGGTCCGGGGATTCGGCGCCAAAAGGCCCAAAAGATGAAGGTGGGCAACATTGGGGTGGCATGCGAGGATGCGGCCCCAGCCGCTCAGCTCGCAGCCGTTAGGCACCAGTTGGTCAAGTATCCGAAGCTCGGACTGGGTTTTCGTGTCGAACTTCTCGATGGGCAGTGGGTAGTATTTCTAGTCTGGGCAGAGCGTTATTGATGTGCTGAATTTGGCAGGTCTACTCATGATCGCGGGGTTCGCCCTCTTTGTCATCGGTTTCTCAGTTGGACCTCCGCGAATCTTTGTTGAGACTGACCTTGACACGCAGCTATGGATCATCGATCAACACCCAAGCCGATGGAAGCTTGTAATGTGGGTTGGCGGCCTTCAACCCCTGGTGACGGCCATCGGATTCGTGCTCCTCTCGGCAGCCCTGATCGGAAGCCAAAGTCCCTTGCTGCTTCTGTCGGGGGCAGGCATGTTCCTCTCCGCGGGCATACTCGTCGCCAAAGACATTCGGGCAAACATCGCTGATCCGATCTCGTACCTGGATCGGTCCAGGCAGTCACCGGCGACAGTAGGCTACGTTCTGCTCACCGCCGCGGCCGGCCTCCTGTACGCCATCGTGCTCTTGCAGACCGAACTACCAAGTTCGTTGGGATACGCAGTGCTGGTCTCAGCCATGCTCGTTCCACTGCTGGTGATCTTCAAGAGTTCAGTGGCCTATGCGGTCATCATGGCCTTTTGTTTCGTTACATTCGCCGTTGGATTGGCGATCTTGAGGTTGTGAAGCAACTCCATGATTCTGGCGCCTGACAACTGACTGCCCCGCAGGCATCCCTTCGGGAGAGCGGATGCCGTCTGGGGGAAGGTATGGGTGGGGTAGATCAGCGGCACCACTC
>CAZJUE010000335.1:0-2676 GCA_964549025.1 uncultured Anaerolineaceae bacterium | reverse complement strand
GCCACATGCGCTCGTATTTGCCGTTCAGCCCAATCCGCAGCAGTTCCAGCATCGGTAAGCCTAGAGAATGGGCTCGGCCTTGTCGGTTTGCAGCGAGGCCGCGTCGGCGCCCTCGCCCTTCTCATCGGTGCGCTCGGCAGCCAGCCGGTTGATTTCCTGCCGCAGGATCCACAGCCGTGCATCGCGCAGCAGCGGGGCCTTGAAGCGCTGCTGGGCAACCTGCTCCAAGTCCACCTCGCCGTACACCAGCGCCTCCTCGTCGTAGGGCGCCTGAACCACGGTCTGGCCGCTCGGTCCGATGATCGCCGATCCGCCCCAATAGGGGTACTCGCCTTGGGGGTCACGCCAGACGCCCACCCGGTTCACGAACACCGTATAGAAACCCATCATGCCGCTGTAGGCGTGGACCATGTGGTCCCAGATCTGCGGAATGTCGAGTCGGTCCTGCAACGTGCCGCGGGCACTGGCAGAGGGAACGATCAGCAGTTCCGCGCCGTCCAGCGCGCCGAGGTAGGGCGCAGAGGCGTGCCAGATGTCGTTGCAGACCAGCATGCAGGTCCGTCCAAGCCGGGTATCGAAAGCCTGCAAATTGTTGCCCGGCACGTAGTGCTTGGCTTCCTCGAAGACCGAGTAATTCACCAGGAACAGCTTGCGATGGCGGTAGAGCAGCGAACCCTGCGAGTAATAGAAGGCAGTGTTGTAGCGGTTGTACAGGTTCTTCACCCCACGCTCGGCCAAGCCGACCACGATGTCGATCTTGCGGCTGGCGTCGGCGATTTGCTCCAGTTGTTCGGCGTCCCGCGACAGACTGACGTCCGGCATGTCAGGGCCCATCCGGTCGCCGGTGAGCCCAAGCTCGGGAAAGACGATGAGTTCGGCGCCTTCACCCACCGCCTGCTGGATCCATTCCAGGTGATGGGCCAGGTTGTGCTCCACATCGCCGCCGAACGATTCAATTTGCGCCAGCGCCACGCGCATCGATCAGTCCTCCTTGCTTGCCGCTCCGCTGAGCTCGGGCGGCAGCACAATCTCGAATCGCCCTCGAATGGCCTCATCCACTGCAACATCGAAAGGATGCGGGACGTGACTATCCAGGATCTGACGCGCCCGCTGTCGCGCCCGTTCACGCATGTCGTGCCCGCCGGCCAATTCCCAATCGTCGCGGCGGGAACGATCGCCGGTGTGCGGGTAGTAGTACTCGGTCTGCATCAGCTCCAGGCTCTGCTGGGTGCCCAGGTAATGACCCTCGCCGCGGCATACCTGGTCGATCAGCTCGACCGACAGCGACTCGTCGGTGACCTCGATCCCGCGCACCATGCGCATGATGCTGCCGTTGATGTCATCGTCTATCACGTATTGCTCGTAGGCCACGGTGAGCATGCTCTCCAGCAGGCCGGCCGAATGGTGGATGAAGTTCGAGCCGGCCAGGGCCGCCGCAGCGCTGGTGATTCCCTTCTCATAGCCGGCCTGTACATCGGGCAGTTTGCTGTCCGAAATGGCGGATGAGTTGTAGATCGGGACCCCGTAGTGGTGCGCCAGCTGGGTGGAGGCAGCGTGCATCAATGCGAACTCGGGAGCGCCGCCGACGAAGTTGCCGGTGCGCAGGTCGGCCACCGAGGGCACGTAGCCCATCAACACCCGGGCTCCCGGCCGAATCAGGTTGCACAGCACCAGCCCGCTGAGCTGCTCGGCGTTGACCTGCACCATCGTCCCGGCCAGCGCCGCCGGCGCGGTGGCGCCGGCCTGCGGGGCACTGGAGGTGGCCACCGGGATGTTCTGCCGCACCACCTCAATCAACACCTCCACCGTTTCTGGCGCGTAGCGCAGCGGGCTGACCGTCCAACTGGTCACAAACGAGACGATCGGGCGCTCCTCGTAGGCGGCCTTGTCACCGGCGATCATGGACACCATATCGATAATGTCCCGGGCCGACTTGGGCGTGAACGCCTGGGTCATCACGTGCTTGCTGGTGTTGGAGACCGCGGCGTAGGTTTTGTTGACGTCCAGCAGCTCATTGGGGATGTCCTGCGCCACCACCGGGCGCAGGTAGAAATGGATGTTATCCAGCGCATCGACCAGCCGGGCGATCATTGCCACGTCTTCCAGACGGCCCTGGCGGACGTGCCCATTCAGGTCGAGCACCTTGACCGCCGCGCCGCCGGTGCCCATGTAAACCCGATCGCCACCCATCTGCAGGTCGTGATCGGGGTCCTGTCCGGCCAAAACGAACGACTTGGCGGCGGCGGCAACGGCGTCCTCAACCATGTCGGGCGACAGGAACACTCGATTGCGATCGAGATCCATCCGGGCGCCGGCCGCCTCGAAGACGCCCCGCGCCTCCGACTCGACGACTTCGATGCCGGTGTTCTCCAGCACCTGCAGCGAGGCGCGGTGGATGCGTTCGATATCCGACTGGGTGAGAGGTTGGAACGATCGTGTTTGCAGGCCGCCGGGCGCGACTGGCGTCGCCTGTTCCCTGCGGCGAGATCGACGGCGGCGGCTGATCGTGTACTCCTTTGATAAGCGCCGGCTGCGCAATCCCGCAGGATCACCGGGACCAATCTGTCTGGTGACGGACGGCCCGCCAGGATCCCTGTGTTGGTCACATTCTAGAAATCTGCGGGCCGGCTGGCTACGTGCCCGCTAGCCAAGGCGCGGTCGGGCTTTTTGTGCAGT
>CAZJUE010000334.1:0-2706 GCA_964549025.1 uncultured Anaerolineaceae bacterium | reverse complement strand
ATCGAGGCAGTGGCAGCCGATAACCTAAACGCGGTTCGGCAGCACACCGAGCATATGCTCAACATCATCGATGGCCGCAGCGGGGATTACTACGCTGATTGGGATGGCAATGGCCGGCTCGAGAACCCGGGCGATGAGGTCGGACTGTTGCCCTATCTGCAGTTGTTGGAAGCAGTCGCACAGGGAGCTCAACAGCTCCAGTTGGAGCGGGGTGGCAGTGGTGAGAGCGCCGGCCAAATCGCTGACCGTGCCGCTGAGATCGCCTCCCGGCTGGAGGATGTGCGTGAGACCGCCCGGCAAATCACACTGGCGGATTCGGTTACCTCCCTGCAGGATTTACGGCTGGACGCGGACCTGATCGTCGCCCGAGGGCTGGCCAACGAGATCGAGCAGTTGGCCGAGGAGGCGGCGGCAATCGAACTCAGTTTTTCGATTCCGATATCGTCCCCATGAGTTTGCTGGCCTTTGGCCGATGCACTTACAACTGCGACAAACTTGATCTAGAATGTAACCAGGCCATCGGCTAGAGCGCAGCCGCCGCCACCCGTACCCAGAACAACCGCGACAGATATCCTGGCCGCCGAGCGCTTTTTAGATTCCATGCCGAAGCGAACCGCACTGATCATTCAGAACGACAAGTCCACCGATCGCTCGATCGAGCAACTGGAGCGCGGCGCGGTCGATCTGGATGCGCTGGCCAGGGTGCTCAGCGATCCCAATGCAGGTGGATATGAGGTCAAACTGCTGGTCGACCGGGACCTGCAGACATTGCGTGAGCAGCTGGCTCGCATCTACCGGGCGCAAGAACTGGATGATGTGGTGCTGCTTGCCTACTTCGGGCGCGCCCTGCTCGACCAGTTTGGCGAGATCTACTTAGCTGCCAGCGACACTCGATTGGAAGTCTTGGATGCGACCGGCTTGCGGCTCGGCTATTTGCGAGACCAATTGGACCGTAGCACGTCAGCTGCCAAGCTGGTGCTGCTGGACTGCCCACTCACTGCGGTCTATCCGGGCGGTCGCGATTTGCTGAACACCAACTCGGGCATTCTGGAAGCGCTGGCCGGCAATCGCCAAGGACGCGCCCTGCTTACCTCTACCGACCAGGTAGAGGCGGCCACCGAGCAGGACGGGCTGGCCGGTGGCCATTCGCCGCGGCCTTTCAGCCAGCTTCTGGTTGAGGGCCTGAGCGGCGGCGGGGCGGATGTGAATGCGGACGGGGTGGTCTCGCCGGCGGAACTGCATGAGTTCCTGTATCGCGAAACGGTTGCCCGCGAACCGGCCGCGATCACCCCTGCCAAATTCGTAAGCCCCAATGCTGGCACGGTCCAATTGGCGCATAACCCCACCCACCGACCGGCCATGCTGCCCGATGAGCTCAAGCAGGCGCTTACCAGTCCAATGGAGTGGATGCGCGAAGGCGCAATCGGGGAACTGGAGCGTTTGCTGACAGGAGGCAATCGGGGCCTCTCGCGTGCGGCCCACGAAGCATTGTCCGATCTGGCGCGCGATCAAACGCCGGCCATCTCCCGTACCGCGACCTCGATTCTGCAAGAATATGAGCGCTCGCGGGTCGGCGAGCGTCCGACGCTCCCCGAAGACGGCGACGTGCGCCCCAGCTTCGTTTCGCGTATTCCGATTTGGGGCTGGATCCTCGGTGGGGTGTTGGCGCTGTTTGCGGTGGGATTCGCTGCGGGCAACGCCGGGCTTTTCGGAAGCACTCCAGCCGCGCCGCTGGCGACTCCCTCAGCGGCCGCGACGGAAACTGCAGCGGCCCCGACCGAACCAGCTGAGTCTACCGAGGAGCCCGAAGCGGCCGAATCGGAGCAGCCGACCCCTGAGCCATTGGCTGCGCTTCCATCGTCGCTCGGGATGATCCCGGTTGACGGCGGCACCTATACCATCGCTGCCAACCAGGTCGGCGAAGTGGAGAACTTCTGGATCGATCAGTTCGAGGTTAGCAACGCCTCCTATGCGGAATTCGTGGAGACCACCGGCGCCCCGGCTCCCAGCTACTGGATGACGGAGGATATTCCCAACCAGATGGGGAGCCATCCAGTGCATGGGCTGGAGTGGAGCCAGGCCCAGGCCTACTGCCAATGGATTGATAAGCGTTTGCCCACTGAAATCGAATGGGAGGTTGCGGCTCGTGGCCCGCGTGGTTTTGACTATCCCTGGGGCGATCAGGCGGCAGCAGTTCAACTCCCCAGTTCCGGAACCTATGCAATCGGCTCCATCCCGGTCAATCGCAGCCCGTTCGGCGCATACGATATGGCAGGCAACGTCTGGGAGTGGATCGACCAGCCCTATTTGCCCACTGCCGAAGGCGAGCGGGTGCTGCGCGGTGGGGCCAACAATTTCCCCAACGATATGCTTGAGCGTTTAATTGGCGATCCCACCGCCAGTGCAACTATCGCCGACGCCGGCTTCCGCTGCGCAGCGGATGAGGTTCAGATCCAGATCGACTCATCTCTGCTGCTGACCGATGAGTTTGCCGACATTCAGAGCGGATGGTTTCAAGCCCGCGCGCCGGTGGATGAGTACTTCTATGGCTACCATCCCACCGACTTTTATCACGTACAGGTCAGTGCCCCGGAGGATTGTCTGGCGGTGCGGCACGAACTCGAGCTTAGCGGCTTCGTGGCTGAAGTGGAGATCTACCAGGCGGCGGCTTCGACCGAGGATGGCAACTACCGGCACGGCCTGATG
>CAZJUE010000333.1:0-2715 GCA_964549025.1 uncultured Anaerolineaceae bacterium | reverse complement strand
CATATCTGTTGGCTGGCTACAGCTTCGGTGCGATGGTGGCCTTCGAGATGGCGCATCAACTCATTGCCGGCGGCGCAGATGTCGAGGACCTTATCCTCATAGATGCATACGCGCAGGCGCCGATGTTTCGATACGTGTCAATTGCGATAAGCGCGTTGGGAAACGTCGTGCATGCCTCAACCGAGAAACAGGAAGACCTTTTCATATTCATCCGTGATAAATGGTATCGAGTCGCACACTTGATCAAACATGAGGTTCCACAATACCTGAGAAACTTGTCAGGCAATGGAGACCGGAAATCTGACCCCTCAATGGATGACGGCGGAGCGGGAATAGCCGTCCATCAAGACCGGATGGAGGAGAACTGGGAGGCCTTTCGAATGGATCCGATCCGGTCGAAACTAACAAGCGTCAATGATCGAGCCTACAAGATATACGTACCTAAGAGATTCGGACGGAAAGTCACTCTGATCCGGTCAGACTCCGGCCACGGCCCTCCCATCGGGCGACCAACCGATCCCACACTAGGGTGGAAGGCTTGCGCTAAAGGCGGAGTGAACCTGCATCAGGTTCCGGGCACCCACCTAGGCATGTTGAGCGGATCTCGAGCAGACCGCGTCGCCGAGTTGCTCCGGGGCCACTTGCACGTTAAATGAGCAACAGCTATCGGAGTGGACGGCTCGAGCGTGTTGGCCAAGTATGCGGACCATAATACTCGGCCTCGACGCTTTTGATCCAAACGCGTTCGAGCAGATGCTCGAACAGGGTCGGTTGCCGCGCCTTCGCAAATTTGTCGAGAATGGCGGCTACTCGCGATTCCGAGTCTCCAATCCTGCTCAGAGTGAGGTCTCGTGGACCAGCATCGCTACAGGATCCCATCCAGGCGATCACGGTATGTTTGACTTTGTGCACCGCGATCCGGGAACCTACTCACTCAGTGTCTCGCTGCTCCCGACCAAGCGATCGATCACCGGCACGAAGTTCACAAGCCCCCATTCGTCGCACACGGTGTTCGATGAGGCTGCCGAGAGAGGCTATCCTGCTACATCACTCTGGTGGCCCGCTACCTTCCCCGCGCGCCTCGCATCTCCGGTCAATACGGTCCCCGGATTAGGGACTCCAGATATTCGTGGGCGACTAGGCGTCGGCACTGTCTACACCTCCAATGGAGCGCGAGGAAACCCGGAGAAAACCCCGGTCGAGAAGCTCAAGAACGCAGGCCGAGGCCGATATGAGGGCCACTTCTTGGGCCCGGCCCAGCAAACGAAGGGCCCCGCCGAAGCAGCGTTCGTTCTGGACATGGAGCGTGAACCGGCGTCGCTGACGGTGGGTGACCGGTCAGTCGATCTCATGGAGGGCGTGTGGAGCCCGATCATTGAGCTCCGGTTTCGATTGGGCTTCCGGACATCCGTGGCCGCAATCACACGCGTTATCTTGACCCATGGCGGAGACGCGCCTCAGCTATATGTGCTCCCGCTCCAGCTGCACCCCCTGAAACCTCTGTGGAGTTATGGGTCGCCGCACGGATTTATCAAAGAGACCTGGCAATGGGGAGGGCCATTCCTCACTTTGGGGTGGCCACAGGACACGACTGCATTGCAAGAGGAACTGATTACGGATGCCCAATTCCTGACGCTTTGTGAAAACATCTTCCGCAACCGCCGACACATCTTTCTGCACCATCTGAAGCAATTCACCGAGGGGTTGCTGGGAGGTGTGTTTGACTCGCTCGACAGAGTGCAGCATATGTTCTGGCGTGATCATCCCGACATCGTAGCGGGCTGGTATGAAAAGCTGGACGAGTTCGTTGGGGAGGTCGAGGACGAGCTCAACACGAAGTCGGAAACGCGGCTGGTGATCCTATCCGACCATGGGTTCGGCGCCTTCCATCACAAAGTGCACCTCAATCGATGGCTGATTGATGAGGGGTACTTGCACTTCCGAGGCGCACACACTTCAGGAGAGTTTTCCGAGATCGATTGGCCGCAGACACGCGCCTACGCAATCGGGTTAAACAGCATCTATCTCAATCTCCGCGGCCGGGAGCGGGATGGGATAGTGCCCGCTGAATCGGCCAAGACACTGAGGGGTGAATTGTCTGACAATCTGCTCAGATGGTCGGGCCCCACCGGAGAGCAAGTGGTGGTCGATGTCCAAGATAGAGACCAGGTACCCGACGGGCCGATGAGCTCCTATGGGCCTGATTTGCTTATCGGCTACTCGCCCGGGTTCAGGGCCTCGGCAGAGACCGGTATGGGGGGGTGGCGGGAACCCACGATCGAGCCCAACAATGATCACTGGGGGGCCGATCATTGCTTCTCGCCGGCAGCCGTCTCCGGGGTTTTGTTCGCCAACGCGACACTCTCGAGTTCGCCGGAGCCTTCATACCTCGATGTTCCAGAGCTTTCGGGTGTCCCGATCCAGGGCGGTCGCACTGCGACGCGCGAGCCCGCGAGGAACGATGAAGACATGGCCGAGGTAGAGGAGAGGTTGCGTAGTCTTGGATATTTCTAGGCGGCGCCTGCCCTCCCGAGTAGGGGTGTCCCTCGTATTTGTCGCAACCGCACTGCCCGTGTTTGCCTGGTCGATCATTAACGTCCTGCGTGAGTTGCCCTCTTGGTTGCTCCGGCTCGATGCCTGGGATTTGATCGGTGTAATCGCTTATACCCAGATGTTCGCTTTGATCGAGACCTTGGTAGTTCTGCTGGCTTTGTT
>CAZJUE010000332.1:0-2716 GCA_964549025.1 uncultured Anaerolineaceae bacterium | reverse complement strand
GTGCTGCAGCAGACGGTCCATTTCGCCCATGGCCAGATCGACGGGAACCATTACCTTCAGCACCTCGCTCTGCAATTCCTGATGATCGTCTGCCTGTGCCTCATCGAGCGCCGGCTCAAGCGCCTCCGCCGCATCGGCGAATTTGCCCTGTCCGAACAAAGCTCGTCCGAGCCCGATGCGATAGCGGGTGGGTGGGCCTGAATCCTCGATCTCGATCGCCTGCTCGAAGGCTCGCTGGGCAGCCGGCTCTCGGCCAAACGCCAGCAGCAGGTCGCCCTTAAGTTCGAGCAACCGCGATCGGGGCTGCTCGAGTTCGTCATCGGATGCGTCCAGCAGCCGATCGAGTAGTTCGATCGCTTCCGGGTAGCGCCCCATCTGACCCAGAGTCAGCGCCCTGCGGATTCGGACTTCGTTCTCTGCAGCGGGATCGCCCACTGCGCTGGCACTTCGCAGTGCAAGGTCGAAACACTCCAGGCCCTCCTCCAGCCGATGGGTTCGCACCAGCAGCGCTCCCTTGTGCAGCAGGCTGAGCACCGCTTGCTGATGATTGCCCCGCGCAACGGCCGAGTCGATGGCTCGATCTAGGTCGCTCATCGCCTGCTCCAGCTCGACGGCTTCCGCTTGCGCGCCCGCGAGGTCAGCCAGCGCGCCCAATCGGTCCTCGGCGTCATCGTCCAGCTCAGCCTGCTGCAGACGGTGTTTGGCGGCGCTGATGCCAGCGCCGCGCCGGATCAAGTCATCGTCGAAAGTCACTCGCATCCGTTTGATCTCTCCTCGGCAGTCGATGGGCTGGGCAGTGGTTTACTCGCCCACCGTGGGCTGCCCGATCATTCCGGCTTTGAATGCCAGATCCACCAGCTGTGAGCGGTGTTCCAGGTTCAGTTTTTGCATTATGC
Organism: uncultured Anaerolineaceae bacterium; assembly: GCA_964549025.1. Taxonomy (GTDB): domain Bacteria; phylum Chloroflexota; class Anaerolineae; order Anaerolineales; family E44-bin32; genus JADFRG01. Next base: position 1,820 of record CAZJUE010000332.1, on the reverse strand, counting down.
GCGAACGGTACGTGTCGACCGTTTTCCCGCTGATCGCCAGCATGTCGCCGATCTCGCGGCTGCTGTAGCCGCGTGCGGTCCACTGCATGACTTCGCGCTCGCGATCCGACAGGGTGCTCAGAGTGACCTGCACGCTGTCAGCAGTACGAATTGACTCGACCAGCTCGGTGGCAGCTGAAGGATGCAGATAGGCCTTCCCGTTCTGGATGGTACGGATCGCCCGCAGCAGGTCGGTGTGGGCGGAGGACTTCGGCACGTACCCATCGGCGCCGGCTTCCAACGCTCGGGTGACCACTGCGCTGCCTTTGTGCATGGAAAGCACGATCACTCGGGTCGAGGGATGCGATTGGCGGATCGTGCGAATGGCGTCAAAGGCCAGCATTCCCGGCATACCCAGATCCATCACCACAACCTGCGGGCGGACCTGGTCGACGATTTCCAGCGCCTCGTCGGCGGTTTCGGCCTGCCCTACCACCTCCAGATCGTCATGGTTTTCCAGCAGTGAGCACAGGCCGGCCCGCAGCACCGCATGGTCATCAACCAACAGAACCTTGATCGGGGTCATTGAACGGTTCCCCTCCAACTTGGAACGCTGACGATCAGCTGCGTGCCTTCTCCCAGAGCGGTGCGAATAAAGAACGCACCGCCTAGTCGCTCGGCCCGCTCCTGGATGCTGGCCAAGCCGATGTGTGCTACTCCGGCAGCGCTCAGTTGATCCGGGTCGAATCCCACTCCGTCGTCCTCGACCACCAATCGCAGCCGCGGATCGCGCAGCAGCAAGCTGAGCTTTACCCGACTGGCCTGCGCGTGGCGCGTGATATTGGTAAGTGCCTCCTGAGCGATGCGGTACAGGGTGATCTCGATGGCCGGGTCCAACCGTTGTCCGTTCAGGTCCGAATCGAACTCGACCGCTACCCCGTGTTGGCTCAACATCTCAGTGCCCAGGTTGCGCAGACTGGGGCCCAGCCCAAGCTGCTCCAGATCGGGCGGGCGAAGCTGATGGGAGAGCGTGCGAAGTTGCTCGATGGCGTTGGACTGCGCCACGCACAGCTCCCCTATGCCGATCCGCAGGGCCTGGCTGTCCTTCTGCCCTTCCAGCGCCTTCAGGCGAAGCAAGATGCTGGTGAGCTCTTGGCCAGCGCCATCGTGCAGCTCGGCCGAGATCGCGGCCCGCTCGGCTTCCTGGGCGTTGGTCAACGCGGTAAGCAGCGCTTCCATCCCAGCTTCCTTGTTATGCAGATCGGTGTGCAGCCGGGCATTTGCCACTGCCTCCGACACCTGGCTTCCCAGCGCTTCCAGCAGATCCAGCTGCTCCTCGCTGGGCAGCTTGGGTCGAGTCCATAGCAAATTCAGCATGCCCAGATTCATGCCGCGGGCTTTGAGCGGTACCGACAGGTGCTCCACCGGACGTTTCGTTTCCCCGCGAGTCAGGCGTCGGCAGGTTCGCAACACCGGACGAATCCAGTCGGCGCTGGTCTGCAGCGCTTCCTGACAGTCGCAGCGTTCGTCGGTCGGAAAGCTCCGATCAGCGGCCACATCGGCAGGAGGGCGCGCGGCGCGGGCGAGAAAGAACTGCTGGGTTTCGGGGTCCAGCAGGTGAATCCAGCCACTATCCAGGCCGGCCACCTCCAAGGTGCTGTTTAGCGCTGCTTCGAGCACCGAGCTGAGTTCCAGTCCACGCCCGACCGAGCTGGCTACATGGCATACGGCCGCCAGATGCCGGTTGCTGCGTTTGAGCTCATGGTGTGCACGGAGCAGTTCGTCCAACATACGATTGAACGATTCAGCCACTTGGCCAATCTCGTCTCGGCCGCGCACCG
>CAZJUE010000331.1:0-2723 GCA_964549025.1 uncultured Anaerolineaceae bacterium | reverse complement strand
CAGCTCATCTCGGCTCTGCCGCGCGGCTCCATGCTGTCGGTTATGGCCCCTGCCGGCCAACTGGAACGCTTCATCGACTACCAGGTATCGCTGGCAGCCATCAACGCGCCTGGTTTTTCGGTGCTCTCCGGCCCGGATCAGGCCATCGACCAGGTAGAGGCCGCCCTGATGCAGGAATCGATCCCCGCTCGCCGCCTGCACACCTCCCATGCTTTCCACTCTGTGATGATAGAGCCTATCCTGGCCGAATTCGAGCAGCTCGTGGCGGGCGTCAACCTCTCCCCGCCAACGCTCCCGATGGCTCTCACCGGTGATCCCGCCGCCGGGCCAGTGACCCGACCTGGATACTGGAGTGCCCAGCTGCGCGCCCCCGTCCGCTTCGTCGCCGGCCTGCTGTCCCTTATCGGTGAGGATGGCCCGGCGGCCGGCGACCCCATCTGCCTGGAGGTCGGCCCAGGCCGGACGCTGGTGACCTTCGCGTCTGAGATCGGCCGCGCAGGCGACCAGTTGCCGCTTTGCCTGACCTCGCTCCCCGGCCCGGATGACCAGCGCAGCGATACCGAGCTGGCGCTCACCACACTAGGGCAGCTATGGGCCAGCGGTGTTTCGGTCGATTGGGTGGGGTTCCATGACACCGAGCGCCGGGTCCGCGTCAGCCTGCCCACTTACCCGTTTGAGCGCCGCAGCTACTGGATCGGCGGGTCTTCCCAACAAGCTGCCACCCAGGTCAGCGCGCAGCCGCCCAAGCCGCGCGATACCTCCACTTGGTTCCACCTCCCGGTCTGGCGCCAGGAGTCGCCAGTGAAACCGGTTGGCTTTGGGCCGGATGAGTGCCCGCTCCTGGATGCGCGTCGGTTCCTGGTCTTCGATGAGCAGACTGGCCTGGGCGCGGCCGTCGTCGACCGCCTGCGGGCCGCCGGTGGTCAGCCGGTGGTGGTCAGGCAGGGCACCGCTTTCGAGCGCACCGCCGAAGATGAGTACATGCTCGACCCCACCAGGCCGGAGGGGTTCCAGCAATTGGCTGCCCAGGTGTGCTCTGGTGACAGCCGCCTGGCCGGCGTGATCGATTGCTGGTCCGCCACGCCGCCGGGAGATACCAGCCTCGACTCGGCCGCACCGGTCACGTTGCTGGCTCCCATGCGGCTGGCCCATGCGCTCAGCAGCCAGCCCACGGTCCGTCCGCTGCCGGTGCTGTTGGTGGCGCAAGGCACACGCCAGGTTCATGAGGACGACCTGCTCGACCCAGCTCGAGCCCTGGGCCTGGGGCCGGCCAAAGTCCTGCCCCAGGAGCACCCCGGACTGCGCCTCGCCCACCTGGACGTGGACGCTGACCCGGCAGTGCCTGACCTGCTGCTGGCCGAGTTGGCCGCGGGACTGCCGGAACCGGCGCTGGCGTTGCGCGCCGGGCAGCGCTTCGTAGAGGCCTTCGAACCACTAGCCATTCCCTCCATCGATCCTCCTCTTGGCCTGCCAGAGCATCCCGTCGTGATGGTCACTGGCGGGCTGGGGCACATGGGCATGCACCTGTCTGAAGCGATGTTCGAAAGCATTGGCGCCCGCCTGGTGCTCCTCGGCCGCTCCCCCCTCCCCGAGCCCGACCAGTGGGCTGCCCAGAGCGAAGACCCATCCGTTTCGAGCGAGCAGCGGAACCTTTTGCGCCGCCTGGCACACCTGCGTGCCAAACGGGATGAACTGCTCGTAGTCTCGGCCGACATGAACGACGCCGAACAGGTGAACGACGCCGTGGACGCCGCCATCGCTCGTTTTGGCCGCATCGACCTGGTCGTGCATGGCGCCGCGCGCATCGACGCAGCTGCCTTCGCCTCCGCCGCCGAAACCGGCCCGGAAGTCGTCGAAGCGCAGTTCTCCCCCAAGCTGCGCGGCTTGCTGCACTTGATCGAGGCGCTGCGCGGTCGTGAGCCTGCCCGCTGGGTCCTGCACTCCTCTATCTCTACCGTCCTGGGCGGCCTGGGTCTGGCTGCCTATACCGGCGCCAACGCAGTCCTCGACGCCTTCGCCCAGGCTGGTGGAGAGAGTTGGCTCAGCATAGATTGGGACGCTTGGGATAATGCGGCCGAAGGACAAAGTGCGGGTATGCCCGCCCCCATCCAACCTCCCGAGGGCCAAAAAGCCTTCCTCCGCTCTCTGGGAGCGGAGACCGGCGCGCGCATTCTGGTGGTAGTGAACGACCTGGGCACTCGTCTGCGCGCATGGGTCCGTCATGCTGAAGGATCAAACGGGAAGGGTGCCATCGTAGAGCGCCATCCGCGCCCCAACCTTACGACTGCCTTCGTCGAACCGCGCACCGAGACTGAGAGCGAGTTGGCCGAGATCTGGGGCGCTCAGCTCGGGGTGGTGCAGGTTGGGATTCACGACCGCTTCTTTGACCTCGGCGGACACTCCTTGTTGGCTGTCCAGGTTGCTTCTGAAATCCGTGACCGCTTCCAGATCGAGATGCCGGTGCTCAAGCTGTTCCAGGCGCCCACCGTAGCCGAACTGGCTGTGCTGGTGGATGAGGCGCTCGCATCCGGCGGTATCGAGGGTCCGCCAACCGGGTTGCCAGTGGTCGTGCCAGCTCTGCCGGTCGCAACCGCGCTCGAGGGGGATATGCCCGGCGTGGCTGCCAAGGCCTCCTACCGAGATTTCTATGATGATGTTACGCGTCGTCTGGAGCGCTCAGGTGTGGGTGAAGCTTCCTTCTTCCTCAACTACGGCTACCTCAG
>CAZJUE010000330.1:0-2744 GCA_964549025.1 uncultured Anaerolineaceae bacterium | reverse complement strand
GGCCGGGGCGCAGCTGGCAGCTGCCGAGAGCGCGGTGGAGCAAGCGCGCGCGGCCCTGGGCTTGGTCGAGACGCAATTGGACAAGCTGACCGTCAGTGCGCCGTCCGCCGGTGTGATCATGAACCGGCTGATTGAGCCCGGCGAGCTGGCTCAGCCCGGCATGCTGGCGCTGACCATCGGCCACCTGGATGACCTGCGCATCACCGTCTATTTGCCGGAGGACCAATACGGGCGGGTTTCGCTCGGAGACGCCGCCAGCGTCACGGTCGACTCCTATCCAGACCAGCAATTCACCGCCAGCGTGATCCGCATTGCCGACCAGGCCGAATTCACCCCCCGCAATGTGCAAACCGAAGACGATCGCCGCAGCACAGTGTACGCCGTGGTGTTGTCGGTCCGGGATGCCAAGGACATGCTGAAACCGGGCATGCCGGCGGATGTTGAGTTTGAGGGCTGAGAGCCCATCAGATCACGGTATGGCCGCGATGCTCCGCTGACGGGGCCAGCCGATAGCCCGGAGGCCAGGCCATGCAACCTGGCCCGCGGGTCGCCATTGCAACCTGCTCGGCGGGTCTGTATAATCGCCCTAGCGGGCGGTTAGCTCAGTTGGTTAGAGCGCATGCTTGACATGCATGAGGTCGTTGGTTCAAATCCAATACCGCCCACACAACTGAATAGCGAACGGCGACGACCGGGACGAGTACCTGGATCCGCACGCCACAGGGAGGGGAGATCGATGACTGTAAGTCTCCCCGGAAGTGCGACCGGCGAAAACCCCCCGCGAGCTTGAGCCTGAAAGGCTGAATGCACGCCCCGCAGAGCGGGGTGAGTGCATAGCCGGGCGAGTAAGGCGAACGGAACAGCCCCGTTAACGGCTGAACGAGATGGTCGGAGCAATCGGTGCCGGCGGCAGATCGGCCGGTAGGCGACAGGCAACTCCGATCAATCTGGGTGGAACCGCGTGAGCAGCAGCTCTCGCCCCAGTGGGGCGAGGGCTTTTCTTTATTTTGCAAAGCTCGGCCGGAACCGGGCCAGCGGCTCAAGCCAGCCGCACCGGCCGCAAAGGAGGGATGTGATGGCTAAGAAAAGCGAGCAACCATATCAGGAAACGGAGCTCTACCGCATCCGCCACTCGGCCGCGCACGTGATGGCGCAGGCGGTGATGGAGATGTTTCCCGGCGAGGCCAAGATCGCCATTGGCCCGCCGATCGAGGAGGGGTTCTACTACGACTTCGGCCTGCCGCGCCCGCTCACCCCGGACGACCTGGCGGCCATTGAAGCCCGCATGCGCGAGATCATCGGCGGGGATTTCAAGTTCGAGAAGCAGGTGGTCTCGGCCGACGAAGCCCGTCAGATGTTTGAGGACCAGCCATACAAGCAGGAACTGATCGATGGTCTGGAGGCTGGCGGCGTCGATGAGTACGGCGAGCCGATTGATGAGGTGCCAGAGATCTCGGTCTATACCCAGGACAGCTTCACCGACCTTTGCCGTGGGCCGCACGTCGGACACACCGGCCAGATCAACCCCGAGGCGCTCAAGCTGATGAGCGTGGCCGGAGCCTACTGGCGAGGCGATGAGAAGCGCGACATGCTGCAGCGAATCTACGGCACCGCCTGGAAGACAGCCGATGAGCTCGAGCAATACCTGTGGCGCCAGGAGCAGGCCAAGCTGCGCGATCACCGGGTGCTGGGCCGCGAGCTGGACCTGTTCAGCGTCAGCGAGGATGTCGGACCGGGCCTGATTCTGTGGCATCCCAAGGGCGGGCTGATCCGCAAGCTGGCGGAGGACTTCAGCCGCGCCGAGCATGAGAAGGCCGGCTACGACTTCGTGTACACGCCGCACATCGGCAAGTCCAGCCTGTGGGAGACCAGCGGCCACCTGGAGTGGTATGCGGACTACATGTATCCGCCGATCGAAGTAGATGAGCAGCAGTACTACATGAAGCCGATGAACTGCCCGTTCCATATCCAGATCTACCAGAGCCAGACCCGCTCGTACCGCGATCTGCCGCTGCGCTACGCAGAGTGGGGCACGGTGTACCGCTACGAGCGCAGCGGAGTGCTGCACGGCTTGCTGCGGGTGCGCGGATTGACGCAGGACGACGCCCATCACTTCTGCCGGCCGGACCAGATGCCGGAAGAGATCGACAAGACGCTGGAGTTCAGCTTGCACATCCTGCGCTCGTTTGGATTCGACGACATCCACGCCTACCTTTCCACCCGCAATCCGGAGAAGGCCGCCGGCGATCCCGAGCAGTGGGAGGCTCCCACCCAGGCGCTCCAGGATTCACTCGAGCGCTCGGGGCTTCCCTATCAAATCGACGAGGGCGAAGCGACCTTTTACGGGCCCAAGATCGACCTGAAGGTGGAAGACGCGCTGGGCCGTGAATGGCAGCTTTCGACGATCCAGTTCGACTTTCTCCTGCCTGAGCGGTTCGGGCTGTCCTTCGTTGGCGAGGATGGCCAGGAGCACCAGCCGTATATGATCCACCGGGCGCTGATGGGCGCCATGGAGCGCTTTTTCGGTACGCTGATTGAGCATCATGCTGGGGCGTTCCCGGTCTGGCTATGTCCGGTGCAGGCAACCATGATTCCGATCGCCGATCGGCACATCGAATATGCCGCTGGGGTGGCCGAACGATTGCAGCAGGCTGGCCTGCGGGTGGAGGTAGATCAGCGGAGCGATCGCATGAGCGCCAAAATCCGCGATGCGCAGCTGCAGAAGGTGCCCTACATGCTGGTGG
>CAZJUE010000329.1:0-2751 GCA_964549025.1 uncultured Anaerolineaceae bacterium | reverse complement strand
GCCCCGACATCCAGGCGCACACCCCAGGAGTGATCGCGAAACGCAATCCAGTCGTCGGTCACGATGTCCTGCTTCTTGCCTTCGACCGACAACCAGCCCTTGACCTCACCGGCCTGATGGAAGCGCACGATGTCCGACACCGCGCGAAAGCCGTGTTCGTCGTATTGCAGGTGTCGGTCCTCACAAAACGGTGGGTTCAGCGAAGTGAACTCGACTTCGTAGGACACCGGCTGAACATCATTCTCCGCCATCCGAATCCGAAACTTCTTCAGTGGCTCGACAATCTCGTAGTCGATGGGGCCGACACCTAGACGATCCGGCTCCAGCGCCAGGACGCGCGAGCCGCGCACGGTCCACTGCGAATGACCGCTCGAAATCCCGCCAAATCCATCGAAGATGTTGCGGTTCTGGTATTTGCCCAGCCCGAAGCCGATCGAGATCGAGCCGTCCTTCTTCGGAATGGCAAACCAGATCTTCTCGGTCCAGCCGAGATCGGACTCTCCCACCCGGCTGAACAGATTGGCCGTCTGGTGGTTCAGCATCTCGTCGGCGGCAGTGATTTGCCCCAGATTCGGCGTCATGGCCCTCTCCTCTGATTGATTTGGACCCATTCAACGGCTTTTGCAGGCCAATTTCTTTCACCGGATTTCGGTTCAGTGCGGATAAGGGACGGCCCGAGCTTGTCATCCAGGCCAATCGGCCAGACACTGGCCCAAGAATCTGCGCCGTCTGAGATGCAGGAGGAGACCATCAGCAGCAGCTACCCAGAGCTTGGGCATGTGTCGCCGGCGTTTGCGCAGTCGGCCCGGTCGATCAGTCGTTCCGTCGGCTTTTCTCCGGAAGCCTCCAGCGATTCTTCAGATTGGAACCAACTCGCTCTGTATGCATGGCGCGGCCAATGCCAGCGTGCCGAATTCGAGCCGTTTCCGGAACCGGTGGTGATCTACCACTTGGGCGGCGCGCAGGACGTCGCGGTGCGCACCGGCCGCGACTGGCGACAACGGACCCACCCCGGTCGAATCACCATCATTCCTCCGAATACCAGCGTCGCCTGGGACATTCGCGGCGAGGTGCATTCGCGATCGATTCACCTTCGGTCACGGCTTTTGAATCGCACCGCTGAAGACTGCGGTACGCCCGTCCCGGAGCTGCGATTCCGCTGTGGGATTGAAGACCCTTTAATCACGGTGCTGGTGGAATCGCTGGAGAAACATCTCCGCTCGCCGAGCGAAAACGGCACCCTCTATGCCGATGAGATGGCTGACACGCTGGCCCTGCACCTGATGAGGATGTACGGTCGTGGAGCCCCGAGATTGAATGATTCAGGCGGGCTGTCGCGATCAGTGCTGGACCGGTGCATCGATCGTTTGCATGCCAGTGTGATCGATGGCATTTCGCTACAGCATTTGGCTGACGAAGCGCGTCTCAGCCGAACCTATTTTGCCGATGCATTTCGCAAGGCCACCGGCAAGGCGCCGCATCAGTACCTCAGCCAGATTCGACTGGAATATGCGCGCGGCCTGCTGACACATTCGGGGATATCGATCGCGGACATCGCCTTTCGATGCGGATTTTCCAGTCAGGCACATCTGACGACGGCCTTTCGCAAGGCGTTCGGCAAACCACCGCGCCGTTATCGGCTGGAGGCTTGAAGGCGTCGACAGTCTCAGGAGCCAGGCTCTTCAGCAACTTCCAACTAATCAACTCGCAAGCGCGTTCGCATCAGGTAGAACATCATTAGAAACCACGCCCCGAATACGGCAAACGGGATGTAGAAAACGAACAAACCGTCCCAGGCGAAGGGGCCGTGTTTGAAAAACAAAGCCATGACGCCCGGGACCAGCAGCACCGCGATCCACAGATTGAGAAATCCCGACCAACGTGGGTAGCGCGGTTGAGCAGAGGAATCGCCCAGAATTGCGAGACCGACCACCGCTGGTTGCACAGCCGGGGCGGATACGGTCGTAAGCAGGCTCAACCAGGCCAGGTCATGAATCAGCAAGGTCAGTTCCGGTGCGCGCTCGGGACGAAAAGCCGCTAGCCCCCAAAACACGGCGCAAATCATCACGATCACGGCGACCACTGCGGCGCAGCCCAACTGGGCGTACGCGAGGGTATTGCTACTCCCCGGGATGCGCTGAATCTCCGTCGAGACCAGACTGGCAAACGCAACCAAAGGACCGACGCTCAGCGCCATCAGCGCGATACCGATGCGAATGGATGTTGTGCCGGTGGCGTACAGCTCGGAAACGACCGCTGCCTCCAGGCTCGGTCCGGGCGGCGGCAGCCATCCCGCGAATACGATGACCCCGACGCCGAACAGCAGCACGAAAGCCGGACCACCCCAAAGGCAAAGGCGCCATCCAACCTTGCCGGGGTGTTTTGTGCGGTCCCTGATGGCGTGCGCGGTGCCAGTCGGGGCGAGCCCTTAAGCCGCGCAATCAATAAATCATGGGAATCAGGGTGGTTGCAAACACGCCGAACACGATCACCAGCGGGAACCCGAAGCGGAAGAAGTCACCGACGGTATACCCGCCCGGGCCCATCACCATTAGATTGGTCTGGTAGGCCATGGGCGTGGCAAACGAGGCCGAGCAGCCGACAATCACCGTGATGGTGACCGCGTGCGGTGACAGGCCAGCGCCGCTTCCCGCAGCGAGCGCCAGCGGCATGGTCAGGGCCACGGCCGCGGCATTGGACACCAAGGTTGTGACCACCGCCGCCACCGCAAAGATCGCGAGCACGACCAAC
>CAZJUE010000328.1:1712-2771 GCA_964549025.1 uncultured Anaerolineaceae bacterium | reverse complement strand
GCTTGGTGTCGCATCCACCGCGAATATTGGCCCAGATTCGTAGCTATATGGGGCAACTACCGGTCCAAGAGGCTGCTGTGGTTCAGTTTCTAATACAAAGATCGTGTCCGATAGGACGAAACGCTCGGAAATCTCGTCGGCCTTCGCACAACCGCCGTACAGAGCAGCCGATCCCAATAGAAAGCAAGCCCCGAGGGACCTGAATTGAGTCTTGAAGAGCGTGAGCTTCTTGTGTGGGCGGCGACCAAAGGCATCATGGTGCGCCATGGTCACTCCTCAATCGGCCATTATTTGGCCAATGACAAGTCCACCTCGATATTTATTACCACATCCGAAATATGGTTAACGTTATACATGTCCAAATTTTAGCCACGCATATTATATCACACAAATTGGCCTTTCAATACACAAGAAGGGCGCCTCTTTATCTAGATCGGCTCTAGAAGCCCTTCAGGCTCACACAACGCGGTCCCCAATTTGCAATTGCACCACAGAAAACTGACCACGGCATTGCCAAGGTGCGTATAGGGGCTCAATACCGGGAGTGGAGCTCGTCCCGGCACGGCGAGAGATGGCACCAGAACTCGGTAGATTCAGACCGATGTCCGGTTTCGGGGGCAAAGCGGACGATCCGGCCGGGCATTCGAAGGTCCGTTTGTAGCCATTTGCGGACGTTCGCGCATTCAAATCACCGCATAGATTTCGCCACCGTGGTTCGCTAATCTTCCCATTGAGGGAGATTCCCAATGGTGCGGCGGCTGGCCGCCATTTTGGCTGCAGATGTAGTCGGTTACAGCCACCTTGTTCGGGAGGATGAGGCCAGCACGCTAGCGGTAATGAAGGCTCCAGCGCCCCGCGGGCCCAGCGCTGCACGCGTTCCGCCGGATCAATCTCCGATGCCGCGCCACCCGAGAGCAGGTCATAGAGAACGTCGGCATAGAGGCGGTTGACCGCCTGGCGCCTAAGCAGCTCATCCCTCGCCGGATCGCAAGCCTCGCGGCTCTGGATCTGCTGGAGGATTGTGCGCGACATAATGCCACAGACCTCAGCCTGCACCTT
>CAZJUE010000328.1:0-1702 GCA_964549025.1 uncultured Anaerolineaceae bacterium | reverse complement strand
GATTGCTCATCCTTTGCTGCCCAGAGCGCGGCGAGTTCTGGATCATCCTCGGTACGGGTGCGCGGAAGACCATCGTCGATCTGGTACCAAGGCAATTGGCTTTCCACGCACATATGCAAGACGGGCCGCACCTTATCAGGATGATCCAGAGTCCCGACTGGTATATTGACCCACCATTCGGGAAGCTCGGGCAAAGTTGGCCGAAAAATCAGGCGTGAGCCGCAGTCAGCGCAAAAGCCGCGCTCCGCGAAATGCGAGGTCGGGTAGTATTTCGGCTCACCCTGGGTGAACCGCAAAGATCCCGGCTTGACCAAGACAGCTATCTCGGCCGGCGCGCCGGTGACCTTTTGACATATTCGGCAATGACAGTAATAGGCGTCATCAAGATAGACTTCCGCCTCGTAGCGCACCGCTCCACAAAAGCAGCCGCCGGTGGCCTTCTCGGCGTTTCCTTGCAGTTCCATAGCTTGGCCCTCCAAACCCGATAACCTTGACTGCAGTCTAATCGCGATTGGGAAGGGCGTCTTGCGCATGTTTGCATTCAACCGGCCACCTTGATCAATGTCCGCTTTGGGTCACTTTCGGACCTCCCGGGAACCCGCTTGTAACGTCCGCTTTTGAGCGGGAAGCAGTCATTGATGTCGGCTTTTCAGCCAGGTCAGATCCCGACAGCACATCGCGCACGGATCATTGCCCAGCTTGTCCGTCTTCGGATAGGTCGCCTCGACTAGATGCAGCACAACGGGCAGCGGAATGCCGGAAGCCGGCCGTTGACCCGACTCCTGTCTTGGCGGCAGGAAGGCGAGTGCGCCTCGCCACATTGCTGCTTCTGTCGTGGCTTGCGGCACCCCTTCGGGAGACGGCGATATGCCTCTGTTCAAGCGGCGAAAGAGGTCGGGGCCCATACCCGCTGATGCACCAACGCTGAGTGAGCCTCAATCACACAAGCTAGTAACGCCAGTTAACGCACCGGAGCTAACTCGCATCAGGGCGAAAGTGCAGGCTGAGGTCTGCGCCATAATGTCGCGCACAATCCTCCAGCAGATCCAGAGCCGTGACGCTGCGAGGGAGGAGATGATTCAACAACAAGCGGTCAACCGCCTCTATGCCGACGTTCTCTACGACCTGCTATCGAGTGGCGCAGCACCGGAAATTGATCCCGCGGACCGCGTGCAGCGCTGGGCCCGGGGGGCGCTGGAGGACTGGGGCCGGAGCCAGACAGCCCTGAGCCCCGACCTGGTCCGGGAGCGCGAGGCGCTCGTCCAATCAATCTTGCAAGCGCTTGCGGCAGCGGCGAAAAACAAGACCTTGCGTACGGCGGCCATCCGACGCGTGGCGGCTGATCGTCTGGCGTCCGGAGGTTGAGCGCTGGCGGCTGGACGGCGAGCATCGTTCAATTGACCTCCGACCTCGAAATCTACCACACCGCCTCCTGATCCCGGAGCCAGATGACTCTTACAAGCCCACCAGAGACTCACACAGCGCGATCTCCGGTTGGCCGGCAAGATCGGGCCTACATAGTCAGAGCTGTGGCCAGTGCCGGACCGCCGCCCGCAACTCGGGCACAACGGCCTTGTACAACAGCTTGATCGCGTCACCGCGGCTCAGACCTTCGATCGGGTCGGCTTTGCCCGTGGCGATGTCGCAAACCTGCTCGATCGGCTTGCCGCGACGGTGGATCTTGGCTCGGATTTCCTTGGTC
>CAZJUE010000327.1:0-2783 GCA_964549025.1 uncultured Anaerolineaceae bacterium | reverse complement strand
GCGGCTTGTCGTTGCCAAAGGCCGATTGCGGTTTGTGGTCACGCAGCACAGCCACGATGCGTTGAAGTGGGAGCAGGAGGCCCGGGACGAGGTCCGGCAATCCAACCAGGTCCCACCGGATGGAGGAGCAAGCTGACCGTAGAAAAACCCAGCCGTGCACAGTGGTACGTCCTGCGCAGCAAGCCGCGCAAGGAGTTTGCTTTGTGGCGTCAACTCGATGTGCGTGGAATCCAGTACTTCTTTCCCTTCGTGCGGGTCACTCCGGCTAACCCTCGTTCAAGGAAGATTCGCCCGTATTTCCCGGGCTACCTCTTCGTGCATACCGATCTGCAAGAAACCGGGCTCTCCAAGTTCAATCGCATGCCGCACGCGGTGGGGCTGGTGAGTTTCGGTGGTATGCCGGCGGCAGTGCCGGCGAATTTCATCGACGTGTTGCACGAACGTTTGGCGGCCATCAAAGAGGCCGGCGGAGAATTGTTCCACGAGCTGGACCGCGGCGATCCGGTGTGGATCACAGACGGACCGTTCGAGGGCTACCGAGCCCTGTTTGATGCTCGGCTTCCCGGCAAAGAGCGGGTGCGGGTGCTGCTGGAGCTGCTGAGTGACCAGCTGGTGCCGCTCGAAATAAGCTCCGGCCACATCGAGAAGGTGCGGCGCGCGAATGCCCAGACAACGGCATGAGGCGAGGGCAGGTCGATTAGGCTGAACTAATCGCCCGCGCCACGGCCTGTGCAGCAAGCACGTTGCAGGTCGCACAATTCAACGTCTCAAACGCCCATCCGATGTCGGAAGGGCGGAGCACGTCCAGCAGGCGCCGAGCTTCCTTATGGATGCGCCCCACTGGTCCCAAGCAAATTGAGCTCCAACTACCAACCGATCTCCAGTGTCCGACTGTATCTGGCCCGCCAGGCCTCCAGCCTGCCGCGCTACCTGCTGGAACAGACGCTATACCTGCTGGTGGGCTGGATTCCGACCGTGATCGGGATCGGCCTGCGCGGCGTGCTGTACCGAATGCTCCTGCGCATGCGCGGCTGGGTGGGCATCGAGCGTGGGGTTCGCCTGCGCTTTGCGGACCACATTCGGCTGGGCAACGGCGCTTACCTAGATGAAGGGACCTACCTGCACGCCACCCCGGGCGGGATCGAGATCGGCGACGGCACGATCGTGATGCACGGCGCGCTGCTGCACGTCTACAACTTCCGCGACCTGCCGCAGGCTGGCATCTGGATCGGGCGCGATAGCCTGATCGGCGAGTACACGGTCATCCGCGGCCAAGGCGGCGTGCATATCGGTGACCGCGTGTACACCTCGCCGTTCACGCAATTGCTGGCGGTCAATCACGTCTACGCCGACCCGGAGCGGCCGTTCGTCGAGCAAGGTATCACTGCCGAAGGAATCATTGTAGAAGACGACGTCTGGCTTGGTGCCGGCGCGGTCGTGACCGACGGAGTCCGCATCGGCAAGGGCGCGGTGGTGGCGGCCGGCGCGGTCGTTACCAAAGATGTTGCTCCACACACCGTGGTCGCCGGTGTCCCTGCTCACTCGATCAGTCGCATTGAGGCAGGGGCACCGGACGGCCGCCACAAAGAGGTCTTCCACTCCAAAGGAAGAGCATGACCACCTTATCGATCGTCATCCCGGCCTACAACGAAGAAAGCGGCATCGCCGAGATCGTGCAGCGCACGCTGGCAGTCCGGCCGGCGTTGCCGGCGGTCGGCGTCGACGAGCTGGAGCTGCTGGTGGTGGATGACGGTTCGGCGGACGGGACCGCGGCCATCGCTGGTGAGATCCAGGGTGTCACCCTCATCCGCCACCCGGTGAACCGCGGCTATGGGGCCGCGCTGAAGACCGGCTTCAACCAAGCTCGCGGCGAGCTGATCGGCTTTCTGGACGCCGACGGTACCTATCCGCCCGAGCACTTCCCCCAGCTGTGCGCCGCAGCGCTCAACGGCGCCGAGCTGGTGATCGGCTCGCGCATGAACGGCGCCCAAAGCAAAATGCCGCTCACTCGGCGCATCGGTAACCTATTCTTCGCCAAGCTGCTCTCATTGCTCGGCCGCCAGTACGTCAGTGACACTGCCAGCGGCATGCGGGTCTTCCGCCGTGAGGTGCTGGAGCGGGTGCTGCCGCTACCGGACGGTCTGAACCTGACCCCAGTGATGAGCACCCGCGCCATCCACGAAGGCATCGCCATGCAGGAGCTGCCGATCCCCTACGACGAGCGTGTCGGCCGTTCCAAGCTCAGCGTGGTGCACGACGGCATGCTGTTCCTGAACTCGATGGTGTGGACGGTGCTCACCTACAATCCGGTGCGGGTGCTGGGCCTGATCGGCTTAGCCGGGCTGGCGCTGGCCGGGCTGGTGGGCGTGGGGCTGGTTGCCGCCCGCCTCAGCGGGATCACCGAGCTCGGCCCGTTGGGCGTCGGCGTAGTGTACGCCGCCATGGTGGCTGCGGTGGCCGGTCTCAGCCTATTTGCGCTTGGCGCTACTTTTAATTACCTGGTTTCGCTGTTCGTGCAGCGGCCGATCCGCCAGGGCCTGTTCGGCCGCCCGCTCTTCGCCACCTCGCTCGACCACCACTTCGGCTGGCTGGGGCTGACCGCCCTCGGCTTGGGCTTCGCCCTCGGTGCTGCCAGCTTGGCGCTCGGTCTGAACGGCTGGGAAATCGCTCGGCTGTGGCTGTACCTGCTCGGCGCGGCGATGCTGATCCTGCTCGGGGTGCAGCTGGTGATCTTCTGGGTGCTGCTGCGGGTGTTGGAGGAGCTCAGTCAGCGCGACTGGCTT
>CAZJUE010000326.1:0-2787 GCA_964549025.1 uncultured Anaerolineaceae bacterium | reverse complement strand
GCCTGGCCGGCTTCGTGCTTGGCTCTCAAGTGCTTCCCGCGCTGGAGCCGGAGCTGACGGCCACCGCGACCGTAACCGCCAGCGCCACAGAGACCCCGACCCGCACTTCAACTCCCACTCCGACCTACACCCACACTTCCACGGTCACCAACACTGCCACCCAGACGGCCACCGCCACCCACAGCGCCACCCCAGCCGGAACGCCCACCATCACGCTGACCCCCTCCCCGACCCCAACCTACAAGCCGATCGCCGCTACGGTGCTGCAGCAAGCCAACTGCCGCTATGGGCCGGGCGCGGCGTATCTGTATGAGTGGGGATTGTTTCCAAACGTGCGAGTAGACATCATCGGGCGAAACGATCTCGGCACCTGGGTGTACGTACACCCGTGGACGTATTTCGACCGCTGCTGGGTAAAGGCGGAGTTTTTGGAAATACGGGGCGACTTGCTGGACGCGCCGCCCTATTATTCGAGGTTGCCCTTCGGCGAGCTTTACCTCCCGCCCACCAATGTGCGCGCCAGCCGGGTCTCTCCGGACGAGGTGATGATCGCCTGGGATCCGGTCTGGATGACCACCGACGACGACCGCGGCTACCTGATCGAGGCCTGGCTGTGCCAGGACGGGCAATTGATCTTCAGTCCGCTGCGGACCACGCACTACACTGAAACGACCCTCACGGTGCGCGACGAGGCCGGCTGTTTGCTGCCATCCAGCGGCCGGCTGTACACCGCTGAGAAACACGGCTACACCCAGTGGGTGCGCATTCCCTGGCCGGAACCTTCGGCCACCCCGTTGCCCGGCCCGTGAGCGGGCAAGCGACGGCTGAAATTCGGCCAGCACAGCAACGGGTCGCACCACCGATAATGATCCACATTGAAGTTTGACCACGCCATCATCGCAGTCCGCGACCTCGACGAAGCTCGAGCGAGCTTTGGTTCGCTTGGATTCGCGGTGGTCACCGGCGGACGGCATGCCAGCGGCTACACCCACAATGCCTTGATCGTGTTTGCCGATGGCGCGTACCTTGAGCTGATGGCGCCCACCGACCCCGCGCTGCTCAAAGATCCGCCGCCGCCCGGACCGGGGAACTACCTACCGCTCTTCGAAGCAGGCGAAGGGATCGCGGGCTACGCTTTCGGGGTGCAGGACCTGGACGCGCATGTTGGCCGAGTGCGTCAGGCAGGAATCGAGATCGGTGACCCGCAATCCGGCGGACGACGACGGCCGGATGGGGTCGAGCTTCGTTGGCGAACCGCCATGTTCCCCGACATGAGCGTGCCGTTTTACCTCACCGATGAAACTCCGAGAGCGGACCGGGTGCCCGTCATCCCAGAGAACACCAAGCATAGCAACGTGGCCACCGGCATTACCGGCATTGGATCGACGGTGGCCGATCCCAGGGCAGCTGTGGAGCGATATCGCGCGGTGTTCGACATGGACCCCGTGTTCGAGAGCCAGACCGCTAGATTTACGATCAAGGGATTCACGGTGCGGCTGACCGCTGGCCAGCCCGGTTTGCGCGGCGAGCTCCCGACAGAGCTGCGTCTTTCGAGCTCCCAATCGGGCACCCTGACCGCGCACGGCTGCAGATTACTGCTCGAAGCTGCCTAGCGACCGAGTCCTGACCCAATCGGATAAAGCCGAACATGAAAAAGCTCCGGGCGGTCCCGGAGCTTTTTTGAATTGCGCTGCATTGATCCAACGATACGCCGCTTGGCTTGGTGCTCAGGACGAATGGCAGCCGTGCCGCCTTAGCAGCTCACGGCCTGGCCCAGGATACAGGGTAGGTTCTCACCGACCAGATAAATTCCCATAATTGCCAGCACCAACAAGCAGCCACCCATTAGCAGCAACGCCGGCGTGCTGCCGCGACGTATGACGATGCTGGCCAGTTCCCCTTCCACTCGGCTGCGCGCAACCCTCACGCTGGGCAGGATCATCAGGGCGAAAGCGGCCAGTGGACTGGCCAGGATCACCAGTTCGACCAGGTAGCGCCACGGGGTTGCACGCGCTGATTCGAGCAGCGCCTGGTACGGATTCCAGGCCACCGGCACCCCGACAATGTACTGCAGAACGTTGACCAGCACGAAGCCGGTCGGGATGACGAGCACTGCGGCGCCAGCGAGCGTTGTTTTCGACATCGGGGCACCTCCGAAAGCAATCCGAGTCCTGGGCAAGCATATCGGAACCAGCCTCCAGAATTCTATCAATTGCTTCAAACCACTCTCAGGATTGGTTATGATGGTGGCCGGCCTGACCAGGCATGATGACGCAACTTGAGCTGATCGTGGATCCACATCGATGAACGCGCTGACCCTGGTGGCCGGGCTGGCTCTTCTGAGCCTCGGACGAAAGCTGTTCTGGGTGTTCATCGCTGCGCTCGGATTCGTGGTCGCCATGCAGTTAGCCTCCGAACTGCTTGAGATCGATCGCGAATGGGTGGTGGTGCTGATCGGCGTGTTGGCTGGAGGGCTCGGAGCAGTACTTGCGATCACGCTTCAGCGGGTAGCGATCGGCGTGGGAGGCTTCCTCGCCGGAGGCTATCTGCTGCTGAGTGCGCTTCAGCTGGTCGGAGTAGAGCCAGGAAATGCGGCTTGGCAGCCATTCTTGCTGGGGGGAATTGTCGGCGCGGTGGTGGCGTTTCCAATCTTCGAGTGGGCGCTGATCCTGGTCTCGTCGCTGGTGGGAGCTTTCGTGGTGGCGCAGTCATTTGACATCGAAGGCATAACCGCGATCGCGGCCTTCACGGCCGCATTGATCCTGGGAGTCGCCTTCCAGTCGGCGC
>CAZJUE010000325.1:0-2811 GCA_964549025.1 uncultured Anaerolineaceae bacterium | reverse complement strand
CAGCGCGGCCAGTGATCATTGTCACCCAACGCGGCAGACCGCCAAGGGGCTGGGCGCCGCTCAACCCACAGTCAGCCAGCAAACAGCCATCTCCTGCAACGCGGTGGTCCAAGAGCCGTCCCCAGCCCCGGCAAGTTGGACAATTCACGCCGGACACCGATTTCACGACTGGCCGCTGGCTGGGTTTTATACTTGGGCAACCATCAGAAACAGACTTGGTCCGTCCACTACGGGGAGTTAAGCCTCAGTGGCAAGCAGCACCTTGATCAACCAGCGTTACCGCCTCGATGCCGAGCTTGGCCGCGGCGGCATGGGGACCGTCCACCGCGCCTATGACACCACCCTGGAGCGCGAGGTGGCGGTCAAGCTGGTGACCGGCTTCGAGCTCGAAACCGAAGGTCGAGCGCGCTTGCTACAAGAAGCGAAATCGATCGCCCAACTCAACCACCCCAACATCGTCACCGTGTTCGATGCCGGCGAGATGGACAAAGCACCCTACATTGTGATGGAGTTGGTGGACGGCGTCAGCCTGCACCAACGGCCGCCCGAGGACCTCGGACAGCTGGTGGAAGTTGCGGCCCAGGTCTGCGAGGCGCTCGAACACGCTCACCAACGCGGCATCGTGCATCGCGACCTCAAGCCAGAGAACGTGCTGATCGACTCCGACGGTACGGCCAAACTGATGGATTTCGGCATCGCCCGCTCGATGGCCTCCAGGCTGACTCAGGAGGGCCAGGTCGAAGGGACTGTCTTCTACATGGCGCCCGAGCTGGCTACCGGGAAGAACTACGATGGTCGCGCTGATCTGTACGCGCTTGGCGTCATGTTGTATGAGTTGGTGACCGGCGAGTTGCCCTTCCAGCATGGCGATCCGGTAGCGGTGATCTCGCAACACCTGCACGCCCCGGTCGTGCCGCCGCGAGCTAAAGACCCGTCGATCCCGGCAGCACTCAGTCAATTGGTCGTTCAGTTGATGGCAAAATCGCCGGACGACCGGCCCGGAGAAGCCCGCCAGGTCATCAAAGCACTGCGCGACCCAGAGATTCTGGACCCCGAAGCAGCCGACGAGGAGCAGCTCTCCACCTTGGACCGGATCGTCCGGGGACGGATGATTGGCCGCGAAGCCGAGTTCGAAAAGGCGCGCGAGTTGTGGTACTCGGCAGTGGGCGGCAATAGCCAGATCCTGCTGGTCAGCGGCGAGCCGGGGGTCGGCAAGTCCCGTCTGCTGCGCGAGATCATCACCCAGACCGAGGTGATGGGCGCCGAGGTGCTCGGATCGGCAAGCTACGCCGAGGGCGGCCCGCCGTATTCGCCCTTCCGGCACATCCTGCGCGAGGTGCTGCCCAAGGCATCCCAGAATGGCTTCAACCTGCCAGAATACGTGGTTGCCGATCTGCTTTCATTGGTACCCGAATTCCGCGCACAGTATCCCGACATTCCCCCAAATCCGAGCGAGGATCCGAAGTCCGATCAATACCGCCTGTTCGAGAGCTTCTTTGTGTTCCTGGCCACGCTCAGCCACGATCATCCGCTGTTGATCTACCTGGACGACGCGCACTGGGCCGACAGCGCTTCGCTCAGCCTATTCCGGCACCTGGCGCGGCAGCTCGGAAGCCAGCCGATCATGCTGTTGGCCACCTACCGCGAGGTGGAGTTGGATGAGGCCCGCCCGCTGCACGAGGTGCTGCTGGACTTGGGCAAAGAACCCCGCACCACCCGGGTGAAGCTCAGCCGTCTGACCATGCCGCAGACCGAAGAGCTTCTGGCCTCGTTCTTTCAGGAACAGATCACGCAGGACTTCCTGGAAGGGATCTACCGCGAGACCGACGGAAATCCGTTCTTTATCGAAGAGGTCTGCAAGGCGCTGGTCGAGAGCGGCAAATTGCGCTTCGAGGACGGCCGTTGGCACCGGCCGGACATGAGCGAGCTCGGGATCCCACAAAGCGTGAAAGTGGCCATCCAGTCGCGGGTCGGAAAACTGACTCCCGAGACCCAGGAGGTGCTCAACCAGGCCGCCGTGCTGGGGCGCGAGTTTGAGTTCGAGACGCTGTTGGCGGCGCTCGAGAGCGAAGAAGAGCCGGTCATCGTCGCGCTGGAAGAAGCCGAACGGGCGCAGTTGATCGAGGAACGAAGTGCGGACGGCCGTCTGCTGTTCTGGTTCTCCCACGCGCTGATCCCATCGACCCTGGTGGAAGGATTGCGCATCTTGCAGCGTAGGCGTCTGCACAGCCACGCCGCGGCCGCGCTCGAGCAGCGGGATCCGGAGAACTACGCCGCGCTGGGCACGCACTTGCTGGAAGCTGGTCAGACCGACAAGGGTGTGGACTATCTGCTGCGGGCCGGGGATCAGGCCCGGGCGCTCTTCTCGCATCAGGAGGCCATCGACAGCTACCTGCAGGCGCTGGACTACGCCAAGGAAACCGAGGACCACGCCCGCGCTGCGCGGACCTACATGAAGCTGGGGATTGCCTACCACAATGCGTTTGAGTTCGAGCAGTCCCGTCTGGCCTACGAGCAGGGGTTCGCGCATTGGCAGCAGGCCGGAAGGGCGAGCCGCTCCGACCTACCGAAACCCCCACACGCGCTGCGTACCGCGTCGGGTCCACCTCCGACCCTGGATCCTGGATTCGCGAACGACGCAGCCAGCGGTTCTTTCGCCGACCAGCTCTACAGCGGATTGATCGAGCTGTCGCCCGATCTGAGCGTCGTCCCGAGCGTCGCGCGCTCTTGGGATGTTCTTGCCGACGGCCAAACCTATCGCTTTCAGCTGCGCGAGGATGTGAAATGGAGCGATGGCCAGCCGGTCACTGC
>CAZJUE010000324.1:0-2839 GCA_964549025.1 uncultured Anaerolineaceae bacterium | reverse complement strand
CTTCCCGCGGTATGGGGCAAGGCCGCCAAGGGCTGGAATCTGACCTATACCGATTCGGCCGAGGTCACAACCGGCTCGAAAGTTGGAGGCAACCAATGGGAGCATCACCCCAAGGGAAGCCCGCTGCGGTATGACTCGCTCAACTGCAAGAATGAGAACGCTTACAAACTGGCCTGGCCGTGGGTCCAGGCTATATGGGAGCTGGCCAACAACCTGGATCGGGAGACCGGCGCTTCGATCTGGGACGGCAGCGCGGAGGCAGTCAATAATACGGCTGACTTCCTGATGGATCTTCTCTACACACAGGCCGATGCGTCCGATCGCAATTGGAACGACATAGCCATACGCATGATATTTCATCAGCTCGAGCGACATTGGGCAGGGATCGAACAGGGCGCGCGGCCGAATTTCGGATCCTTGCTCCGAGTGTACGCGGTCCTCGACCACCACGGGCTATTTGATAGCTGCGTCTAGCTCCGGGCCATCGTTCACTGGTTGGTACTGCTGGGTCACATGCCCTTCAGCTATCGGCTTGCATCTTCGCGGCCGCTGGATCCAGGGGTGGGCTTGCTGCGCTGCGCGTGACGGCCAGCACGGTGAAATCATCCGCTTGTAGCTGGGAGCCAGCATGGCGGTGGACCGCCTCAGCGATGGCGGCAACGATGCGCTCAGCGCCGGAGTCAGCAAACGCAGCGACGATCGACCGGAGGCGCTGCTCGCCGAACTGCTGCTGCTCGGCGTTGATCGCCTCGGTCACTCCGTCGGTGTAGAGGATCAACGTATCGCCCGGCGCGAAATCGATCGCCGCTTGCTCGAAATCGACCTGCTCGAACTGGCCAAGGATGATGCCTCGAGCCGCCAATTCCTGAACTTCTCCGGTGGAAGCCTTGGCTAGCAAAGGTCGATTGTGGCCGCCATTGGCGTAGGTCAGGCGTCCGGTTGCGGGCTCCAATAGCGCGTACAGGGTGGTGAGAAAGACCTCGGCCTGGCTGTCCTTGAGGATCAACTCGTTGGCCCGTTTCAACGCTTGGGTCGGACTCCGTCCGCTGAGCACCGCCGCCCGGAGGTTGGTGCGGCACATCGCCATGAACAGTGCCGCCGGCACACCTTTGCCGGCCACATCGCCCACGATCAGTCCCAGCTTCTGCTCGTCACTAGGGATCCAGCAGTAGTCGTAAAAATCCCCCCCGACCTGGCGCGCCGGCTCGTATGCCACGGCAAACTCGTACCCTTCAAGCTGCGGGTTCTGGGTCGGCATCAAGCTGCGCTGTATCTTGCGCCCGATGGCCAGCTCCTGGTCGGTTCGCTGCAGCTCGATTTCGCCCTTCTGCAGCCGGGCGGTCTCGATCGCAATC
Source organism: uncultured Anaerolineaceae bacterium (assembly GCA_964549025.1). Classification (GTDB taxonomy): domain Bacteria; phylum Chloroflexota; class Anaerolineae; order Anaerolineales; family E44-bin32; genus JADFRG01. The sequence continues at coordinate 1,484 of CAZJUE010000324.1, read as the reverse complement.
GCCGCCTGGTTGGCCATTAGCTCCAGCAGTCGGAGCTCATCGGTGGTCAGCATTCGGGGCTTGCGGTAGTTCACCACCAGCGCCCCGATCGAATCGTTCTCCACGATCAACGGCACGACCGCGTGCCCCCGGAATCCTTCGGATACCAACCACGATGGCGACCAGGAGGTCGCCTCGCTTTGCTGCAGGTCTTCCACCAACAAGGTCTGTTTGGTGTGCATGACCTGGCCGGGGCCGCTGTCCGTGGTCAGCGGGACCTTCCGCCAGAGCTCGACCGGACTCTCTTTCCAGCCATTGGCAGCCACAAAATCCAGCCAGCCGTCGCCTTGCTCGGCAAGCAGCAGACTGCAGGCATCCGCACCCAGCAAGCCGGTGGCTTCATTGACCAGCAGGTTGGTTAAAGCTTGCTGGCCGAATCCGCTCAGCAGCTGCTGAGAGAACACCAGCAGCGCAGCTTGCTCGCTCACGCGCTGTTCCTTCAACAGGTCGAAAAGCTGCGCCCGTTCCAGCGCGACGCCGATCTGGTTTCCGACGATGGTCAGCAGCGCCAGCGAGCGCGGCTCGAAGGCCGACCAGTCGCGGGCGGCGATGTTGAGGATGCCGAGCTCCCGATCACCTGAAATCAGCGGAGCGGATGCATGGACCGTCAAGCCGCGGCTGTCGCCACCGGCGTTCGCCAGGCGGCTGCAGCTCACCTCGGTGTAGGCCGACTGCAGCTTGCCCTCGCGCATCAGATCCTGGCAGGTGCAGCTGCGGCCCCAAACCTGCGTCCGGTCCGGGGCCAGCCCCGGGGGCAGGTTGCAGTGGGCGCCGAGCGCAAACTCTTCGATCCCCGGCCGATCCAGTGAGGGGTTCTTGACCAGCGTGATCCATGCCGTCTCGAGACCCATGAGCTCGACCAGCTGGCGCAGCGCCGAGTTCAGGGCGCCTTCGACATCCGGCTCCCGGTTGAGAGCCTCGGAAATCCGATTTAGCGCGGCAAGATCTTCGAATTCAATAGTGTGCTGCATGACGGGTAGGTGTAGGTGGGATTTGTGGGGGCTATGCGGCGCACGCTGGCAAGCGGGAGATTATATCGCACAAGGGCAAAAGACGAATCGGGTCGGACGCACCACAACCGCCCAGTTCACAGGCGGATGAACGGCTATCGCCTGCCAATGCCGCGCAGGAGATCACGAGCCTGCCAGCAGAGGGGAAGAAGACCTACCAAAATTAAGACTGCTCAGGCACGCCGGCGCCGCCGATCAATTGCTCTGGGTAGCGCGGCAGTCTATTTGCGGCGATTCGAGTGGCCGCGGTGGCCGTTTCCCCGGCCGTTTCGACGGGCCTTGCTTGCCTTGTGGTTTGATCCGGTCCCTGGCTGCGATTTCGGCTGCTTCGGTCGGTTGCGGGATTCCTGAGGCGACTCCCCGTAGTTGAAGTCGGGCAGTCGGCGCCGCTCGATCCGCGCCCCCAGCTTCCTTTCAATATCGCGCACCATCTTT
>CAZJUE010000323.1:0-2874 GCA_964549025.1 uncultured Anaerolineaceae bacterium | reverse complement strand
GGCACGTCGCCGCCGTCGGCTTTCACTACTACACCCAATTGTTGGGAGAAGCGGTTCGCAGGCTTCGGGCCGAGGGGGAGACCGGTCAAATCCCCACCCTTCCGGAAGTCGCTCCCCCCTCGCACATCACGGTCGACCTGCCTTTGGCCAGCGCGCTGACCGCCGGATATGTGGCCGATCGTGGTCTGCGGCTGCAGCTGTATCGGAGAATGGCTGGACTGCGCAGCATCGAAGAGCTCGACGAATTGCGCGGCGAACTGCTCGATCGCTTTGGCGAGCCGCCGCCGGAAGTCGAGAACCTGCTTTATCAGCTGCGGGTGAAGGCGATGGCGGCGGACGCCGGATTGTCGGGTGTGGTGAGCAAGAACCGGCAGATCCTGCTGCAGCCCGGCCCCGATCGCCCGGAGCTGCCGGGCGATTCGCTGGGGTCCGACGTGCGGCGCAGCAAGCGGGGCCTATGGCTTAGCGCCGAGAACTGGATGGACCGCTTACCCGAGGTGCTTGCCAGGCTTGCCGCCTAACAAGCGGACCAGGCTAGATCTCCCCGCGATATTGCACCAGATACGCCAGATACGGCTGCCCTTCGACGAACTCGATTCCCAGCACCCAGGCGCGCCAGTTGAGTGCGTTCCCGGGAGTCGGGGCGGGCCGGTAGTACGAGATGTAGTTCAGGTTAGTGTATTCTGCGGGCCACTCGGCTGCCAGCGCGGTGGTGCCCACACTGAGCTGGTTGCAGGCCTGCTCCGGCGCCACCGAAAAGACGTCGTCGAGCCGCGGCAGGATAACCTGGCGAAAGGGACCGCTGATCGGCTGTTCACTATCGCGATTCACACCCCAAATGCGGCCCACCGGATCCTGGAAAATCAGATCGACCTCCCGCGGCTCAAAAATCACCTCCGGGTTCCACCAGTCGTGTCGGATCACCAGGCCGCGGCGCGGGCTCACCATTTGGGACAGCTGCGTACCGTCGCGCTTTTGCACCGCCAGGATGAAACGGTTGATCAGATCCGGCACGCGGGGATCCTCGCAGAAGCCGCTGGGAGATACGTCTTCGGTGAGATTCCAGGCATTGACCCAGCCGCTGCCGCTTTGAGGCAGCAGGATCTCCACCCAGGTGGAGCTGCCCAGTCGAGTTGAGCGGCCGGTGAGGGCGATCCCGCGTTGGTCCGCGGCCAGGCTGCCAACCGCCATGCTGGTGATCCCCGCCGGCTGACGGGCCTGCAGTGGATTGTCCGCGGTGGCGCCCAAGACCGCGTAGGCGAACTCGGTGGAGGTCTGGAGAGTCGGCCCGGGTGTGGCAGTCGGCGCTTGCGTGCTGGTGGCGCTCAGTATTGCGGTCGCCGGCGCAGTAACCGTCGCGGCAGGTACCAACGACTGGCGGCAGCCGGTGAGCAGCAGCGCTCCACAGACTGCCAGCGCCGCTTTGACGCTACCGGCGGTTTTCGTCAAACCTGCCCACCATTCAGGCGGGTTGCGATGCATCGGGAACGAATTCTGAACGCGCTTTGTCCCATACCGCCAACGCCGAACCGACCACGAATAAGCTTCCGGTGGCCAAAATGACGTGTTCGTCGGAGCTGATCTGACGCGCCCGCTGCATCGCAGCCGCCACCGGCACGATGATGTCCGAATCCAGCCCAAAGGAATCGGCCAACTCGGCCAGCATCGCCGGATCTTCCGCCCGCGGATGATCGGAACGGGTGAGGATCAATTTTGAGATCCGTGGCGAAAGCTCGATGAACATGCCACGCACGTCCTTATCGGCCGAGGCCCCAAATACCATCGTCACCGGGCGTCCCGGAAAGTAATCATCCAGAGCAATGCGCAGACGCAGGGCCGAATCACGGTTGTGCGCGCTGTCGAGCACGATTGCCGGCCGCTCGGAGATCAGTTGAAATCGGCCCGGCCACTCAACGTTGTTCAAACCTTCCCGGATAGATTCCGGCGCCAGCTCCAAGCCAGCTTGATCGACGACCTGCAGCGCGGCATAGGCTAGGGTCGCGTTCTGGATCTGGTGGTGACCGAGCAGCGGGATCCACAGCTCTTCCGCCTGCTTGTGGTCGTGCTCGCCCCACACTCGGAAGCTCTGCCCGGAGAGGTCCCACTCACCGGCAGCATAGTGCCAATCCCGATTGACCTGCAGCAGTGGCGCTTCCCGCTCTGCGGCAACCTGCCGCACTGCCAGCTCAGCCTCGAGCTGCTGGGGGGCCAAGATCACCGGCACGCCCGGTTTGATGATGCCGGCCTTCTCCACCGCAATCTCAGTCAAACTCTCTCCCAGCAGGTGCGTGTGATCGTAGGAGAGCGAGCAGATGACCGAGACCATGGGCCGCAGCACGTTGGTGGCGTCCAGCCGGCCGCCCAGTCCGACCTCCACCACCGCACAATCCACCAATCGTTCGGCGAAATACATGAAGGCCAGCGCGGTGGTCAACTCATAGGTCGAGATTTCGGGTAATGCCGCGGCGTGCGGCTTGAGTTTCTCGACCAGTTCCACCAGCTTGGCTTCGGGAATTGGCTCGCCGTTCACCTGAATGCGCTCGGTGAAGGCGATCAGGTGCGGGGAGCTGTACAGTCCGGTGCTCAGCCCGGCCGCCCGCAAGCAAGCCTCGATCATTGCCGCGGTCGAGCCTTTTCCCTTGGTGCCGGCGATGTGGACGCTGCGAAACTGGAGCTGAGGGTCACCCAGGCTGCGCAGCAAGCTCTCGACCCGCCGCAGATCGAACACTTCGGGCGAATAGCGATAACTGCGTTTAGTCCCGTAGTCGATGAAGCTGTAGAGGTAGTCCAGCGCGCGCTGTAGCTCTGGGGAGGTCATATGCCGCGAATTGTACCTGTTCGGGTTTGTGGGTGACAAGCAGCCCGATCCACCAC
>CAZJUE010000322.1:0-2900 GCA_964549025.1 uncultured Anaerolineaceae bacterium | reverse complement strand
GCCCAAAGCCGGCCTCCACGGATTCTGGCTCAGTCATGTCGACGGTGCCCAAAAGCAAATGCTTCGGGTCGTCAGCCAGGTGGCCACAGACCTCTTGCAGCCGGCCTGGTCTCCGATCCAGCAATCCCAGTTGGGCGCCCCGCTCCGCTAGTTGATGCGCGAGCGTACCGCCCAAGTTGCCGGCGGCACCGGAGATCACCACAACTTGACCTGTGAAATCCATAGATTCGTCCCTCAGGGGCCCGGCACGGCGGGTGTCAATCCCTTCATTGGAGCCGGTGCGGCCGGCAAATCTTACGTGGAGGTTGCCTGCCTGCCCAAGTACTGCTCCCTCGATCTATCGTCAATTGCTGGTGCTTCGTTCACTTGCAACCACACTCAATAGAACGATCAGCCCGAGGCCGAGCGAAATTGCCGAACCTCCCGGCTTGAAAGTGCGCACTTCGGAGAAACTCGGGCTGTGGACCAGCCCGATCGGCTTGCCATTGTCTTCAACATCGTAATTCGTCCGGCTCAGGTTACCTTCCAGGCTCAGGTGCTGATTGGCCCCCAGCTCGACTTTGATCAATGGTCCAAGCGGCCGGAATTTGATGTGAATCGCCGCAGCCTCCATGCCGGTCCTCGTCCGCAAGACCAAGCTTTGCCAACCGCGTCGCGTCCGGTGAATGCTGGCGGTATGCAGGTACAGCAGCCGCCGCGCGGACCCGTCCGATGCCTGCCATCGCTGCACGGGCCCCGGTGGTCCGGACAGCACGTTGTAGTTGTATGGCATCCAAGTGTGGCCGGTGTATTCCTGCCGGATGATGACCGCAGGAGACCGCTCGCGGTCGGCGGTTACCTGCCACTCGGCAAAACGAATGGAGTCAAGCTGCAATTGGACCCGAACCTGACGGTCTGGAAACAGATCGTCGACGCGCCAGGCACGGGAGTAACGCCTCTGGCCATCATGGTACGAAAACAGGTGATCCGGGGCAGCGCGTCGCATGGTCGAAACCACCTGTCCAAGCAGCCCATTCCCCTCTTCTGGGGGTACGGTGATGATCACACTCTCTGAAGTTGACCAGTTGCCCATCCCATAGCGGAGCGTGAGGGTTCGCCCGTCGGGACTGACTTCAACGTGCGCGATCTTGTCGTAGGGCAGCTCCCGCTTCTGAAGCCGGGACCTGACCGTGAGCCCTTTGGTCACCATTTCCTCGGCGACCAAGTGCGTTCGGTAGAAGAGGTATCGAGATGAGCGGGAGTTAGCGTAATTTCTCCAAACTACCCAGGCCATGAATGCGGTCCCTGCCGTCGCGACGATGGCAACGGCCGGCACAGGGTCGCGAAAGACGAGCACTAGTCCCAGACAGAGAAAGCCACCGACCAGCGCGGCGAGGAGCAGCAGGATCTTGAAGCCATAGTAAGTTTCCTTGCTCCACGCCGATGGCGTGATTTGAAAGATCGGACGCGTATCGTGTGGCGACATCTCGATCGGTCGACGATTCTGGGACCGAATCGTAGCTGAAAGCCGCCCGACAGCAACCCTAGTGGGGAACTAGGCTGGCCTGGAACGCCCTGGGCTCCGCACCCGCAGATGCAGGCCGATCAACGCCAACGCCAGCAACACCAGGCTCACTAGCTGTGCACTGCGTAGTGAGCCGAACACGACTACTGAGTCTCCTCGAAAGGCCTCCAGAAACAGCCGTCCGGCGGCGCTCAAGCCGACCCACACCAGGAACAACGCTCCATCGCCCGAGAGCCGACCACGCAGCTCGAGCACGGCAAACAGGATCAATCCGCCCAGCACCACCTCGTAGATCTGTGAGGGGTGACGCTGCGCGCCCCACAGCTCGATCGCCCACGGCAAATCGGACTCCGCCCCAAAGGCGTCGCCACTGGCGAGATGTGAGAAGCCGACCGCAATTGAGAAAGTCGCCAAGCCGGGAGCCAGCGCATCCAGGGTCGGCCACAGCGGCAGGCCGCGCCGAGCGGCATAACCGGCCGCCACCAGCAGCCCGATCAGCGCACCTTCGGGGGCCGACAGCGTGGAAGGATTGAGCGAGATCAGTCCGAGCGGAGCATCGAGGTACACCTCGATGAAGCGCAGCGCGTATGCGAGCCGGGCGCCGAGCACCCCAGCCACCAATCCAATCAACACCATGTTGGAAAGAACCGCTGAATCCAGCTTCAGCCGTCGTGCCTCGCGCTCCATAAGCGATACCCCTACCCACACGCCCGCCAGCAGGAACAGGCCGGGCAATTGAACCGCCAGCGGGCCGACCTGCAATATCGGCAGCATCAGGGCAGTTGCTCCGGCCGCTCAAAGGGCGGCCGCGCTTGGAGCGGTTCGGAGGCGGGCAGCTCCTTCAGCAGATCGGCGACCGCCGAACGGATAGTGGTTTCGCTCATCGGACCACCGATCACTACTTCGCTGATCACGCCGTCCGGCCCGATGAAGAAGGTGGAAGGCAGAGCCCGTAGCTGGTATTGGCGTGAAACCGTGCCATCACGGTCGAGCGCGACCGGGAAGGTCAGACCGAACTGGTCCACGAACGCGGCCGCGTCGGCCTCCCGATCCTGGAACGTGGTGTTCAGCGCCAGCACCACCAGCCCATTCGGACCGTCCAACTCGTAGGCCGACTGAAGGGCGGGCATCTCAGCGCGGCACGGTGGGCACCAGGAGGCCCATAAGTTGAGCACCACCGCCTTGCCTCGCAGGTCCGCCAAGCTGATTGAGCCGCCGTCGAGTGTCTCAAGCGTGAAATCAGGCGCCAGGAATCCCTGCCGAGGGCTGGGAATCTCTCCGCCGGTGGTTGCCGTAGCCGGCACTCGGGAGGCCAGAGTCCAGAGCACGCCACCGCTCAGCAGCAGCGCCGAGAAAGCTCCCCAGCGCAGGGGGTTGGTTAACACAGCCATTAGGC
>CAZJUE010000321.1:0-2919 GCA_964549025.1 uncultured Anaerolineaceae bacterium | reverse complement strand
CAACTGGCCGGCCGGCACGGCTTGCTCGAACCGGAGCAGGTCACCCAAATCGAGCACATCGCCGGCCGGCTGCGCCAGTTGGTTCCGGAGCAGCCGGCGTCCTTGATCCACGGGGACCTATGGTCTGGCAACGCCACTACCGGGTCAGCCGGGGAGCCGGCGATCATCGATCCGGCAGCCCACTTCGGCTGGGCCGAGGCGGAGTTGGGGATGACGGCGCTATTCGGGGGCTTCACCGATGAATTTTATATGGCGTACGAGGCGGCCCGACCGCTGGCGGCCGGCTGGCGTGAGCGCCTGCCGCTGTACAACCTGTATCACCTGCTGAACCACCTCAACCTGTTCGGCCGCGGCTATCTGGGGCAAGTGCTGCAAATCGTGCGCCGGTTCAGCTAACCGAGACGCACCGGGCGCACCCCTGCCGCGGCCGCAGCACTGGGGCGACGGCCGGCACTCCCCGAGTGGATGCGGGGTCAGGCTCTCCCACCCGCTAGCGCCCCGCTTCGTACGCCTCCAGCTGCTCCTGGAAGGTCTGCCAACCGAGCTTGGGGCTGCCGTCGAAGTTGCGCAGTCCCAGGGTGCACAAATACTCGACAAAGGGCTCCCAGGATTCGCCTAGGCTGCCCGGGTCGAATCCCTCTTCGAAGAAGCTCAACCCGCCCCGCTCGCACAGTTCGCGCTCACCATCGTGGAACCCATACCAGATCAACCGCTCGATCGAGCCGCGACGCTCGGCAATGGCTTCAAAACTGTTGCGGATGTATTCGGCCTGGGAGGCTTCGCTGCTGCCCAGCAGCTCAGAGGTCGCCCAGCCATTTTCGACCACGATGAACGGCGTATCTCCGGACTGATCGATCATGGCATCCAGCACCGCGCCGAAGCCATCGGTCGGCCCGTCATAGCGAAAACCGGGCGCGTGCGGGTAGTAGGTGTAGGCCAGGAAATCGCCGACCGAAAACTGCTGTATCAGACCGTAATCGCCGGCGCTCATCAACTCATGGAAAGCCAGTACTGTGCCAACCGGCAGCTCCGGCTGGGCTGCATGCACCGCCTGGCGCATCGCTTGATAGGCGCTCAGGAACGGCGCGACTTGCTCCGGATGCTGCGCCAGGTAGATGTTGATCTCGTTTCCCAACATCAGGTAATCCAAGCTGTCGCCAAAGTGCTCGGCAACCGCTACTGAGAAGGCCGAGGCGCGCTCAATGTACCGTGGGTCGTCGAAGGCCAGCCCCTCTAGATCGGCCGGCACCTTGCCCGGCACGCTGGTGTGGATGAAGTCGATCACCACCGACATTCGGATTCCTTCCAGCACCAGCACGTCGACCAGCAGATCGGGCACCCGCCAGTCGTATTCGCCCGGCGCAGTCTCGATGTCGCCCCAGGTGAAGTAGGTGTGCGAGGCGCGTACTCCGCCCTGGCGTGCAGCCAGTACGCTGGCGCGGAAGTCCTCGAAGTCGAGGTCGTTGTTGGAGGCGTTGATCACCAGCCCGACGATCCCCGGCTCGTTCGGGTTCGGCGGGGCAGGCGCGGTACACCGGCTCTCGTCAAGCAGCCGATCGTATAAGGAGCGGAATTCGGCGAAGCTGGATTGCGGCCCGCTGGCGCTGAGCTGGTAGGTGGCGCCGTCGCAATAGCGATAGTCGTAGCGGAACGCCACCGGATCGTCGTCGCTGGTCAGGCCCTCGATGCTGGGTGCGTCGATCGGACGTTCGTTCAGCTTCAGCGAGGAGTACTCCCCGTAATTCGGCAGCACCGAGTGCAGGTAGCCGGCCAGTAGCCGCGGCGTCGCCGGCTGGCGTACCACGCTCATCGACCAGCCCTGGCGGTTCTGCACCGCACGCAGAGTTAACCTGTCGCTGATTTCAAGTTCCGGCCAATCGGGGATTGGGATCTGGTAGGCGCCATCCTGAAAGAGAATCGTGGTCTCTGCCGACTCGCTCGGCTGATCGTCCTTTTCAGCCGCGGTCGGCGCGGCGGGGCCTTCAGCCGCGGTCGGCGCGGCGGGTCCTTGCCCGCTGGTGCAGGCCAGGGCGGCGAGCGCAACCGTCAATGCCAACAGGCCAGCGCGACGCCCAGCGCCCGCGCTGTTTCGCAGCTGCGGGTGGGAACCATCCGGATCGGTCCGATTGGGGGGGAGGGCTGCGGATGGGTTGCGCGGCATAGCGATCGTTATCCTTGTCCCTCTTCCATTGAGCCATACCGTCATGGCCCTGGAAAAGTCGCGGGGTTAGCCGACCAGGTTGGGGTCCGCGATGTAGCGCCACCAGTTGTGGCTGACCCCATCGGTGGAACCGGCGGCATGGGGCAAGTGTTCAAACCACCAGCGGTGGTGCAGGCGGATGTCGCCCCCGCCCCACTCGTCACAGTTAACCATCCGCCGCTTTCCGGCCAATTGGGGAAATTCGTACCAATCGTCGCAGCCGCTGAGCACGGAGCGCGGGTTCCCCCAGTCGTAGTCCCGCTCGCTGTTGGGGGCGAAGTGGATGTTGCCGACCTCTGCCTGGCCGGGATTGCGCTGCTCGTAGCGGGTGAATCGTTCCCACAGGTTAGCTTCATCCGAAAGCGGCCGGTACACCTGCGCCATGATCGACTCAGCGCGATGCCCGTAGCTCTCGAGCATCTCGCCCACTCCTCGCTCGAAATTGAAACCCATCACCACGAAGCGCCGGCCGGGATCTCCCACACCCTCGAGCGGCGGGGCGTTGCACCAGAAGGCGCCCGGTCCACCCATGATCGATTCGTAATAGCCGGCGTAGGGGAAGCCCATCAGCCAGGCCTCGTCGATTCGGTCGCCAGCCAGCTGCTCGACCACGCTGAAACGATTGAGCAGTCGCGGGTAGTCGACCATGTCCGGCTGGTGAAAACCGCGGCGGGCGTGCCACAGTTTCTCGAATTCCTGCGGTTGATATTGAAAGCCAT
>CAZJUE010000320.1:0-2920 GCA_964549025.1 uncultured Anaerolineaceae bacterium | reverse complement strand
GGAGCTGGTCGACGTGCCGGCATTGATCGAAGCCTGCCAGGACGAGTGGTACAACCAAACCTTGTGCAGGGTCAACGAGTCGGTGGTCCGGCTGGGGGTGCTACAGGGCGAGTTTCACTGGCATAAGCACGATAAAGAGGACGAGTTCTTCTTTGTGCTGGACGGTCAGTTTTTCATCGACCTGGAGGGGAAAACGGTGACGCTGGAACGCCATCAAGGCTACACCATCCCCAAAGGCGTCGTGCATCGCACGCGGGCCCCCGAAAAGGCTGCGATTTTGATGGTCGAAAGCGCCGGCGTCCAACCGACGGGGGATTAGCGGCTGGGATCAGGCGGCGGATTCGGCCATTCGGCGGGCGGCAAACGAGGTGACCGCGATCAGCGCGGCGATCAGCAGCACCAGAATACCCAGGTCCGGCAGCACATCGGTGAGGCCGGCTCCCCGCTGGGTGATCTCGATCACCGGCCCGATGATGTAATAGGTCGGAAACACCCGGGCGATCCACTGCGGGACCTCCGGGAACATAAAGATCAACGCCGGCGCGTACAGCACCAGCCCACCACCCTTGATGGTGCCGAACAGCGTGTTGACGTCTTTGGTGAATAACCCGAGCAGCAACCCGAATAACACCGCCATCACCGAACCGAGGATTAGCGTGCCGATCAACAGGACCGGCTGTCCGGCCCAGGCGCGATTGAGCGCCAGCGTGACCACCGTCATCGCCGAAGCCACCACAACCCCCACAATCCCTTTGGACACCATCACTTCGCCCAGTGAGGTTGGTGTGGTCGTCAGCGCCCGCAGCGTCCGGTCCTGCCGTTCCTGAGTCAGCGAGGTCGCTGGCACCATCATGCCTCCCAGCATGACCGTCATCAGGACCACGAAGGGCAGCAGACGTTCTTCCCATGGCAGGGTCTGTGTTTCGCCCAGCGTAGTGGTCTGGATCTCGACCGGCGGCTCGTAACCGGCGGTCTCACGGAACAGCGACAGGATCGAAGTGCCGAGGATGGCACGGCTATCCAATCCGCTTTCTCCCCAGATATAGCCGGTAACCGTGACCGGCTCACCGGCCGCCAGTTGCTGATCGATTCCTGCCGGCAGCACCATTCCCATATCGACCGTGCCGTCTGCCACTGCCTGGCGCAGCTCAGTGGAGGACTGGTATTGACGCACGCGCAGTGCGTCGAGCCCTGCGGCGCGGGTCGGAATCTGTGAGCTGCCCTCGTCGACGATTCCCAGCGCCGCCTGATTGCCAAAAATGGTTCCAAACAACAGTGCCAGGACCAGCGAGAGCACCACCGGCACCACCAGCGCCAGCATGAAGATCAAACCACGTGATCCTCTGGAAAACTCCTTCCACACCAGGACTCCGGTGCGTCGAATGCTCATCGGAATTGCCTCCTCAGTGCCAGTACCCCGAGAAACAGAAAGCCTGCCGCAAATCCGGCCAGGATCAACACATTGCTCGAGACCACGCCCCAGTCAGCCTCTAGATTGACCACGCGGTGAACGGCGTCGACCAGATAATAGGAGGGGATGACCTTGATCCAATTGGTGGTAAGCCCCGGCAGCAGGACGTTGAAGGCCGGAATGGCCAGCAGCACAATCGCCAGCATTCCTTTAGACATAACCGACATCATGTCGCGTGAAACCGATGCCAATAGGAAAGCGATCCCGGTTACCATCACCGCACTGATCAGCAGGATGAGCAAGATCAGCAGCGGCTGGGTAATCAACCCACCGGTCACCAGCATTAGCAGTGCTACCTGAAGGAAGGCAAACCCCACGCCGAAAATGCCCTTCGCGGCGAACAGCCCCTCGGTACTGAGCGGGGTGACCAGCAGTCCGCGGATGGTGCCGGCGGTGACCTCCTCGCTGATCAGGCTGGCCAGCCCCAGCACTTCGACCATTAATACGAACACCGCCAGCATTGGGAGCATGCGGTCCCGGGTCGGCGTGATCGAGCCGGCCATGTCCGGCCCCAGTACCTGTTCGTCGAACTCCACCGGCATCGAGCTGCCAGCGATCACCGCCACCCATTCCTCGACCAGGATCGGATAGATATCGCGAAATCCTTCCGGCAATTCGGCGGACAGGTACACCTCCACCACCGGCCGCTGACCGTCCGCCAGCAGCGCAAGCAGATCGTCGGGGAACCGCACCCCAACCGGGTACTCGCCCTCGGCGACCGCCTGCCGCAAGTCCGCCTCGCTGGTGAACTCGGCAAGGATCAAGCCCTCTTCCTGCATCGGTTCCGTAACGGAGGCGGCGATCGCCGGACCGTAGAGCGCGATTTCGATGGTTTCGTCGATCTCACTTGGCAGCAGGTAGTACATGACCGCGTAGGCCACCAGGGCAAGCAGCGTGACGACCGCCAGAAAGCGGTTCCTGAACCACAGCCGCAGGTCCTTGCGGATCACCGCCGCCAGCATCCGCCAATTCATCAATCGAGCGCCCGGCCGGTGATCTGGATGAAGATGTCTTCCAGCGTGGCCTCCTCGGTGTGCATCGTGACGACCTGCTCCCGCTCGAAGAGCTGCTCGACCGCCGCGGCGGTTCCCGGTTGATCGAGCTCGATCTCCTGTACCCGCAGCGTGCCTCCGTCGCCGGCGACTTCGGCTCGCAGCATGCGTTTGCCATATTGCTGCTTGAGGTTGTGAGGCGTATCCAGCGCCGCAATCTGGCCCCGATCGATAAAGGCCACCCGATCGCTCAACTTGTCGGCCTCGGTCATGTCATGGGTGGTCAGGAAGACCGTCGCCCCGCGCGCTCGCTCCTCGAGGATGATGCTACGGATCGCCAGAGCCGATTGCGGATCCAGGCCTTCGGTGGGTTCGTCGAGGAACAATATCTCGGGCCGGTTCACCAGGGCGCGAGCGACCATCAGCCGCTGTTTCATGCCTTTGGAGTAGGTTTCAA
>CAZJUE010000319.1:829-2926 GCA_964549025.1 uncultured Anaerolineaceae bacterium | reverse complement strand
AGGGCGGTGGCGTCGATCAGCTCCTGTTCTCGTCCGACGAACCGGCCGCGGGCGATCCGCCGCACCACTGCCAGCTCCTTGAGGCCTTCAGCCTCCGGATCGAGCAGGTCACTGCGCTCGAGCGCCTGCTGCACTTCGGCGGCCGAGGCGGGTCGGTGCTCGGGCGACTTCTCCAGCAGCTGCATGATCAGGTTGTCGAGGCGCGGCGGCACCTGCTCGTTGCGGGCGCGGGGTGGAACGACTGAGGCGTGAATGTGCTGCGAGATCACCGCCAGCGGATCGCCCTGGGCGAACGGCAGCTCACCGGTTGCGAGTTCGTACAGCATCACGCCCAGCGAGTAGAGGTCGGCCCGGCCGTCGAACTCCTTTCCCAGGGCGATTTCTGGTGCCAGGTAGAACACCGTGCCGACGATCTCGCCTTCGGTGGTCATACGCGAGGCGACCGAGCGGGCGATTCCGAAATCCATGAGCTTGGCGGTGCCGTCTTCGCCAATGAGCACGTTCTCGGGTTTCAAATCACGATGGACCACGCCGTGTTGGTGGGCGTGCTCCAGCGCGGCGCACACCTGCGCGCCCACCTTCGCGATGCCAGCCATGTCCTGCGGGGGTCGCTCGTGCAGGCTGGCTCCCTCGATCACTTCCATGACGATGTAGGGCGTGCCGTCCTGTTCGCCGGCGTCGAAGACCGAGACGATGTTGGGGTGGCCGAGCTGGGCGATGGCCTGGGCCTCGTTCAACAGCCGGTCTCGACCCTCGGTGCCGAGCCCGAGCTCGGACAGCATCTTGATCGCCACGTCTCGCTTGAGGGTTGCGTCGTGGGCGCGGTAGACGGTGCCCATTCCGCCGCTGCCGAGCCGCTCGTTTAGTCGATAGCGGTCGTTCAGGACGGTCTGTTCAGAGATGGGTGCCATATCGTGGTTGTGAATGAATCAACCCGCCAGACTCGGATCAGGATACGATGGATTCGATGCGTTCCAGCACCTGATCCGCCATTGAGACGTAGTTGGCAGCATCGAGCGACTTGAACACCGCGCGAGCCTCCTGTACTAGCTCCTTCGCTCTTTCCAGGTTCTCGCCCTCTCCGTACTCGATCAGCGCGTTTGCCCAATCCATGATGAATAGGCCCAGGACGCCCCTTATCTTGTTGCCACGTGCGTGCGCGACAGCTTCCTCGAAGTGCTTCCATGCCTCAGCTTTCTGCGACTTAGCCACGTAGACATGCGCACGCGCGCTCTCTATCCAAGGCAATTCAATCGCCGCGGGATCAGCGGCAAACTTCCCCTCGGCTTCCACCAGCGTCTTTTCTGCGAGGTCGATCTGGCCCTCCCTGGCCTGGATGCTGGCCAACTGAAAGAAGGGGCGGGCAGTGCCACCCACCTTCGCACCTGCCTCGATCGCTTCTTTGAGCGCCGTCCTTGCCATCGCGAGATCGCTCTGCAGGATCAATGAATCCGCATACCACATCCCGGTGAAATTGACATCTTGCAGCATGCCACCGGCCTGCGCCTCTTCCAGATTCTTGCCGTAAAGATCATTTGCCAGATCCAGATCTCCACGGAAATGCGCCAGAAGCGCTGCCAGTCTGCGCAACTGGTTTCCGGTCTGACCCGGCCTACCCAGTTCCTCGTGCAGACGATTCAGGCGAGGGAGCTCCCTGTCTGCGTGTTCAAGATCGCCAGCAAAAATCGACCACCCCAGCTCGCTGGCTCGATAGAACAATTCAATCGGAATCATGCCAATGGAATGGGCGATCCGAGCTGCCTCCCGCAGGTGCTCTCGAGCGGCGGCGATATCCCCACGATATACGCCCAGCATGACCGAAAGATTGTTATGGGCTCTGGTTTCAGATTCCGCCAAGCGGTGCTCCTGAGTTAATTCAATCGCCCGTTCGAGTATGGGGATGGCCTGCTCGGCAGAGGTTCCATCCAGGACCGCTTCGGTGATCAGCGCTTCAGCTTCGATCTGAACCGCACCAAGCTGCTCTGCCATTTTGCGAGATCGATTGCAGAGCTCTCGAGCCTCCGCTGCGACACCGTTGAAGTGGCAGGCTCTAGCTGTCTCGTGGAGCAGATCCGCGAGCTCCCCAGAGTCCGGTGC
>CAZJUE010000319.1:0-819 GCA_964549025.1 uncultured Anaerolineaceae bacterium | reverse complement strand
CTGAAGGTTACGACCACCAACGGTTTGCCGGTTTGCTTGAGGGCGCGCAACACGTCCTTCTGTTCCTCTGGCAGGCCGATATCGGCGCGGCTTGCGCATTCGCCGGACATTTCCTGGGCTTCGCCAACTGCGGCGACACCGGCTCTGCCGATATCAAGTCCACGCAGGGTATCGCCGGCTTCCCATGCCGCCCGTGCGGACCGCGCATAGCACCAAGCCGCTCGATCGAATTGATCCAGCGACATGAAGATCGCGATTGCGGAATCCCAGACTTCAATGGCCTCATTGAAGCGTCCCTGGTGTGCAACCGCCGAGCCGATGTTCGACAGCAGCTGCGCCCGCACACCTTCATCTTGGGCCAGGTTCAGCGCCGCCCGGTAGTGGCTCTCGGCATCCTGGTTGGCGTAGGCCCGTGCGGCTTGATCGCCGGCAAGTGTGTAGTACTTCAGAGCTTGCTCATCGTTGCCCGCCTCACCGTGGTGATAGGCCAACGCCTCGTAGTCATCCGGCCTCAGCTTTTCGATTGCGGCTGCAGCTTCGCGGTGCATGACACGGCGTCGGAGGGTATGCATGCTTTCGACCAGTGTGGTCGGGATCAGCGCATGCATGAACTCGAACTGCACTCCCCCGGCCTCCTGGATCAGCTGCGCATGCTCGGCGGCCTCAAGGGCCTCGATCAATGAGCTCTCATCCAGATCACTGGCGGCTGCAAGGGTGTCGTAATCGAACTCGCCCCCCAGGAGGGCCGCCATCCGCAGCGTCTCTTGATGACCCTCAGGCATGGTCGAAATGCGAGCTTGGATGGCGACCTTGACACTC
>CAZJUE010000318.1:0-2930 GCA_964549025.1 uncultured Anaerolineaceae bacterium | reverse complement strand
GGTCCCAGCAGTCCCACCGCACGCAGCGCTTTGGCGGGGAAGGAAGGCCGAGCGGCGGGAACTTCGTTGCGCACCGGCGGCAGAGTGCGCAAGTAGGCCACAAGCGCCAGAGCGTCCGCATCGCTCAGCTCATGCCAGAACTCATAGGCCATGAGGGGGAAGATCAGTTGGCCGTCACGGTCCAGACCTTCTCGGAGGGCGCGCACGATTTCGCCGTCCGTCCATTCCCCGATGCCCGTCTCCGGGTCGGGTGTGATATTGGTGGCGTAGACAAAGCCAAAGCCCGGGCCGGCACCCGTCAGGTCGAACTCTCGACCACCGGCCTGAGGCTCATCCGGGCTGCGACTCCCCTGAGAGCCGTGGCAGCTCCAGCAGCCCATCGTGTAGGTGAACAGGTACTCACCCCGCGCCACCGTCTGTGCATCCGTCGGGGCCGTCATCTCCCTGACTTCTCGCACGACCGGCCGATCCCACGTCAGTTGCACGAAGACGACCAGACCGATGACCAGCACGCCAAGAACCCCCACAAGAATGCCAAGTCCCTTGAGAATACGTCGCAACGTGCTGCTCATCGCCTTTGTTTGCCTCCTTTTTGGCAATTCTCGGCTCACCGGTTTGGTCCGAGCCTGCTGGATTGAGCCGGCGCCCTGACGAGCGGGAGCCTGACTGGGTTCCATGGCTTTCGGCATCATCCAGCAGGCCGCCAAACCGGGCCGCCATTTGGTATGGCCGGGGGCTTCAGTCCCGGCGACCTGGGCTCTATCGGCGGCCTTGTCAATCGCCGACCCTATTCAGTGTACAGCGGTCACCTCCAAGCCTTGCTGAGCCGAGAAAGTGGCATTGCTGCCGGTACCACAGCCCGGCTCAATGGCGCGGCAGGGAGCGATTCGTTAAGGCGACCTTCCAACTACCTCAGCCCCGCCTGCCTGGCACGCACAATCGCCCCGGGCCTATCTGAGACTTGCAGCTTGTCATAGATCGTCGTCACATGATTACGTATGGTCTTCGGACTCAAGGATAGTCGTTCAGCAATGGCGTTATTGGTTAGACCTTTGGCCAGCAGGACCAGGATCTCATGTTCGCGTTCGGTGAGCTCAGGAAAAGCCTTCTCTGAAGACGATGCGTAAGTCTTGCCGAAGTAGCGAATCAATCGGTCGGCGATGGAGGGACTGAATATGGCTTCACCATTAGCCACAGCTCGGATGGCTCGCAAGGTCTCTTCTCCCTCGGCGCCTTTCAACAAATAGCCGCGTGCCCCTGTGCGAAGCGACGTGAACAGGGAAGCATCGTCTAGCATCGTCACCATCAAGATGCCGACGTCGGGGTTGTCAGCCAAGATGCGCTCCGCGGATTCGATACCGTTGAGCCCCGGCATCGTGATGTCCATCAGCACGACGTCCGGACTAAGTTCTCGGGCAAGGCTCACCGCTTCGGTGCCGGTGGAAGCCTCACCAACGAGCTCAAAGGTCGGTTCGGTTTCCAGCAAGGCCTTCAGCCCGTAGCGAAATACAGGATGATCGTCGGCAATGACCAAGCGAATGGGCTTCATGGCGCTTCCTGCGGAAACGGGAGAAAAGCAGCCACCAATGTGCCTTCTCCTAGTTGGCTCTGGATGGTGAAGTCACCTCCCAGTTCTTCTGCACGCTCGCGCATTGAATGCAGCCCCACGCCGCCGCTTCGATCGCCAGCCAATCCTTGGCCGTCGTCTGCTATGGCAACGCACAACGTTGGCAGCCCCCCACCGGTAGCTAGATTCAAGGAAATGTCGCAGCTATGTGCGCCCGAATGCCGGATTACGTTCGTTAGTGCCTCCTGGGCGATCCTGAAGGCAGCAACCTCCACGGCCGCAGGCAGATGGGGGAGGGTTGCTGTCGAGGTTATGCTGATCTCCACATCGCCTCTCCTATAGTCCCCTGCGACTTCACGGATCGCGCCTTCCAAGCCCAACTCATCCAAGGCGGGAGGGCGAAGATCGTACACGAGTTGCCGGATGTCCCGGATAGCCGAGTTCGCCTGTGCCTTCAGGTCATGGATCAGCTTGGCGGCGGCTGCGGGATCCTGCGCTATCTTTCGCTCGAGAGCCTCAAGCGTGAGCATCTGGCTGGCCAGCTGAGGGCCCAGCCCGTCGTGCAGGTCACGGCGCAAGCGGCGTCGCTCCTCCTCACGCGCCGTGACCAATCGCTGGCGCGATCGCTGCAGCTCGGACGTGAGCCGGACCGCGTGGACCGCCACACCGGCTTGATGCGCCATGTCCTCCAGCAACCGCCGCTCGGAGGGGCTAAATGGCTGGCCGGGACCGCGTGGTCCGCAGACCATTTGGCCGATCACATCGGATTGATAGCTGAGCGGCAGGATCAGAGGCTCCCCCACTGGCTGACCGTACTCGGCCGCGACCTCGAATTCACCAGCAACTGCCAGCGCGACCCCAACATAGGGAAGCTTGAGCGTCTGCGCGACGGTTTCGACGATCGTCGACAGGGTTTCTCCCGGTGCGATGGTCGCCTCCAGGCGCTGACCCAGCCGAGAAAGCGCGTGATACGGCTCATCTCGCTCGCCATACATCAGGCGGTTGACCTCCCGCTGAAGGCGATTGCGCAGCGGTTGGAACCCCACCGCCACCAGGCCCGTTGCGAACAGCGAGATGCCCAAGTCCCCGCGAGCCCGGAACGCTGCCCCCAACGCACCGACGACGGCCACATACGCGGCGATCACCAGCACGGTCAGTGCACCGTAAACCAGCGTGCGGTTGATGAGGATGTCAATGTCATATAGTCGATACTTGAGTATTGCGATCGCGGCGGCCAAGACCACGCCGACTTGGACCGCACTGGTAAGGACAATTCCCAGTTCGGTCGCGAATTGATTGTCTGTACTCGTGCTGCTGAGGGCAGACCCCACCACCAGGCCGACGATCAGGACAGCCCCAGCGT
>CAZJUE010000317.1:0-2933 GCA_964549025.1 uncultured Anaerolineaceae bacterium | reverse complement strand
CCCGCTCTTCCATCGACCAGATAGGTTGACAGGATCCCCGCAAACAGCGGTCCGGTCAGGATCAGCATGGCGACCTGGATGACCTTCGAAAGCTCGAACGTTTCTCCGCGCAGGGAGGCCGGCCCGATGATGGCGAAGGTCCATCCCCAGGAGATCACAAAGGCGAGCACAAAATAGGTTGCGATTGGATAACGTTGAAATATGGATCGGACGTTCATGGTCTGTTCCTCCTCCGGGGTGAGCCGGAGTGCAGGATCGCCTACGCCGGCTCGCTCAATGGATCAAATCGGTCGTATCGATATATCGGACCCGGTGCTGCAGCTTGATGATCGCGTGCAGGATTGCCTCCGGCCGCGGCGGGCAGCCCGCCACGTAGATGTCTACCGGAATAATCTGGTCAACACCCTGCACGGTGGCGTAGTTGTTGAAGATGCCTCCGGTGCTTGCGCAATCTCCCACCGCAATGACCCACCGCGGTTCCGCCATCTGATCGTAGAGGCGGCGGACGACCGGCTCTATCTTCCGAGTGACTCGACCCAGCACGAGCATCAGATCGGCCTGTCGAGGGGTCGGGCGGGCGAATTCCATGCCGAACCGCGCAACGTCGTAGTGCGAGGCGCCCATCGCGAATCCTTCAATGCCGCAGCAGGCCGTGCCGAATTGAAGCGGCCACATCGACCGCGCCCGCGCCAACTGGACCGCCTTCTTGAGCGGCAGAAGTACGAACTCGTGTTGACCTGTCTTGCCGGGGTTGTACATGCTTGGCCCAGTAATCCAAGCCTACACTCGTGCCGCCTCGACGAGATCGTGCATGTGGCGGGTTGCTGGATTGGACATTCGTCCATTGGGATCATCGAACTGTTGGACTAGCCTGATCGAGGCGCAGATGTCCAAGGGGATCGTGATGGTGCTTGACCGCAAATGAAGCAGCGAATCCTCTGCACGAGCGGCGTAGCCGCTCCCCTGCTGTTCGTTTTCATGACCGTTCTGGGGGGCGCCATGCGACCGGGCTACAGCCACGCAGCGGATACGGTCAGTGAGCTCCTCTCACCGGGCTCGCCGAACAGACTCCTGCTGTCCGCTCTCTTCACCGCATATGCCCTGCTCGTGGTGGCTTTTGGCGTCGGGATGCTGCAGGTCATCAGGGGAAGTGAGCAGTCCGCGCGGGTCGGCAGCATCGGGGCATCTTTGTTCATCATCGCTGGATTGGTCAATGTGGCCATCGCAACGGTTTTTCCGCAAGATCCCTGGGGAACGGCTCGCACCTTTGCCGGTCAGATGCACATGATCCTGAGTGCCGTCATCGGGGTGCTCCAGATGCTCTCAATCTTGTTGCTCGGGATCTGGTTTCGGCGTACAGGCAGCTCTTCCGGGTTGGCGGCCTATTCGTTTCTCACAGTCGGAATGGTCTTTCTGTCGGCGGGGTTCCTGTTGGCAAGGGTTGGAACTCCGCTAATGGGGATTGCCGAACGGATATCGGTTCTGGTCGGTCTCCTGTGGACATTCACGACCGCGTTGTGGATGGTCAGGAATTCAGCAAGGGAGAGCGCCATTGCCTGATGCAATCACCGACCAAACTGTCACCTTCATCTTCACCCGCGGCCTGCAGAACGATCTCCGAAGCCAAGCCGGCCCCGTGGCCGACGTTTTCGAGTTCCTCGTCGACGAAATTTGGGTTCCGCCGGGGATGAGCCCGGGCGTTACTTCCACACGAGCGATAGGCGCGAATTCCCCGGGGATGCGGCGGTCGGGGAGTCCGATAAGATAATGCCGCTTTGCCAGTAGCTCACCGAGAGGGATTTCCGTAGACAGCAACTCAACTGCCCCACCAACGGGATCCATGGCCCGCAATATTGCGAATGGCGTGCTGGGCTTGATGGCATTCGCTGCCGTGTGGTTCGGGATCGCCGGTCGGTTGAATTGGTGGCAAGGCTGGATCTTCCTGATCGCCTTCGTTGCCTATGTCGGTGTCCTGGTGTGGCGCGTATCGAAGGTGAATCCCGAACTGATTCGGGAGCGCAATCAACCCGCGGCGGTAGCCGAGCCGTGGGACCAAGCCGTCATGCGCATCTATGTTGTTGTGCTGCTCATCCTGTTGATCGTAGTTGCGCTCGACGGGGGGAGATACCGCTGGTCGGCGGTGCCCCTGGGGGTCCAACTCGGAGGTTGGTTCCTGGTTGCGATCGCAGCCTCGATGCTCTGGCACGTGATGATGGTCAATGCCTATCTGTCAAGCTGGGCGCGGCTGCAAGAGGACCGTGGCCAGGTGGTCATCGAGGACGGGGCGTATCGCCGCATCAGGCATCCGATGTACTTGGGGATTATCGTCGCCTTTCTAGGGTTGCCCCTGGCACTAGGCTCCTGGTGGGGGATCATTCCGAGCTTCGTGATTGCAGTCCTATTTGCATACCGAACCTATCGGGAGGATCGCATGCTTCTCCAGGGCCTGGCCGGGTATGCGGAGTATGCGGAAAAGGTGAGATATCGATTGCTGCCCGGCGTGTGGTAGGGCCAGTCGCCATGCAGCCTTGCCTATCGATCGCAGATTCGTCACCTGCTTCGCCGAGAAGTCCATTTCGCCGCAGATCAGGGTATTGGCAAACCTAGACATTCGTCCAGCGGACAGATTGTCCAGCCGGATACTGTGCGGCGAGAGCGGTTGAGCTAGCATGGCGCAGAGCCCGCTTTGGTCCCAATTCTGGGAAGCTGCCGGGCTTGCAGACGATATGCGCGCAGACACTGTTTGGCATTCTGTATCCTCAATCCAATCACAAGACACGCCTATTGCCAGCAAGCTAGGTCTTTCCGCGCTGTTTCTGGCCGCCACAAGCCTGTTCTTTCTTGGCGACCATCTGCGTCCCGGGAGAGATCGAATGCTCGCGACTGCGGCATCGGCCATCCTTCTCCTGGGGCTCACCGTGCTCCTCCGGAGG
>CAZJUE010000316.1:0-2957 GCA_964549025.1 uncultured Anaerolineaceae bacterium | reverse complement strand
CTCCGCCGCGCGCCATCGCCTCGCGCGCCTTGCGGCCGCGCTCGATTCGCTTGGCCAGCGAAACCTCTTGTTCGGCTGTCAGCAGCGGGACCCGGCCGACCTCTTTCAGGTAGAGCCCAACGCTATCGTCGGCGTCGATCTGGGCCAGGTCGTTCTTCTCTTCTTCCTTTTCGAGTTCAGCCAGTTCCTCGTCCTTGGCGTCCTCTGCATCGGGCGCCTCGTCGAGGTAGGTAACGCCAGCAGCGAGCAGCGCCGCGTACACCCCTTCGAGCTGCTCAATATTGTTCTCGACCTCTGGAAACACGGCCAGAATGTCATCGATCGTGACGTAGCCTTGCTCCTTGCCGAGTTCTAACAGGTGCTCCAGGGTCGGCAGCTCCTCGGTGCGATCCTCAGGAGCTGCGAAGTGTCGCCGCGCTCTGGTCTTACGGCTGCGTTTGCGAATTGCCTTTGCCAATGTCCGTCGGTTCTCCTTCCTCAGATGCTGCGAAAGCCTCGTTCCAGCTTAATGAAAATCGGCACCGGAATCAACAACCAAAGGGGAAATTGGTCTCGAAATGGTCCTATCGACCCTAGCCTTCTGATTCCTGGGTGGATTCGGGCGGTGCGGTCTGCGTGGCGGCTGGCGTGGCCGATGGTTCAGGGGTGGGCGTCGGGATCAGGTCCGGCCCGAGCTGCAACACTTCATCGAGTCCCACGCTACTGAATACCAGTACCCCGAGCCGGCCGGAAAATAGCGCATAGCGCGAGCCACCGGTTGGGGCTTCCCGGCCGATCGTCAACTCCAGGGTGCCCCCGTCGGCCAGCTCCGCCTGGATCCGGTAATGCGGCTCGTCCAGCTCGAATGCGCTGAGATCCAGTGCGTCGAAGATCTCAGCCCGCGGGCGCGGCTCGGATAGCCAGCCTACGGCCCGCTCGACGCGCGCCGCGTCGGCCGGCATGGCCTCCGGCTGAACCAGCCTCCACAGGTCCTCCTCGTCCCGCGCCAATTCAAGCGTCAGCTCCTGACGCAGATCCTCCACCGTCAAACCCACAATCTCACTACTTTCGACGCTCCAAACTGGTTCGGGAGTTGGGGTGAGCTCCGGGGTTGGCTCCTGGCCGGTCGAGCGGTTCAGCACAACCGCCAGGACGACCAGCGCTGCGAATACCAGCAGAACGACAACGGTCTGGCGTCTAATCATGCTTCATGCATAGCCGCCTTCGATCAAGTTTGCTTCCGACGGTTCCACCACACACGCCCCCCAGCAGCCAGGATCCCTCCTGGGATGAGCACCGCGGTTCCGATCACCAGCAGCAGTACCGTGCTCCGGGTCGCCGGCAGCACCTGGCGGGTGGTGCGAGGGCGCGGCGTGATGTCGATCAGGTTGTCCTGCTTGGCGGCCCAATCAATGCTGTTCACCGCGAAGTCCTGATTGCCCCCGACCATAATCCAGCCATTGCTGGCGAAATCGGCATCTCCGATTACCACAACCCGCGTGCCTCGGCTCGGATCGGTCACCGTGGCGGCCATGATCAGCGGCCCGGCGGCCTCGGTTTCTTCGTCGAACTGCGCCTCCAGTTGGCTGACCCCGGCGAAGTCGGTTTCTCCCCAGGAACGCTCGCTGCTCATAACCAGCCCAGCGAAGGCCAGATCGGAGCTGTCAGCTTGCGTATCCTCTATGCTTCGGACGGTCGGATAGAGGGTCCCCAGACCCTGCATGCGTTGCGTGATCCGATGACTTCCGTAGCTGGCGGACAGTCCGATCAGCGGGTCCAGGGCCGAGGCCAGGTCGACCACGATGTCGTTGCGGGCATGGATCCCCCACGTTTCACCAAGGTAGTCATTCAACTGCTCTTGGTCCGCCTCAAGGCCGAAGCTGGCCGTCGGCTCAAGCATGGCCAGCAGCGATCCGCCCTGCGCTAAATAGCCGTCGATTACCTGGAGTTCCTCTTCGGCTAGCGGTCGCTGCGGCGCGGCGATCACCAGCACCACCGCATCGCCAGGGATCTCCGGCTGCACCAGCAAGTTCAGTTGATCTACGAGGTAGTTTTTTCTCTCCAGGACGTTTACCAATTGGCCCAGCCCGGCATCTCCCGAGCTGTCGAACTCCGGCTCACCGTGACCAGTCAAGAAGTAAACCGCCCTGCTCTCGGGATTCGTCAGGCCCACGATGGCTGAGGTGATCTCCAGCTCGCTGGGGAAGTCCACCACCTGCGATTCCTCGCCCACCACCACCGCCATCGAGCCGTCCCGGGTTATTCCGTAGAGATCGGCCGCCAGCGGATCAGAGCGCGGATCGATGAATTCGAAGGTCACCAAGCCGTCGCTGTGCTGCTCGTACAAGTCCAAGACCGGGCGGATCTGATCGCGCGAGCTGGTCCGATCCGGAGAGTAAAACCCGATCAAATGGATCGGCTGCCTAAGTTCGCTCAGCAGCAGTTCGGTCTCACGGGTGAGCGAAAACTCCTGATCTTCGGTCAGGTCGAGGCGCTGCGGATAGTTGGCCGCCAGTACATTAAGCACCACCAGGATGCCGGTGAAGGCAATGCTGTACAGTACGGCATTGCTGCCATACCGCCCTTGGCGGCCGGAAAGCGCATTCTTGATCCGCTCTGGGTCGAGAAAGATCCCGAGGGCGATGAAGATCACCCCGGCGACCAGCCCGATCCGAGTCAGGTCGTCCACCAGCGGCACAAACAGGTAGCGCACCCCGCTGGCCAGCAGAATCAGCGCCGCCAGAATGTAAGAGACAACTGCCAGGCGGGCTCGCTCGAACTCGAAAGTCATCGCCAGCGCCTGCTTTCGACGACCTGACTGGAGAGAAACAGCGCAAGGGCGGTCAGGCTGACGTAGTAGACCAGGTCGCCGAGATCCAGAATGCCCTGGTACAGGTTGTCGTAGAAGTGGTTGACCAGACCGAGGTAGGACACCACCTGGCTGGCAGCGCTGACTCCCGCCCGCACGCCGCCGATGA
>CAZJUE010000315.1:0-2968 GCA_964549025.1 uncultured Anaerolineaceae bacterium | reverse complement strand
CAACCAAAGATCATTATCGAGTTGCCCTGCGGCGTTTGGCGAGTTTGGGTTCGGGCATTCCGTTATTCAGCATCGTCCGCCTTCCAATTGGCTCTGGGGCTCTGCATCGCGATTTCTCTCATTTTCAACTTCGTGATGAGCTGTGGCGGCTGTGAGGTCATGGTGATCCCAAGCTTGATCTTTGACAGGCGGCATGTGGCTACCGTCCCTGGAATGTCATTGACGTAGTCGACAGGTACGTTCAGGAACGTTTCTTCCGAATGTATCACAGGAAGCTGCCACTCAAGGTGCTTTGCTCCAGCAGCAAGAAAGCAGAAAGGAAGCGCCCGGCCCCCGCCGTTGCCCGGAGCTTGGAGCCTGATTCCCGGCTCGGGCAAACGTCAAGGCATGTTTGATCTTAGCTTCGGGCAGCTCGCCGGAGGATTGGTGGTGCAAGATTGATTCGAACACCACAACTCGCCAGGCCATTTAGAACTACAGATCGCAGGGTTGCCCGATCTCGAAAGCCTGACGAGCCGAGGTGCAAGAAGCAGAACTCAGGCTCACACCGCGCCGTGCCGGCGCGGCACGGTGTAACCTGAAGGTCGTCGGCCGTTCGCCCCGCGGGCTGCGCCCGCAGGGCGCCGGCCCGAACGGGGTTCGCCTGCCCTGCCTTGCGGCCGCAGGCTGACGGCCAGTCCAGGGAATCCGACCCCCGCTACCTGACACAAGGAGCACCGAACCGGTGCTCCTTTCCATTTGGTCGATGTCACACCGCAGGGGATTGGCCGGGCCCAAGCCAGCCGACTTGAATACGCTGCGGCGCCTCAGCCGGCGAACCAAGGTGTAAGACGGTTCCGGCGGGCCAGGTCCTAGCGGCTAAAGGTTTCGGTCTTCCTCGATTGCAGCGCCGACCAGCGCGGCCGTGGTTCGCAATCGCTCCAGGTCGGTCTCAGAGTAGCCAGAACCACTCCGCGGAGGGCAAAGCTTGATCACGCCATACCTCTGCAGTGCGTTGCGTACTTCCACGCTGACCGCACCCTCGCTGACCCACTCGCCAGCGGTGAGCAGCAGTCGGGGCCTCCCGCGGCTGCTCACAAGATAGGCCGCGCCGCCCGGTGCATCATATGCCCGGACGGCATGCTCAAGCAGCCGCCGGATGACTGGGCCGGCCTGGACTGCGTGCATCCGGTCGCTGAGTTGTAGCTCGAAGTCCTGCAGCACTCGATCTGCCCGTGAGGCGTGCTGGAAACGCTCGTCAACGGCCCCCTGCAAGACGTCTTTGAGCGGGTTGATGACCGCTACGATCACCAACGTCGAGAGCACAATTACCGCGTCAGAGGTCTCACCAGTAAAGGAGACGAATAGGTTTCGGAAAAAGACGACGGAGGCTGTATAGACACCCGCTACGATGGCCGTTAGCGGCACGTAAACGAGCGTGCGGTTGATGATCAGATCGATGTCAT
This sequence comes from uncultured Anaerolineaceae bacterium, assembly GCA_964549025.1. Classification (GTDB taxonomy): domain Bacteria; phylum Chloroflexota; class Anaerolineae; order Anaerolineales; family E44-bin32; genus JADFRG01. The sequence continues at coordinate 1,523 of CAZJUE010000315.1, read as the reverse complement.
AAAGGCGATAACGCAGAATGGCGTAGGTAAAGGCGACCGGCACGATCAGCATCAACAGGTGGTTGATGATGGAACCGACGAACTCGAACACCGAACGCCCCTGGAAGCCCGGCACAAGCTCGTGGGGGATGTAGTAGGCGTACTGCACCAGGAAGGCCACCAAGAAACCGTAGACCAGCCACTTGGTTTGTTGTTTGGCGACTGGGTCAGACGCTTTGCGGTAGCGGTAAAGCTGCGCCGATATCGCAAGGCCGAAGACCAGGAAGTCGATTAGGACCCAGGCCGGAGAGAGCATCAGCTCCCACGCTGGGGGAATTGGCGATAGCTTGACCGCGATCCAAGCCACTCCAATCAGAAGGTACCAGCGCGTCCAGCGCGGCACGAAGCGGCCATCGGGAAAGGTCAGCAGCACCAGCAGCACAGCAACCTGATAGGCCGCGGCGATGGCGATGCCGACCGCGCTGTCGGAAAACCTTGTTGCGGCATTCGCCCGGGAGTTGAAAATTGCGATCAACACCAGGGTGAGCCAGATCAATGCGGCCATCCAGTCATTCGGGCGCCGCAAGGCAATGACTGCTGCCGGAATGCTGTATGCGAGCACAAACAGCACCCCGGCCCCGACCAGCGCCAGCGCATAGGCCTCAGGTGTGATGCCTAAGCTGCTCTGCGCCGCGTGCCGGCGATTGAAGGTGAGATCGACGACCTCGCCGTCCGTTCGGGCGATGGTGAGTGTTACCGGTTCCCCCGCTGCGACGCGCATCCGGGACGTCCCTTCCCGCCCAAGACCGCCTGAAGGCACCGGGACGCCATCGACCGCCAGCAGCACGTCCCCGCGGCGGACGCCGGCCCGCTCTGCGGCCTGACCGGGGATAGGCGTAATCACGGTCTGGCCCTCGCGGCCCAATTCCATATATATTCCTATGGCTCCGGCTCGAAGCAGCTCATAGCTATCGGGGATTCCGGCGACGAACACAGCCAGCAGCGCGACCAGCAGCGTCAGCCACAACAGTCGCAGCGGGATGGCGGAGCGGCTGTGTGTTCGACGGTTGCGTGGGAGATTGGCCGCGGGGGTGCCGGCCGCTTCGGCGGATTGTGCCTGCACTGAGATCGCGTGATCGCTCAAGCTGTCCTCTCGCCCGCTCAGCGCGGTTGAACCGACGATCCCTCATCGTCGAGTGATGTGGGTTCGCCGCTATGATACGACGAAACCGAGGGCGTTACTGACCAATTTCTCCGTCCTCACCGACACTGGCTGAGAAAGCCAACCAGGGCTTGGGACAGAGACGGACCAGACGAGCCGAGGTGCATAAGCAGAACTCAGGCTCAGAACTTGAAGGTCGTAGGTTCGCCTGCCCTTGCGGCCAGTCCAGGGAATCCGACCCCCTCCCGATCCTCACTACCCAATCGAAAGCGCCCGAGAGGGCGCTTTCCTTTCACTCTCTTGCCGCCTAAGGAGGTCGCCAAGATCACCCGCATGAAGCCCGGCCATGTGGGAGTGGCGCTTTACCGGACACAGCGCCGGC
>CAZJUE010000314.1:0-2997 GCA_964549025.1 uncultured Anaerolineaceae bacterium | reverse complement strand
CGAGCGTCTCGCGGGCGGTCATATGTTCGTAGAAACGAGCCTCCTGGGGCAAATAGCCGATATTTGCACGGACATCGACGCTCTCGCGGACGATGTCTTTGCCAAAGATCTCGCCGCTCCCACTGGTCGGACTGATCAGCCCCAACAGCAGCTTGATGGTGGTGGTTTTGCCGGCACCGTTGGGCCCCAAAAAGGCAAAGATCGATTTCTGCGGGACCCTTAGATCAAGCGATTCGAGGGCATGCACCTCCCCATACCACTTGCCCAGGCCGTCGGTGCGAATTACTAACTCGTCTGAATTCATGTCATTCTCTCCGGCCGTGCGCAGGCTGACGGCGTTCGAACTAATCCGCCCCGGGCACGGTGATGTCTGCCGTCTCGCCGTCCTCGACTTCCAAAATCACTTGACCGAGGCCGGAGGAGATCTCCACGCGCAGCGTTGCTTCTGATTTGCCGTAAGCGCTGTTGGTGTAGACATTGCCATCCTTGGCTAAACCGGGTGCGTCAACGACGGTCAAACCCCCGTCGACCTCCACACTCGCGCCCATGTTGTGTGGCAGTCGCAAACGGACATCGCCTGCGCCCGCATCGATGGACACTTCCAGATCCCGTTCCCAGTCACCACCCAGATCGATGGTGCTCGAACCCGCGCCAAGGACGATGTCGAGATTAGTGAGCGCGAGCCCAGCCAGATTCAGTCGGCCGGTTCCGGCCCCAATATCGACCCTCAGATCGAGAGGCACCTCGCTGTTGAGTCGCAGGTCCCATTCACTACGGAAGTCGCCGATGCCTTGCAGGACCGGCAAACCCTTTGCATCGGGCTGGGAAATCGTGAGGGTGCCGCCGCTGTATTCCAGCTCGGGCTTCAACTGGGCGACGTTGTAAGTGAAGTCCGCCTCCAGAAGTGGGGACGCCCCGGCGCCAATCACCAGATCGCCCGCGCCAAATTCGATCTCGACGCGGACGGATTCAGCGTCTCCCAGTTCGACCGATTGCGTATCGGTCCTGAGCGCTCCTACGCTTGGGCGGGAGCCGCATCCGGCGATCAGCACCCCTGTCAGCAGCACCAGTGCAGCAAAGCTACGGTTTGTTCTCATCATCATTTGTTCCTTAACCTAGGCTTGGCTTTCCACAGCTGTCAAAGCGACCTGTCTGACTCTGCGCTGCCAGATGCGACGAACCACCAACCATTCCAGCGACGCCAGAAGCAGGACGGCCGCCACCGCGATGGCCAGCAGGATCTTGACCATCCCCGGCCATCCCAGGCCCACGTCGAAGCTAACCGGCTGGTGCGTGAACAGCGAAGAGTCGACTCCGCCGCCAAGGATATGGAACGCACCATAGCATCCGAATGTCCAAAACCCATCTTGAAGGAATGACAGAACGGTATGAATCGCGCGACCCGCGTCAGCTCGATTCAGGCTGACCGTTTGGGAACGCCGCAGGGCTGGGCTGCGCGCGGGCATCGGCGCATTGCCCGGGACGGGCAATGCGCAGGGAGGATTGAGAGTGCTGGATCAACGCGTCCAAAGGATCTTGGGGTCACTCCGCACCACCTGGACCTTCCGGCGCATGACTAGGGAATCAAGTCTGGCCAGGCCGTGCAATGGGAGTTTTGCGACCGCTCATGACGGTCACCTGACCCCTTCCCACGACGGCGCGGAACATCTTCGGCCCTTCTTCCAGCTCCGTGTCAAGTGCATAGGGGCAAGAATCTACGACATGGCCCGCATCTCCAACACCGGTTTGACACAGGGACACGACGTTTGCAGGACATCCAGATCCCAGAATGGCGAATCGGAATCGAGATCTGTGCGGAGGTGATCCGTGAAGCCCGCTACACTGTTGGCGCTGCCTCTCGTTGGTGCCTCCCTGCTGGCCGCCTGCGTTGTCAACTCTGCCAAGCAAGGTCCCACATATGACTCAGGCGATCAGCTGGCGGGGCAGACTACTGTCAGCAGCAAGCATCGGGTCACCGTCGAAGGGGTCAGCTTTGCATATGGGCCGTCGCTGGCAGAGGGAGCGTCCGCGCTAACGATTCCCGCCTTCGTCGATCCATCGGGGTTCGTCTACAACGACATCCCGGAGCATTTGCGATTCGACTTCACCGCTCCCTACACCGCGTATGGACCGTTCGCTGATCTCCAGCCCGGTTGGGTTCCCTGGTTGAGTTATCAGACTCCTGATGATCTGGGTATTCGACCGCAGATCTTCGTCTTCCCAACCACGGAATATGCCGAGATCAGCCCATTGGCCAGCGAGAGGATTGAAGCACTCAGCGCGCTACTTGATGGGGACGCGCCTCCCGCTGGAGGAGAACTGCCGTTGCTGCCCACGTTCAATAGCGCCCAGGATCTGCAGGCTCAGGTTCAAGCCCTGCCATTTCAAGGGGGCCGCGGCGTTCGGTACATCGCCCGCTATTCGCAAGGCGTTGCCCCGGTTGTCAATCCGGAAGTTTTTTACACCTTCCAGGGATTGACCGATGACGGGGGACTGTACATCGCCGCGTTCTTCCCCGTCCACGTTTCGATCCTGCCGGATCAGATTCAGGTTGAGGACTGGGAAGCCTTTAATCAAGACTACCAGGGTTATGTCGCCGATGCGGCTTCAGGGCTGGACGTCCTCGAGGCGGGTGATTTCGAGCCGAATTTGGAGACGCTGGACGCGCTGATAGGATCACTGGCCATTGACACGCATGAGTGGGCGCGCTAGCCATCGGCTCCACGAATGGATATCGCCCGGATCTGGATCTGCCCGATTGGGATCTTGACCGCAACGATTTTGACGATCGGCTTGGCGGGCTGCGGAGAAACGCAGCCCGCCGAAGAATCACTGGCTGCCAACCCTTCTGGGACTTCTGCGAATGGCAGCGAGCCAGTTCCAGCCGACCCCAACGACCTTGTTCTTTTGCCTACGCAACCCTCCGCTCCCACCCGGGAAATCATTGATCCAGGGAATGCTGGCGGGTTGGGGGCGCTGGCAGTGCTGGGCAATGGG
>CAZJUE010000313.1:263-3008 GCA_964549025.1 uncultured Anaerolineaceae bacterium | reverse complement strand
CGCAACATGGCGGGGTAGCTGCCCGGTTCAATCGCTTCGAGCTGCGCCTGCATGACTTGCAGGTCCGAGGTGAGCGCAAGTGAGCTCCCGTCGGCGAAATGGAGCTGGTAGCTGGGATCGACCCGACGCAGATCCAGGTGATCCTCGATCCGTGCACCGAGCTCGGCGAAGCTTTGGGCATAGATCTCTGGCATGAGATAAAGCGTCGGTCCGGTGTCAAAACGGTGACCGTTGATCGATAACTGGCCGCAACGGCCACCAGGATGTTGGCGGGACTCGACTACCGTGACCTCATAGCCACGTCGTGCCAGCCGCGCCGCGGAGGCGATGCCACCGATACCCGCCCCGATCACAATGACGTTTGGTCTTCGCAATGTCGATCTCCAGTAGGCCCACAGCCTATCGTCGCTGCGGGCATCGATCATCAGCCAGCTGGTCAGATTCTCGGCTGGCCAGTTGTCCAATCCGCGGGTTGCCTCGGTCCACAGGAGCGCCGACAAACATCATCGATCTCGAGAGGCTTGTTAAGCTAAAAAAACGCGCAATACCTACGGTAGAAATGCATTTCTCGGTGGGCTGCATGTTTGAATCGGCTATCGCGTCCGCGGATCAGGCGAGTTGAATGACGTAGAATGGATTGCGAACGACGCTGCTCCACTCGCACGATGCAAGCACACCAATCGGTCGGGGCTGAAAACCGATGACCGGCGAAGAGCCAGGTTGGCCGCTCTCGTTGGTGGAAACCAAGCTCGCTCCACCTCCGTTGAAACCTGGGCTGGTCGAACGGCCTCGCCTGCTGCAACGCCTCTCAGCGGGCTTCATCGACGGGCTGGGGTTTGTGCGCAAGCTAACCCTGATCGCCGCACCGGCTGGCTACGGAAAGACCACACTCGCAGCCCAGTGGCTGTCGACGCTTGATATCCCCGTCGGCTGGCTAACCCTGGAGCCGGAGGACAACGATCCGATTCGTTTCCTGCGCTATCTGGTGGGTGCCGTCCAGCGCGCCCGACCGACGCTCGGCCAGCAAGCTCAGGCCATGCTTGCGGCCCCTCAGCCTGCGCCGCAAGAGCAGCTACTCACCGCACTGATCAACGAGCTTGCCGGCGCCGACGGAGGGTTGCTACTGGGGCTGGATGACTACCACACGATCCAGAGCATGCCGGTCCATCAAGCGCTGCAGTTCCTGGTCGAACACCTTCCAAATTCCGTTCACCTTCTTATCGCCTCGCGGGAGGATCCACCGCTGGCGCTGCCGCGTTTGGAAGCTCGCGGGGAAGCTATGCTGGTCCGGCAGACCGACCTGGTCTTCTTGGAGCAGGAGGCCGACGAGTTCTTTCAGCAGAAGTTGGGTACCAGGCTGGATCGCAGCCAAACGGAGGCGCTGACCCGCCGCACCGAAGGCTGGGTGACCGGGCTACAGCTGGCCGCGCTCTCGATACAGGGCGTATCCGATTTGGCGGAGTTCATTCGCTCCTTCACTGGAAGCAGTCGCTTTGTGCTGGACTACCTCTTTGAAGAGGTATTCGAACGCCAGTCGGAGGAACGCCAGCGTTTCCTGCTGCAGACCGCAGTGCTCGATCGCTTCTGTGCTGAGTTGTGTGACGCGCTTACCGAGCAAGCTGCCGGTCAGTCCACAATCGAGGATCTCGAGCGCCGGCATTTCTTCATTGTGCCGTTGGACGATAGCGGAGGTTGGTACCGGTATCACCGGCTGTTCCGTGACTTGCTGCTGCACCGGCTGCGGATTGTCGAAGCGGAGCTCGAAACGATCCTGCAGTTGCGAGCGAGCCGATGGTTTGAAGCCCACAGCCAGCCCGCCGAAGCGATCAAGTACGCGCTGGCTGGACAACACTGGGATCGGGCTGCGCGTCTGATCGCTCAGGCGAGCGATCGGGCACTCCGCAACGGAGAAATCACGACTTTGTTGGCCTGGTGTGAGCAGGTGCCGGATTCGGTTCGGCTGAACCAGCCCGCACTCAGCATTGCCTACGCATGGTCGCTGTTGCTGGCCGGCCAGCTGGAACCGGCCTCAGCGATGCTGGAGGAAGCGAAGCGAGGGGCATCCGTCTCTGACCAGATGCAGGGCGAAATCGCCTCCGCTGAGGCCTTCATCGCTCGGACTCAGGGCGATATGCCGCGCACGGTCGAGCTCTCCAGGCGGGCGCTATCGCTGCTGCCCGATGGTGACCGAGCCGGCCGCGGCAACCTGTCAGTAAACTTGGGGATCATCACCTGGCACCTGGGTGAGCTGCAGGAGACCGCCCGATTGCTCCGGGAGGGGTTGGCTGACTCCCAGGCTACCGGCAACCGCTACGCAGCCCACACCGCTCTGGTGTTCCTCGGTCGTACGCTGGCCGCTCAGGGACAATTGTCCGACGCGGAACAGCGAATGCAGGAGGCCTTGCAGGTCGGCGACCAGGTCCCCACCGCGGTTATCGCCCATCTCGATCTGGCCGCGCTGCGTTTCGAACGCAACCAGCTGGAGCAGAGCTGGGAGCATCTTCAACGTGCTTCGCAGCTGGCGACCAAGATCCAAAACCTCGAGTTCCAGGTGGCCTGCCAGATTCAGCGCGCGCACTCCTACCTGCAGTTGGGAGACCTGGGAGCGGCCGAGCAGGCGCTGCATGAGGCCGACGAGCTCGCGGCCGACGGCGAACTGCCACGGCTTACGGCGGCTCGCAAGATCGCCTGCCACGCGCAACTGGCTTTGGCAAATCAGGATTTAGACAGTGCCCGAGCTTGGCT
>CAZJUE010000313.1:0-253 GCA_964549025.1 uncultured Anaerolineaceae bacterium | reverse complement strand
GAGGCAACACCAGCCGAGCAGGACGCCCATGCCTTCTACCGCTTTCTCGATCTGAATACTGCCCGCATCAGTCTGGCAGCGGGCCGGGCCGACCACGCCCGCGAGCGGCTGGAGGTGGCCTACGATCAGGCGGAGCAGGCCGGGTGGGGGTATGGTTTGCTCGCAGCTCGTGCGCTGCAGGCCATCGCGGCCGATTCCCAGGAATCCGCGCTCGAGTATCTCAGCGATACGCTGGAGCGTGCGGAGCCGGAGG
>CAZJUE010000312.1:0-3028 GCA_964549025.1 uncultured Anaerolineaceae bacterium | reverse complement strand
GGCTGGCCGCCGTGCGCTTCGGAATCGCGGTCGTCGATCCGCGGTCACAGGACTCTATGCATCGACCGGACCGGCGATACAGTCTGCAGCGACGGCTGGAGGTCATCGGGACTGCGCTGCTTCCGCTTGCGGAGCCGGCAAAGCGAGCCACCTCAAAGCCGGCATAATCGGATCGGCCAGATTAGGCTTGGTCTGCCCTAACTCCTCACCAGCTAGGTGAGCGCGGCAGCATGCTGCTGCGCGCGAACACGCGGAGGCCAGGCGTTGATTGGTCCGTCGCGTTGCTGTCAGGCCCACCTCAGGTAGGATCGATCCAAAAGCGGCACACTTATGGAGCGGTGTTCGTCGGGCGCGGCGCCTCGGCTGGCACCAGCCGACGATCCAGCTCGATTTGGGAGTTGAACTGCGGCGTCCCCCGCCAGCCACGCGGTCTGCCGGCAGTACAGCACCGGGAGGAAGACGAGCGAGAGGAAAATCATGAACGTGATCGAAGTTTCTGGTCTGGCGAAATCATTCGGTGAAACGCAGGCGGTGGCGGACGTTGCTTTCGAAGTCGGCTCGGCCGAGATCTTCGGCCTGCTTGGTCCGAACGGCGCCGGAAAGACCACCACCATTCGCCTGATCCTGGATATCTTCCGGCCCGATCGCGGTTCGGTCGCGGTGCTTGGCGGCCCGATGAACGAGGCCAAGAAGGACCGGATTGGCTACATGCCGGAGGAGCGCGGCCTGTACCAGGATGTGCCGTTAGAACGATGCCTGCTGTACCTGGCCTCCTTGAAGGGTGTTCCGGCCGCCGAGGCGCGGGAGCGTCTGGACAACTACCTGACCCGCTTCGAGTTGGCGCAACACAGACAGAAGAAGGTCAAGGAATTGAGCAAGGGCATGCAGCAAAAGGCGCAGATCATCGCTACCCTGCTGCACGGCCCGGAGCTGGTGATCATTGACGAGCCGTTCACCTCGCTCGATCCGATCAACACCCAGGCGGTCAAGGATCTGATCCGAGACCTGCAGCAGCGCGGAAAAACGGTGGTGATGTCAACTCACCAGATGCATCAGGTGGAGGAACTCTGCGACCGCATACTGCTGATCAACCACGGGCGCAATCTGCTCTACGGCAAGCTGGCGGAGATACGGCGTCAGTTCGCTGGCGAAGCGGTGCTGGTGCGCGCCGAAGGTGAACTGCCGGAGCTCGAGGGTGTGCAGCAGGTCAGCGCAGGCAACGGCACGGTGCGCCTCAATCTATCTGGTGGGACCGATCCGCAGCGAGTGCTGCGGGAGCTGGTCGATCGCCAGCTACGTCTCGAGCAGTTCGAGGTGGCCCTGCCGACGCTGGACGAGATCTTCATCCGGGTGGTGCGGGAGGGCGGCGCAGTCCAATGAACAAAACGCTGATCGTTGCGGTAGAGGAAATCCGCCGTACGATCTTCAAACGCAGCTTTATTTTCGTGCTGTTCAGCCTTCCACTCTTCCTTGCGGTGACCATTGTGCCCGGGATCCTGCTAGGAATCGCCGGTGAGAGCGATCTACCCATCGGCTACGTGGATGCCGTCGGGGTATTGAGCGGTGGCCGTACGCCGCCAGCGGAGATCGCTGATGGCGAGATTGAGATCCGGCCTTACCCTGACGAGAACGCTGCCCAACAAGCGCTGGATGGTGGCGAGCTTCAGGCCTATTACCTGGTGCCGGCGGATTTCATCGAGACGCGCCATGTTACCGCTGTGTACCGTAAACGGCCCGACTCCGGGGCAGCCCGAGAGTTCATGGATTACTTGCGCTTCAACTTGCTGGACGAGCTACCGGCGGATCTGGCTTGGCGAGCGGTGGCCGGCAGCGAGTTGGCCATCCGCAATCCTGAAGGCAGCCGGGTGTTTCCCGGCGGCGGCCCGCCGATTGGGTCGGTGATGCCGATTGCACTTGCGCTGGCATTCGGCGGTTTGCTGCTGATCGGCAGCGGTTCGCTGATGAGCGGGGTGGTGGACGAGAAAAGCAACCGCACGATGGAAGTGGTGATGACTTCGATTTCCCCCTCGCAATTGGTGACCGGCAAGCTGATCGGAATTATTTTCGCCAACCTGCTGCAGCTGGCTTTCTGGGCGTTGATTGCCGTGCTGGCGGGATGGCTGGCCGGCAGCGTTTTCGACCTGACCTGGTTCCAAGACCCCGATCCCGATTGGGGCAGCCTGCTGTCGGTCGCCGCAGTAGCTTTCCCGAGCTACATCTTCGCCGCGGCGGTAATGTTCACGCTTGGGGCGACTGTGGTGGATGCACCGGAGGGCCAATCGCTGGGTTCGGTACTGTTCCTGGTGCTGATGGCGCCGCTGTATGCACTACTGGCAATTGCCGGCGATCCGCACGGCACGCTGGCGGTAGCGCTCAGCCTGCTGCCCCTGACCTCGATCCTGACCATCGCCATGCGCAACATGCTGGTCGTGGTCCCGGCCTGGCAGGTCGGAGCGAGCGCCGCCATCCAGGTGGTACTGGCGATCGGTGCAATCTGGCTGGCGGGACGCGCTTTCCGTTTGGGCCACCTTCGATATGGCAAGCGGCTGCGGCTGCGCGAATTGCTGCGCGGCTCGACGGCCAACGCGGCGGGAGCTTGAGATGAAGTCGATATTGGTCGCCCGCTATGAGCTCGTAACGCTGCTGCGGAAGCCGGGCTTCATCGTGCTGTCCTTCGTCCTTCCATTGCTCGGTGTGGGGATCCTGGCCGCCGCCACGCTGAGCGGCTCGGAGCAGGCAGTCGACGAGCCGGTGGAAGCCCCTGCCGATGAGATCGAGCTAGAAGGCTACATTGACCTGGCCGGGATTATTCAGCAGCTGCCCGAGGACGTGCCGCTGGATGCGTTGAAGGAGTTTGCCAGCGAGTCGCAGGCTAGGGAAGCGTTGGCTGCGGGTGAAATCGGATCCTACTATATCGTTCCAGCCGGATTTCTGGCCACCGGTGAGCTGCAGTACATCCATCCAACGGTCAATCCATTGGGATCATTGGGGCAGGACTGGGTGATGCGCCGGGTGTTGACCTACAACC
>CAZJUE010000311.1:0-3038 GCA_964549025.1 uncultured Anaerolineaceae bacterium | reverse complement strand
CTGGATCTGGACATCCAGCAAATGATCGAGCAGCAGCTGGCCGAGGCGATCGAGTTCTCCGGCGCCGACAGCGGCGAGTTGATCGTGATGGATCCGCAGAGCGGGGAGATCCTGGCGATGGCTGCCTGGCCCACCTTGAACCCCAATCTATATGAGCCCTGGCTGGAGACTGAAGAGGGCGAGGAGCCGGTGATTACCCCCGGCGTAGGCGCCACCTACGAGCCGGGCTCTACCTTTAAGATCCTCACCATGGCCGCCGCCTTGGATGCCGGGGTAGTCGAGCCGGATACCCAGTTCATCGACACCGGCAGCATCGAGGTCGGCGGCAACACCATCCGGAACTGGGACAACGACGCCTGGGGTCCGCAGACCATGCTGGGCTGCATGGAGCACTCGCTGAACGTCTGCCTGGCCTGGGTGGCCTCCGAACAGCTCGGCGCGCCCACGCTCTACGATTACCTGTCCGCCTTCGGCGTCGGCCGCGCCACCGGCGTCGATTTGGCCGGTGAGGTCCAGGGCCAATTGCGCACTGTGCGCCACCCGGATTGGACCGAGTCGGACCTGGGCACCAATTCATTCGGCCAGGGCGTCTCGCTGACCCCGATCCAGCTGTTGGCTGCGGTCAGCGCGGTAGCCAACCAGGGCGTGATGGTGCAGCCGCACATCGTGCGTCAGGTGGTCGGCCCGGACGGCGCCTACTGGCCGCAGACCAGCGTGCTCGGCCGACCGATCTCGGCCGAGACCGCCCGTACGCTGAACGACATGCTCACCGAATCGCTCTCGGCCGAAACCCGATTCGCGGACTTTGCCGGCTATCAGCTGGCCGGCAAGACCGGTACCGCCCAAATCCCCGACGAGTTCGGATACGACCCCAGCGCCACCATCGCCTCCTTTATTGGCTGGGGGCCGGTCGACAACCCGCAGTTCATAGTGCTGGTGCGGCTGGACCGGCCGGAGATCTAGCCCTGGGGTTCGGTGGTGGCCGCGCCGGTGTTCCAGCAGGTCGCTCAGCGGTTGGTGGTGCTCATGGAGATCCGTCCGGAGATGGTCAGCCGGTGAGGCGGGATTTGATGGATCGGCGGGCTGAACTGGCAACTCATCCGAAACTGACCCTGGCCTCGGTCATCGAGGCCATCACCGGCGCGCAGGTTCCCGAGCTCGAGGCGGCCTCCATGCAGGCTGTCATCAGCGACGCCGCCATTGATTCGCGGGAGGTCCGCTCCGGCGCGCTGTTCGTCGCCTTCGCCGGCGCCCGGGATGACGGGCACGACTACGTCTCGGATGCCTTCGAGCGCGGCGCCCTGGCGGCGCTGATCGAGCGGCCGGTGGAAACCGACCGGCCGACCCTCGACCTCACCGCCGGCGGCGAGCTCGAGCCGGCCGAGCTGCCGGTTTGCCTGCTGGTACCCAATACCCTGGAGGCGCTGCAGGCGGTAGCCCGCCACTGGCGCAGCCAGCTCGACCTGCGGGTGATCGGCATCACCGGCAGCGTCGGCAAGTCGACCACCAAAGAGCTGACCGCCGAGGTGCTCAACCGCCGCTTCCGCACCCATAAGAACGCCGGCAACCTGAACAACGAGATCGGCCTGCCGCTCAGCCTGCTGCAGATCACCGCCGCCCACCAGCGGGCGGTGCTGGAGATGGGTTTCTACGTACCCGGAGAAATTGCACTGCTGTGCGAGATCGCCCGGCCGCAGGTGGGCGTGATCACCAACATCAGCGAAGTGCATCTGGAGCGGGCCGGCAGCATGCAGGCCATTGTCGACGGCAAGTCCGAGCTGGTCGAGAGCCTGCCCGGTGACGGTGTGGCGATCCTGAATTACGACGACCTGCGGGTGCGCGAGATGGCCGAGCGCACTGAGGCCCAGGTCTTCACCTACGGCCTTTCGCCCGAAGCGGACCTTTCAGCCAGCGAGGTCGAGGGGTTGGGGTTGGAAGGTGTGCGCTTTGTGCTCCATCACCGCGGCGAGTCCTTCCACGTGCGGGTTCCGCTGCTCGGCCGCCATTCGGTGCACACCGCGCTGCGGGCGGCGGCGGTCGGCCTGACCGAAGGGTTGAGCTGGGACGAGATCATCGCCGGACTGCAGCAGACCGGCAGCCAGCTGCGGTTGGTGGCGGTGAACGGGCCCGGCGGTGCGATCCTGCTGGACGACACCTACAACGCGGCCCCGCCCTCGGTGCTGGCGGCGCTCAATCTGCTGGACGAATTGGAAGGGCGAAAGATCGCCGTGCTGGGCGACATGCTCGAGCTGGGCGAATTCGAAGAAGCCGGACATCGGATGGTTGGCGCTCGCGCCGCCGAGCTGGTCGATCAATTGGTGACCGTCGGCGAGCGGGCCCGCTGGATCGGCGAAGAGGCTCAGCGCGCCGGGTTCAGCGACCAGGCGTTGACCACGCTGGAGGACAGTCAGCAGGCGATCGAGCACCTGAGCGGCTTGATCGGTGCCGGCGACGTGGTGCTGATCAAAGGCTCGCGCGGCCTGCGCATGGACCGGATCGTTAACGCCCTCGAGGAGCAGTCCGATTGACGCAAGTTGCCGCGGCGCTCAGCCTGGGGGGAATCACCTTCCTGATGGTGGTGATCTGGGGCGGCCCGCTGATTCAAGTGCTGCGTTTGCTGAAAGTCGGCAAACAAATCCGTATCGAGGGGCCACAGCGGCACTTCACCAAGCTGGGCACCCCGACCATGGGCGGCTGGCTGTTCATCATCCCGGTGCTGGGCATTACCGGCGTATTGAACCTGGTCACCATCCTGTCCGAATTGGCGGTGATCGGCCGTTCGATCCTGCTGCCGATGGGAATCATGCTCGCCTATGGCCTGCTGGGCGCGGTCGACGACTGGATGGGCGTGCGCGGCAGCCGCTTCGCGGAGGGGTTGAAGGGGCGCTGGAAATTCCTGGTGCAGGTGCTGCTGGCGCTCGCCGCGGCGGTGGTTCTGAAATACGTGCTCAACGCGCCGGAAATGTTCCTGCCCAACGTGCCGGAGGAGATCGAGTTGTGAATCTGGTACGTGCCAATTGCCATGTTCGTGATCGTGG
>CAZJUE010000310.1:0-3040 GCA_964549025.1 uncultured Anaerolineaceae bacterium | reverse complement strand
CTGATTGCTCAGGCCACGCGGCCCGCCTACCACCTCCAGGTTCTCGAACAGACTCTTGACGATGAACATGAACGCCAGGCTGATGATCGCCAGGTAATCGCCGCGGGTGCGGAATGAAGGGATCGCCACCAGCAAGGCGCTGAGCGCCGCCGCTGCGCCGGCCAGCACCAGCGATACCGGGAACAAGAACGGCCCAAGCTCGGGAGATAGCAGCGGCGCGCCAAAGCGGTTCTCATCGACGAATAGCACGATGGTGAAGACCGACGAGACGTAGGCTCCGATCGCCATGAAACCAGGATGGGAGCATGAGAACTCGCCCAGGTACCCGTTGACAACGTTCAGGCTCAGGGTGACGATCACCGCGATCATGGTCAGTTTGGCGACCAGCAGGCGATAGTCGCTGACCCCGGTCCATAAGTGGAGAACCGCATATAGCAAGCCGACATGTACCAGCGCCGAGAACAGCGTCGGGAACTTGAGCAGCCAGGCCGCCAGCCGATTGGCCAGCGCAGCCCCGTATCTGGCCACCACCGCTATCGGCAACAGGTAGATCACCAGCACGTAGGCGAAGGCACTGGGGATCAGGCCAGGTGTGCTCAAAGCGATGTTGAACCCGAAAAGCGCCGGTGCCCGCGACATTCCGAGCAGCCGCGCCAGCCCACTTCCGACCAGCTGCTCCAGCAGCACCGCCACCAGCGCGGCCAGCAGCCAACCGATGACCGGGGTGGCCCGATACGGCTCCCAATATTGCCGGAGCCGGGCTCGCAGGCCGCCTAGCAGCTGGCTGAGCCTTTTTCCTCTTACCGGTAGGGTAGCTTCCATAGCTGTTCCGAATTCGAATCGCGATTAGAGCCTCAGCTGTGCGCTGTAAGGCTCGCCGAAGAAACCGTGAGGTCGAAAGGTCAGAATGATCAGAATAATGCCAAAGGCGATCAGGTCGCGCATGGTGGAGGGGAAGATGGCTGCAACGAAGATCTCCAGGAACCCGAGCAGAAAGCCGGCGAGTCCGGCGCCGAGAATCGAACCGCGACCCCCCAGGATCGCTGCCACGAAAGCCTTCCACCCCAAGCGGATCCCCATATTGGGATCGAGCACCGGATAAGCGATGCCGAAGAAGATGCCGGCTGCGGCGGCCAAGGCCGATCCAAGCGCAAAGGTCAGCAGCGCGATTCGGTTGATCGGCACGCCAATCAAGGGAACCACCACGTAGTCGTAAGCCATGGCCCGCATGGCCATGCCCCATTTAGTGTTTCGAACGAAGGCGTTTAGCCCCAGCATCAGCAGGATCGAGAGCAAGACGATCAGGATTTTCTTGTTGGTCAGGCTTACGCCGCTGATGTCAAAGGTGGCGGTCTCGATCAGGGCCGGGAAGCTGAGTCGGGTGGCGCCAAGCAGCGCCAGGTTGCCGGTCTCCAGGATGATGCCGATCATCAGCCCGGTGATTGCCGCCGAGGCGCGCGGCGCATCACGCAGCGGTCGGTAACCGATGCGCTCCACCAGCATTCCAACAATCGAGTTCAGGAACATGGCCATGATGATGGTTAGCACAAGGATCACCGCCAGCATCACGCTGGTTGGAAGCGGCACAATCTCAAGCAGCCCCAACGCCAGCAATCCGCTGGATACGAAGAACCCAATGTAGGCGCCCACCATGAACACGTCTCCGTGGGCGAAGTTGAACAGCAATAGCACGCCGTACACCATCGAGTAACCGAGGGCAATCAGCGCGTAGAAGCTGCCGAGCTGCAGGGCGTTGACCAGCTGCTGAAAAAAGAACTCCATCAAGCCTCACAAGTACAGGGGCGAAGCCGGGACCCGAGGTCCCGGCCCGCCCCTATTGTCCTAGCATGTATGCCGCTTCGAGCGGAGCATACCTGCGCGTCACCCGTCCGCTACGGGCACACTTGTTCGTAAAAGCTGTACAAGCCTTCGTCGGTGATCCGCACGATCACCGCGCACTTGATGGGGTCACCTTCATCAGTGAAGGTCATGTTGCCGGTGATCCCCTCGAAGTTGGTGATGCCGGCCATGGCATCGCGTACGCACTCTCGGTCGGCCGCCAGGTCACCGGTGATCTCGCCGCAGTCCTGAAGGGCCTGCTCGACGATTCTGAAGGCATCCCAGGTTAGTGCAGCCACGTCCGCCGGCACGTAGCCGTAGTTAGTGTTGTACTCGTCGATGAAGGCTTTGGTAGCGCCGGTAGCGCCTTCGGCCGCATAGTGAGTGCTGAAGAACAACCCGTAGCAGTCCTCGCCACAAAGCTCTACTGTGTCAGGCGAGCCCCAGCTGTCGCTGCCCACAATTGGAGAATCCCATCCGAGTTCGTGCGCTTGCTGCACGATCAAACCCACCTCGTTGTAGTACTGAGGCGTGAAGATGAACTCGGCTCCGGCATCCATGATGTTGGTGAGCTGGGCGCTGAAGTCGGTGTCGCCGGTGGTGAAGCTCTCGAACGCCACCACTTCCAGGCCGAGATTCTCCCAGCCCTCCTGGAAGTTGTCGGCCAGTCCCTTGGGATAGTCGCTGGCCACGTCGTAAAGCACGCCGGCTTTGGTGAAGCCGAACTCTTCAGACACGAAGTTGGCCACCACCGGCCCCTGGAACGGATCCAGGAACGGTACCCGGAAGACCCAAGGACGATCGAGCGTGGTGTTGGGATTGGTCGACCACGGGCTGATCATCGGGGTCGAGTTGTCGTTCGCCACGCCCCCGGCAGGAACAGCCTGTTTGGAGGATTGCGGTCCGACGATCACCAGCACTTCGTCCTGGGTGATCAGCTTGGTGTTGACCGCCGCGGCCGATTCGGCCTTGGACTCGTTGTCCTCGATGATCAACTCGACCGTGTAGGTGGTTCCACCGATAGTCAGCTCGCCGCCGATGTCCTCCAGCCACATTTCGGCCGCAAACTTGGTTTGCTCGCCCTCCTTGGGGATGTCACCGGTCAGCGGCGCGTTGACGCCGATCTTGATGGTGTCCGGTCCCGCCGGAGCACAAGCCGCCAGTGCCACTGCGATCAGCAGCATCAGGCCTAGATGCTTCT